>JAUYEF010000394.1 GCA_030691635.1 Bacillota bacterium
GCCGCGTCAGCCTCTCTGATGATCTTGACCATGTCAAGGAAGGCCGGATCGGTCTTCTGCGATACTTTCCTGGTGATAATGGCGTCTCCGGCTGCCGCGAATGTAAAGGATGTCAATGCAGTCTCCTCCCTCTGTCGGGTCTGTACAGCCACGCTTCTTGTCGTGTACTGCGGTTCCTCATGACCGGTGCGTGATCTTGCCTGCGCAAACGGTCATCATCACCGGCAGTGTGGCCAGTTTCTCTGGCGCGCAGGTGAGTGGGTCTTTGTCCAGGACGCAGATGTCGGCGATCTTGCCGCGCTCGAGGGTCCCGGCCCGTCCCTCCTCGAAACCCACGTAGGCGGCGTCTCTGGTCTGCGCGCGCACACCCTCGTAGAACGTGATGGCTTCGGCGGGGTTCATGACGGTACCCAGTACGGTCTTTCTCGTGACCATCGCCGCGATGTCTCTGATACTGTCGACCGGCCAGTATGCCGTGGCGTCTGAGCCGAAAGCGATCGGGAATTCCTTCTGGATGGTCTTCAGCGGGAAGCACGTGGCGTTCCTCTCGGTGCCGATGTACGCCTCCCCCATGTCGCCGACGAAGTAGAAAATCGACGGGTTTGTGACCGGAATCGCGCCTACGCGCTTCGCCCTGTCCCGCCTCTCGGGCGTGAACAAGTGGTTGCCCATATGCTCAATCCTGTGGCGGATGTCCGGCTTGAACGCCTCAAGCTGGGCCCTCTCCACGGCGGTGAGCGCCATGTCGACCGCGACGTCGCCGATCGCGTGAATGCAGCAGCGTATGCCCGCAAGGTGGCAGGCTTCCACCGTGTGGTCCAGTTCGTCCTGGTCTATTCGTATCAAGCCGTTCAGACCCGAGAACGCTGCCTGCCTCCCGGTGAAGCCCCCGTCAATGCTCATCTTGCTGCCGCCTATCTTCAGCATGTCCGAGCCGAAAGGCTGCCTGAGGCCCATCTCCACCATCGATTTCGTGGTGATATCGGCCTCGATGATCCTGATGAGCAAGTGCACCCTCACCGGAAGCCGCTCCGCGGCGGCGAGGTTCTGGTAGGCGGCGATGGCTTCTGCGTTGGTCACGATATCGTGGACCACGGTGATGCCGCGGCCGGCGGCCCGCTGCAGCAGCGCCACGGCGCCGTCTTCCAGGCTCTTCACCTTGGAGTCGTCCGCCCGTTTCACAGGTATCTGCGCCCGCTCGCGGAGCCCGCCGTCCGGCTCGCCGGATGCGTCGTGCATGATCCAGCCACCTACCGGGTCGGGCGTGTCCCTTGTTATACCGGTCATCTGTAGCGCGAGTGAGTTGACGACCATGACATGGGCGCCAAAATTAACGTAGCAGGGGTTGTTGGGGGCCGCACTGTCGAGTTCGGCCTTCGTCGGCAGCCTCTTCTCCGCCAGCCGGTCGTCCTGCATCGGGCTGCCGTTGCCATGAATCCAGCGGCCCGGAGGCACGGTCACCGCGCGGGCCCTGATCTTGGCGAGTATACCTTTCACGGACTTCACTTGTGGGTCATAGAAGTCACGGACCTCCACAGCATCCGCATCCGCCGCATCCTGGATCAGGTGGACGTGGATGTCAGCCAGTCCAGGGGTGACGACTCGCCCTCCAACATCGACCACTTCGGTCCCGGGGCCGGCCAGTGACTCGATCTCAGCGTTGCTGCCGACGGCCACGATATCATGGCCGTGCACTGCCACTGCCTCGGCATACGGCTGCTGCTCGTTCATAGTCCACAGCCTGCCATTCTTGATTACCAGGGTCGGATTGAAGCCGCTCATGCTCTTCCTCCTCCGCTGTGAATGGTTTCCGGACCAGCGGTTTGTCCCGTCGCCATCTGGGTTACGACTCACGGGGGCTACGCTCCTTCTCTTGCAGTTCAGGCCTCTCGTCGGGTAACTGCGCGAAGACGCGAACAGCGTTGGTCTCTATGGACCAGTCAGATCGCAGCTGCTGGTCGCCACGAACCACCGCTGGCGCAAACACTGGTCCCACAAGACCAACGCGGCTCCGCAAGACTTACAATGCGCCAAACAGGCAGCCGTTCTCTTGACACGGCTCCGAAAACACCTACGCAACCACCTCAGGAAGTAGTCGCCTGGCTCAACAGGTGCCTGACGAGTTCCCTATTCTCCCAGAGGGCGCAGCCGGATGCGCCTTCGTTCAGGATCTCATGACGCATCCTGACTTCGTGAAGGAAGCGTGACCGGAGCGCGTCCGCCAGTGAGACATCGCGCACACTGGCATCGGAATATGGTGCGAACGGGCACGGCTCAAGGTTACCCGCGGGGTTGACATGAACAAACCCACGGCCGGCCGCGAGGCATCATCTCCTCTTCATCGCCCGGGAAGGCCACGAACAGGGCCGGGTAGCTCTCCCTGAGTTCCGCGACGCGCTTCCGCAGCATCGTCCGCAGAGGATCGCTCAGCACCAGATCGTCGGTGCCCTCCTGGACAGGCACATACTCGACAAAGAAGAACAGCCTGCAGCCCGCAGCCACAACCTCACCGATGAACTCATCGCTAGTGACGATATTGGCGTTGGCCTCGGTTACGGTGAGGGAAACACCGAAGAATGATTTATTCGCTGCGAGCCTATCGATTGTCTCTTCAAGGCGCTTGTAGACGCCTTCGCCTCTTCGATCATCTGTCTCGTGCTGGAATCCTTCGAGGCTGATCACCGGGATCAGGTTCCTGACGCCGCTAAGCCGCGCCAGCGTCTCGTCCCTCAGCAACAGGCCGTTTGTGAACACCGGGAAGATTATCTCCGGCACGTCCCGGATGGCGTCTACCACATTCAGCCTCACGAACGGTTCCCCGCCCGCTACCAGGATAAAGGATACACCGAGGTCTCGCGCCTCCTGCCAGAGGCTGAGCCAGCGACTCGCCGGGAGTTCATCGGGCACGCCACCGAACTCGCGGTGGGCATAGCAACCTTTGCATCGAAGGTTGCACCGACCCGTGATGCTGCAAATCATGAACGCCGGTACATGCAGGCCTTTTTTCTCGAACCTCGCGCGGCGACCGGCGGCCCTCTTCTGCCACAACACGCTCTTGAGAAGAAAACGCGCAAACCCTGGATTTCCTGCGCTGACTCTCAGCGCGTCATGCACCAGAGAATTGATACCCCGGCTCATCAGCTTTGTAACATCTTCAAGTGCTATGTTCTCCATGCCAATCACTCCCCAAGGTGCGATTGTAGCATGGCTTTGGCTGCCGCGCACCCTACAATAGGAGGGTACGAGCAGGGTTTAGGGAGGGTTCCCCGCGATTTCCCGGTGGGAGCGGTTAGTAGCTGTGCCATCGGTATGCCAGGAAGTCGATCTAGAAGCTCTTCACCACCTCATCCACGAGCGACCCGACGTATTCGACCGCGTCGCGGATCGGATCTGGCCTGGTCATGTCGACGCCAGCCATCTTGGCGAGGTCGAGCGGCTTCTTCGTCCCGCCGGCTTTCAGGACCTCCACCCAGCGCGCGGCCGCGCCGGGGCCTTCTCCGGCTATCGCTCTGGCCACGGCGGTGCCGATGGTCAGGCCGGCCGAGTAGGTGTAGGGGTACAGTCCACGGTAATAATGGTTCTGCCGCATCCACACCAGCCGGGCGCCATCGTCGATTTCCACTTCGCCGCCCCAGAATTCCTCCAGGATCTCCCCCTGGACCCTGTTCAACACGCTGGCCGTGATAGGCTGGCCTTTCTCCGCAAGCGGGTAGGTCCGGCGCTGCAGTTCGCCCTCAATCAGGTGGCGGACGAAATTATGGTGATAGGTCTTGAGCAGTTGCATGACGAGCCAGCGGCGGGTCCGGACGTCCGACTTCTGGGACAGGATGTAGTGCCCCACCAGGATCTCGTTGATGGTGGACGGCGCCTCTATGAAGAACATGGTCGGACGGGTGTTGGCCAGGCTCTGGTAGCGCTGTGACAGCACTCCCTGCCCAGCGTGCCCGAGTTCATGTGCCAGGGTGAGCGCGTTGCGGAGCCTGTTGCTCCAGGTCATGCAAATATACGGGTGGACGCCGTAGACCGAGCTGCAAAAAGCGCCCGTGGTCTTCCCCACGTTGTCCGCCAGGTCGACCCAGCGGCTTTTGAGACCTGTCTCGACTATCTGAGCGTACTCGGGACCGAGCACAGAGACTCCGCCAAGGATTATCCCGCAGGCCTCGTCGTAGGTCGTCTCGGGGTTGAACTCTGGGTCTAGCGGCGCCTCGATGTCGCAGTAGAGCATCTTGTCCATGCCCAGCACCCGCTTGCGGAGCTGCGCGTACCGGCGCATGTGAGGGGCAAGCCCCTTGAGGATGATCTCGTGCAGGTTGTCGTAGATTTCGACCGTGACTTCCTGCCTATCAAGCAGCATGTGAATGGCCGAGTCATAGTGGCGCAAGCCTGCCATGACGACGTTCTTCTTGACCTCGGTGCCCCACGTGGCCCCGTACGTGTTCCGGTAGGCCTTGAGACCCTCCGTGAACGAAGCATAGGCGTTCCGCCTCAGGACGGTGTCCGAGGCATCCTCATGGCGGCCGAACGACATCGGCTGCCGGTT
>JAUYEF010000395.1 GCA_030691635.1 Bacillota bacterium
CAAAGTGCGGTCAGTATCACAGAGACACGGGCGCGGCTCACGCTGCGCCCGTGCTTCACATGTATGCCTGGCAGTCTCATTGGCTAGCAGGTTCAAGTCCTGCGTACGCTAGACAGCATGTAGTCCTAGCTAGGAAGTGTCTGGTCGAAAGACTGTAGGGGTTCGAATCCCCTCGCCGAAAACACGGGCGCTACGGCGCCCTTTTCGTTTCTCAAACGGAGCAGAAGGCCGCATTCACGAGCCTCCCGCTCAATGCTCGCGCCTGCATCTCAGTTGCTTATCTTGCGAGGCTCGCGTAAAATGAATGTTGCGCAACAACAGCGCAACAATCTTACCCGTACAATACATGCTGCTCAACAACGCATCTCAAGCAGGCGTGGCGGAACTGGCAGACGCGCAAGACTTAGGATCTTGTGAGCGATCGCTCTTGTGGGTTCGAGTCCCACCGCCTGCACCACTCACTGCAGCACCACCGGCCTCACTATGGACATGCAGACAGCCTTCATCGCGTGCCAGCTCCACTTCATGTACCGGATTCGTCGCCGTCGCGCCAGCAGCAGTCTCGTCAGATCACCTGGTCATGCCTGAGCGACCGCAACAGTCTCTTGGGGGTCTTTGTATGTCCCGGCACGTCAAATGGCCCGTGATTCTGGTCCTCACTCTTCTGGTTCATACTGTGTATGTTGTTGCTGCGGTCGCGCCCGGCCCCCAAGATTCGTTCACACGTGTGTTCGCGTTTGGCGATCTAACGGCGAGCATGATGGGCTCCTTTCTATTGACATCGTGCAGCCGTTGCGTCACCGGAGCGTGAAGATGATCTGGCCGATGGCCAGTAAGGAGGGATCTCTCGCCATGTTGCACCCCGCAAGCCGACCCCTGACTCGAGCCGGCACGCCCAGCAATCCTCCACAGATAACCATCCCAGTGGATGAGGCGTATTACCCCAACCTCATCGCCCACGCGTTCGCCGTGATCGGTCTGGCCAATTCCCGGGACGACTACACGCCGCTTCTCATGGACGTGCGGACGCGCTTCGCGGTAAAAGCCAAGAGGCTGGTCGGCATGGAGTCCATCTTTGCGTTCAGACCGCCTGTCGCGGGCGGCCCGATGTTCTCTTTCGTCTACGCGATTCCCGCCGGCACAGGCGCCAAGAACCTGGCGGAGGCTCGCCATGCTTATTCCGTGATGAAGCAGTGTCTTGACGAGAGCTGCCTGGCACCGCTGTACCAGTCTTATCCACAGGTGAAGCATGATTGGCAGCGCTTCTACGCGAAACCGTGGCTCGAGCTCATGTTCTCTGGAGACCCGGCCCCCAAGAAGGCCATGCTTGATGAGGTTTTGAACTTCCTTGCCGCTCTCGCCGCCGACCACTTCGATGCCTGGTGGGCCGAATGGCGCACGGTCGTTGCCGGAAGGGCTGGTGCTCTTGAGGAGCACCTGGCGCCCCTTGACCTGATCTCTGCCTGGGAGGGCCTGTCGGCCTGAGCTATCCTTTCGCCGGCTTCCGCATGCTCCTCAGCATTCCCGACAAGACCTGGGCCTCCAGCGTCGGGCCCGAGGCCATCGTAGTCGGCACCAGGCTGTCGGACGAAAGGCTTGTGGCCTCAGCCCTGCACGAGGTGGGTGTTCGAATGCTTCACCCGCACCGTGTGCTGGACAGGCCGCCGGCCGGGCTACGCGCCGGACTGCCCGCCGCGCTGCCGGCCGCACTGACCCCCGCCCAGTACGAGCATCTGCTCAGGTGCATGGAAGCCGCAGTCTGCGCGGAAAAGCAGGCATTGGCGGCCACACTCGGTATCGCCGAGCTTGTCGCATCCGATCCATTTGTGAAGTCCATGCGCCTCGAAGGTCTCCTTGATGAGTGGCGCACTGCTCGAGGCGACACGGTGCTCGACAGGCTGGTGGACATGTTCACAACAACACATCTCACCACGCGCAATGAAACAGATGCTGCAGCGGGACGCGCCAGGTCAGCGCCGCCGAACTGCACGCTCATCATCGTCACGGTTTCGACACGAAAATCATCAGCATGCAAGAGGAATTGTCGCCCTGCTCAGTGAATTTAATCACGCTGTACGCTTGTCATTCACTAACGCATACCAGGCTCGCTGGAAGGGAGGCGAAAAGTTCTGGGCTTGGACCATAGACACTAAGATCGGGAGGTGTGATGGGTTTGTTAATTGCCGGAAGGGCTTCGGGTTTAGTGGCTCTCATCCTCGTGCTGGTGAGCATGTTCATCGGCGTGGCCCGAGCCAAGAAGAAACTTCCCAATTTCCGAAAGATCGCCGGTCTAGAGGCGATGGAGGAAGCCGTGGGACGGGCGACAGAAATGGGCAAGCCGGTCTTCTACACGCCAGGTTATGCCGACGTCTCCGGGACCACAGCGGCGCCAAGCCTGGCCGGGCTCGACCTGCTTGGCCATGTTGGGCGACTGACAGCACGGTACGATACGAAGCTCGAGGTGTCCGTTGGACACCCAAACACGTACGCGCTGGCCCAGGAAGTACTGAGGAACTCATACCTGACAGAAGGCAGGCCCGACGCCTACAACGATGAGATCATCAGGTTCACGTCAGAGATCCAGTTCGCCTATACGGCAGCGACACTCGGCATGATCCAGCGCGGCAAGCCGGCGACATGCTTCTTCACCGGTTACTTTGCAGCCGAAGCGATCATCCTGTCAGAGGCCGCTGCTGCTATCGGCGCGATGGCGATAGCGGGCGCGACCAACCACTTTCAAATACCGTTCTTTGCCGCTGCCTGCGACTATACCATGATCGGTGAGGAATTCCTCGCTGCGGGCGCTTTCATTTCACAGGATCCTCTGCGAATCGGTGGAGTCGCGGGTCAGGACTATATCAAGGCTATTGCCGCTATTACGCTACTCGTGGGCGCATTGTTGTTTACCATGGGCAACAAGTCACTTGTTGACCTGCTCAAGCTCTAGCAGCCGTCATGAAGGGAGGGTGCGATTTTGAGACGTGAAGTTCCGATTGCGATTTCGTCATTGATCGGGCTGATACTCTTCTTGGAGTACTTCTTCAAGCTCCCAGCGGTCAGCGCATGGGCTTCCGAACTCCAGAACTGGGGCGTTGTCATATCGGCGTTTGCCCTGGCTCTGGCGGCCGCAAACCTGATCCGCATACATGTCAGGCGGATAGGCATGGGCGGGAGACAAGGAGTGCATAGCTCTATCCTGCTCGCCGGACTCGCGGTAACTGTCCTATCAGGCATTTTGATCGGCACGAGGCAGAACCCGTTTACGTTTGTATTTAACGCCATTTACACGCCACTGGCTGCGGCATTCTACGCTATGACCGCCTTCCACCTCGCTTCTGCGTCGTACCGCGCGTTCCGCGCCAAGAACGCCCAGGCGGCTGCACTGCTGATAACGGGCGTGCTGCTCATGATCGGGCGAGCCCCCATAGGGGAAATCGTTTGGAAGAAGTTCCCTGACGTCGCGAACTGGATCATGAGCGTCATTAACCTCGCAGGTTCCCGGGGAATCATGATCACCACCTCTGTGGGTATCATCGGAGTGGGTCTCAGGGTGCTCACCGGCCTTGACCGTGCCCACCTCGGTGGCGGCGAATAGGAGGCGGGAGTATGGACATCTTTGAACGGATAGGCAAGATCGACAATCGTATCATCTACACTCTTCTCGTGATAGTGCTGCTGATACCGCTTGCCCGCCCGATTGGGCTACCGGTGTCGGTCGGCCCTTATGTCCAGAAGAGCTATGCGGTCATAGACAAGCTGCAGGCGGGAGACATCATATTCATGGAAGCCGGCTACTCGATATCCGGCGCGTCCGACGTCGAGCCCCAGACCATCGCCATCATCAAGCACCTGATGAAGAAGGGTGTGAAGATGGTGTGGACCTCAGTGATCGCCGAGGGTGGTTCTATCGTCGAGAACTTGATGGCACCGCACGAAAAGGCCGGCAAGAAGTACGGCGAAGACTGGGTAAACCTCGGATACCTGTCAGGGGTGGAGAATGCTATTTCCACCTACTGCCGCGACCTGAAGAAGGCCTATCCTAAGGACTTCCGGGGCAACTCCACTGAGACGGTCCCAATTCTGAAGGACATCAAGACGGTCGCTGACGCGAAGATGTTCATCTTCTTCACGACGGGCAACGCCGACATGTACGTGAGACAGGTTTCGCCTTACAAGATCCCGCTCGTCGGCGGGCTCATCAGCACCATATCGCTGCAGGCAGAGCCCTATGTTCAGAGCGGTCAGCTTGCCGGCATACTGTCCGGCCTCCGGGGCGGCGCCGAGTATGAGCTGTTGATGAAGGATCCCGGCATCGGCGTAGCCAGCATGGACGCCCAGAGCATGGGGCACGTGTTGATTGTGCTCTTCATCATACTCGCTAACGTCTCCTACTTCGTGACGCGCTCGCGGGACGTCGCCAAGCGTCAGAAGGGGGCATAGCTATGACCTTCAGTCTTGTGATCTGGGTATCGTCGCTATTGACCATAGCCGCCTTCTCCTACCTGTATAAGGAGAACGAGTTCTACAGGGCGATGGAGCACCTGTACGTGGGTGTGGCAGCCGGGTACACCATGGTGATGGGATACCAGAACGTGATTAACAAGGCATGGGATCCGTTTATCAAGAAGGGCCAGGTATCGGCCATAGTTCCAGCGCTCATCGGCCTGCTGTTCTTCGCGCCGTTCGTGGCTAAGCGCTATGGCTGGCTGCGCAGGTACCCGATAGCCGTTGTTGTCGGCATCGGTGCCGCACTCCACGCGCGGTCCAGCGTGGTGCAGGAGCTGGTCGTGCAGGTGCGGTCCACGATGATCTCGCTGACGACCATCGACAACATCATCGTGACCTTCGGTGTGCTCACTGTGCTCTGCTACTTCTTCTTCACCTTCAGGGAGAACCCGGTCACGAAGACGGGCGCAGAGATAGGCAAATGGGTGCTCATGATCACGTTTGGCGCCGCATTCGGCAACGGCATCATGGGCCGTATCTCACTACTGATCGGTCGGCTCATGCTGCTGTTCCGGGACTGGATACCGATTATCAAGGGCAGCTGACGGTCTTGGCTGGCGGCTCTTAGACCGAGGCACCGGGCCTGGATCAGCTTAGCGAGGGTCCGCCAGGGCGGGGTTCGGCAGAGGGCACCAGTGTCGATTTGACCGTGGCGTTTGGGGAATCTATCAGAGGCTGTCCCGTCGGCAGGAGGGACAGCCTCTCCCATGTGCCGCGCAGAAAGCCGTAGTACGCTTGGACTGCCAGGACATTCATTCGACGAGTGACCGGTAGTCGTAGACTACACTCGGAGCGAACGTGACTGCTGAGCAGTCCATTCCGGTGACGAACGGCCTGCCAGGCAGTCCATTCGACATCTGGGACTTGAGTTCGTTGCTTAGAGCGTTGACCGGTTCACGGCCGCGATTGCCATGGGCGAGGCCCTGAGCGTCCTCAGCACGCAGGGCCTTGA
>JAUYEF010000240.1 GCA_030691635.1 Bacillota bacterium
AGAATGAGTGGCCCAGGTCGTAGTACCTCCAGGGCTGCCCCGCAACCACCGTGCTCTTGACGGCATCCCTATCTACCAGCACCTCGATTGCCCTGACGTTGCGATCAAGGTATCCGGCATTTGCGTACGCATCGATCAGTCGTGCCGGTGTCAACGCAACGTAACTCTGAGTGCTTACCGGCGAACGGTGGCCCAGCCATGCCTGCAGCTCGAACAAAGTCATCGGGTTCTTCGAGTTGAAGAGCTGGCTGGCAATGGTTGCGCGGGCCCTGTGGCTTGTGATCGGACCTCGCGCATCAGTCAGCGGTACACCGGCTTTCCGGCACAGCATTGGGATAAGAGAACAGTTGAGGTATTCTCGCGGCAAGGGGCGGGCGCGGTAGCAGAAGAGAAAGTGCACGAGTTCGCCCGTCTTTCGGTCTAGGAAGGCAGGCTGCACGGGTCTGATGTGTTCCCACGCCTGGACTGTCGATCCAAGGATCGCGTCCACAGGTTTCGTGAAGGCCGTGCCCGTCTTGTTGACCGGGATGTCCAGTAGGCAGACGCTCTCTGCGCGCCCGCACCCGGTCAAAGTAGAGGCTGGGGCGGATTCGTTCTGCCACCGTACGCACCCGACCCGGAGCCTCACGATCTCGTCGCTCCGCAGCCCCGAGAGAAGCCACACAGCAGCAAGTGCCCGAACCATCTCTACGGGGTAGTAGATAGAGGACGTGCCCGCCGGACGAAGGTCCTCTGTCACGAGGTTCAACCCCGCCCAGAGAAGCCTTGCCCAAGAGTCGTCGCGGATGGTGCGTGGAGATGGGCCAATGAGCGCCTTGACGCTGCGGGGAGTGGCAAACACACGGCCCGGATCAAAGCGGCGGGGGATCCACCCCCACTCCTGACAGTCGTTAAAGAACGTGCGCATGATGCCAAGGTAACAGGACTTCGATCGAGCACTAAGGGGCAGTCCGTGCCGGGGGGCCTTGGCCCGCCTGGCAGCATACTGGCCTACCTTTGCCTGGTCCACTGCTGCCACGAACCGGACCGCTAACTCGCTGGTCCATTGGGCCGGTTCCGTCACCCCCGGGTGCTGCGAAGCAAGCCAGCGCCCGGCCTCCAAGAGCGCCACCCGTGCGTGGCTGCGTGTGCTTCTCGCCAGTGTTGACGTTGCGTCCCACTCGGTTACAGCCCTGACCCACGAGGCAGCGATACCTTGAGTCTCTGCTCGCTTTCCCGCCTCCCTCCGGCCATCGGGAATGACCTCGGCGAGGTAGCCCAACTCGACCAAAGCCCTCGCGATCTGCAGGCAACAAGCCCTCTTCATGTCGCCGGCGCCGTGTCGCATCTCCACGAGCAGGTCCCCGCTCAGATCGCGCAGATCGGGGCTCCGGTTCAGCAGCAATGCTTCACATACGGTAGAGTCAACGCATGTTAACTTAGTGCTGGAATATCCCCATCGCGTGAGGATGCCCTTCACTGGCCCGACCGCCGACTCCACGGCAGGCGTCCCGAAGACCTTGTTCGCGAGGGGAACTCTCTTGCATCCGCCCATGACCCTGATGTCGGTTAGGCACCCCAGCAGGTACCCCGCCGCAGCCATGTACTGGCGCGCGTCTCCATCGACGAGAGGGCCGTTTACCTTGAAGAACTCAGCCTGGTTCGGTCCAAGCACACGGCTCCACGTCTCTAGACTCCACCCCCAGAAAGAAGTCTCCTCCCGGCCGCAACCCCGCAGAACGGCGGCGAGCGCGGAGTCCTTGCTGCGCTCATCCCCATCCATGGAAGACATGGCATCCTGCAGTGGGTCGGCCAGTTGCCGGACTCCTCTCAGCACCTCCTCGCGCCGGCCTTCACCCCACCGGCGGCCGCTTCTCACAAGCTCGGCAAGCACCGCCTGCTCCTTCGTCGTAAGCGACGGTGACCTCCGGTACTTCCCTATGTCCATCGGTAACCACTCTGGCTTGCACGCTGTGGCCGGTACAGTCGCCCTTTTCATGACCGTTCCTCCGGCTCCAAGAGCGTCTGAGCAAGCACATGCGCCCTCCACTGGTGGACTTGGTCCATGCCAAGAGCGACCTTGAGAGCCAGGTCCCGGCATGACAGGTGAACGTACTGCTGAGTGGTCTCCAGGCTGCGATGCCCAGCAAACCGGGCGATTTCGTGCAGGTCCCAACCCGCCCGCGCAAGGTCCGTCAGACACAGATGACGAAGCGTGTGAGTGGACATCTGAGGAAGCCCGGCGCGGTCTGCAATCCTACGGATGACCTTCGACCAGGTCCACATGGTGATCGGCTTGCCGTAGTTCCGACGAGACTCCGACAAGAACAACGGCCCGCGATCTTTGCTCAATGTGTGACGTTGGAGAAGGTATGCCTTGAGCAGATCACTCGTGGCTGCCGAGTAGGGCACCAAGCGTTCCTTACGCGACTTGGTTGTCTCAGCACGTATCCTTACCGTTCGGTGGGCAGGGTCGATGTCCCTCGATTCCACAAGACATAGTTCCTCGCGACGGAGTGCAGCATCGTAGGCCAAACCGATCATGCACCGGTTCCGAATCGGCTCCTCGCGGGCTGCGAGCAGGAAGGAGTCCCAGTGTCCATCATCGGGGATCCAGGGAAGCCTCTTGTACCGTGGGATCAGTCCTTTGGATTGCCCAACCCTAAAAGCATTGCCGCTCTTGTACTTTCCTCGACCGACCGGATTTGTCTCCCTCAGCCCTTCTTCAGTCACATAGTCGAAGAATAGGCGCACGCAGGTCAACCGCTGTTGGAGCGTTGCGTTTGAGAGACCTACGCCTGAGTCCAGAGCAAGAACGTTTGCACCGCGTGGGCTGGGCCGACGCCGGAGTTCCCCAACAAAGCCAACCACCTGCCCCCGAGTCGCCTCGACCGGCGTGATCCCACCCCTGGCGCAGTATTGCAGGAACTCCTGCAGTCCCCGGGCATATGCCTCAACGGTGTTCCTTGCTAACCCCAGAAGGGCCTGGCTCTCCAGCCACTTTCTCGCTGTCTTCTCAACTGCCACCGCTGGGTACTTCGTCCACGGGATCTCATCTGGGTCCATGGCTCCACGCACACCCTTCACCCCTTCCTCGCAGAATGAGGTCCCTGGGCTCAGGGTATCACAGACTCATATTCCAAGTAACTTAAACCGCCACGCTACCACGCTCGTACCTGCACGCAAAGAAGTGAAACAGCAGCTGTGCCTCTTTGGGGTTGAACGGTATGTAGCCCACTTCGTCGCACACCACCAGATCCAGCCTGTCCCATAGGCGCTCGTAACGACTGAGCTTATGCGCTTCCTGAGCCGACACCAGCTCGGAGACCAGGCTTGATGCCCTCCAGAAGCGTACGCTCATGCCGGCCGCACACGCGCAGCTCGCGATCGCGGTCGCTAGGTGGCTCTTCCCGGTGCCGCTGTTACCGATCAGAATCAGGTTCTCACGCTTGCTCACGAACTCGCACTTGCTCAGTTCGAGCACGTACTGCCTGTTGAGCCCCGGGATGGCAGAGAACTCGAAACCCGAAAGCGTCTTGTGCACCGGGAACCTGGCAGCCTTCAGCAACTCCCTCAGATTGTTTTCACGCCTCTGGTTGACCTCAATTTCGAGCAGCGCCGCCAGGTACTGGTCATAGCTCTTGTTGGTTTCAGCAGCCTCCCGCGCTTCCACCTGGTAGTTGCGCGCGATCGCCGGCAG
>JAUYEF010000138.1 GCA_030691635.1 Bacillota bacterium
GATGGCGCGGCTGGCGACCATAGCGGCACCGGTGGCGGCCGTAGCCGGCGTCGGTGGTGGCTGCAGCCCACGTCGGTGGCGCCGTTACCGGCGTTGGGCCCCACAGACCAGTCGCGGCTGACTTGCTGGTCACCACGGACCACCCCCCAGGGGTCTGCTGGTCACTACGAACCAACGCAGCCGGCGTTGGTCTCCACAGACCAGTTCGCCCGCAGAAGTGACTTCCCGGCAGCTAGTTGATCGCCGGAACTGACCGCCCGGCAGTCAGTTCCGGCTCCAAACCGGCCCCAGATAGGCCGGCCTGGCGATGGTTAACCTACAGAACGCCCCTGGGCCAAGAGGTGCAACGGCGTCCCGCAGAGAACTGGTACTTCATGAGCACGAGGAGGCCGGCACGCCTCTTTTCAGAGCAAAGGAGTTGACGCACGTGACGATATCCAAGGAGGAACTTCTCAAGAAAGCACTGAAGCCCGCGGATGACTCGATGAAACTGCACCCGTACTTCAAGGGCAAGATCCAGACCGGGCTGAAGTGCCCCGTCCGCAGCATGGACGATTTCTCGATCTGGTATACCCCCGGAGTCGCCGCACCCTGCAAAGCCATCGAGAAGAACAAGGACCTCGCATACGACTACACCTGCAAGGGCAACACCATCGCCGTTGTGTCCAACGGCACACGCGTGCTCGGCCTGGGCAACATCGGGCCGGAGGCGGCGATGCCCGTCATGGAAGGCAAGAGCCTCCTGTTCAAGTACCTCGGCGGCGTGGACGCCGTGCCTATTTGCCTCGATACACGCGATGAAGATGAATTCATCAAGACTGTGAAGCTCCTGCAGCCGTCGTTCGGCGGCATAAACCTGGAGGATATCGAGCAGCCGAAGTGCTTCCATATCCTTGACACGCTCCGCAAGGAAATGACCATCCCGGTCTGGCACGATGATCAGCAGGGCACCGCGGCCGTTACCCTGGCCGGCCTCATCAACGCGGCGCGTGTCGTGGGCAAGGACCTTAGGAACATGCGCATCTCCTTCATGGGCGCGGGCGCCGCGAGCGTGTGTACCGTCCGGGTGCTGTTGGCCTATGGGGTCAAGCCTGGCAACATCATAGTGACGGATACCACGGGGACGCTGCACCGCGGGCGCACCGACCTTGAGGGCTCGGTGTACAAAGAAAAATGGGAGATCTGCACGAAGACCAACGGCGCCGGCGTGGTCGGTGGCCTGGCTGAAGCTGCCAAGGGCGCGGACGCGCTGATCGCTCTCTCCACCCCGACACCCGGGGCGTTGAAGAAGGAATGGGTGCAGACGATGGCCAAGGACGCGATCGTGTTCGCGTGCGCCAACCCCCTGCCCGAGATCTGGCCCTGGGACGCCAAGGATGCGGGCGCCAGGGTGGTGTCCACAGGCCGTTCGGACTTCCCGAACCAGGTTAATAACTCGCTCTGCTTCCCAGCCATATTCCGCGGCGCGCTCGACGTCAGGGCCAAGACGATCACTGACGAGATGTGCATCGCCGCCGCTGAGGCACTGGCAGACTACGCGGTCAAAGAAGGTCTCTTGAGCGAGAACTACATCCTCCCGACGATGGACAAGTGGGAAGTCTACGCCAGCCAGGCCGCGGCGGTCGGAAGCATGGCCGTGAAGCAGGGCGTCGCGCGCATCAACCTGACCTATGACGAGCTGTACAAGAAAGCCCAGGAGGCCATCAGCTCCGCAAGAGCGATGGTCAAGGCGCTCATGGACACGGGCGTCATCCCGCCCATGCCGCCGCTCTAGGCCATGTAGAAACACACAACGCAGCCAGCAGAAGGAGCCCTCGAAAACCGAGGGCTCCTGGTTTTTCGTTGGTTCCCGTCGTTCCGGGGGTTCCCGTCATTCCGGGGGCTCCCAACCAATGCTAGTGCCTGAAATGCCTTGCGCCGGTGAACACCAGCGCGACGCCGGCCGCATTCGCGGCTGCGATGGAGTCCTCGTCCTTTATGGAGCCGCCTGGCTGGACGATTGCCGTGACGCCGGCTGCGGCCGCCTCTTCCACCACATCGGAGAACGGGAACATGCCGTCGGAGACCAGCACCGCGCCCCGGGCCTTCTCGCCTGCATGCTTGATGGCGATCCTGGCGGAGTCGATACGGTTCGTCTGGCCGGTGCCCACTCCCAGGGTCATGCCGCCCTTAGCCAGCAGGATGGCGTTGGACTTGACGTACTTGACCACCCTCCAGCCGAACTGCATGTCCGCGACCTCTGTGGCCGTGGGCTCGCGCTCGGTGACCGTCTTCCAATCCTCCGCCGAAAGGGGCAGCGCGTCTACGTCCTGGACGAGCAGCCCGCCCACCACATGCTTGTACTGGAGCATGCGCGGGAGCGGACCGGGCACGTAGCGCAGGATGCGTACATTCTTTTTCCTTTTCAAGACCTCGAGCGCGTCCTCATCGTAGGCCGGAGCCAGTATGATTTCGAGAAAGATCTTGGACATGGCCTCCGCGACGTCTCGGGGTACCGCGCGGTTCATGGCGACGATACCGCCGAAGATCGAGACCGGATCGGCGTCGTACGCCCTCTGGTATGCCTCTGAGATGGTCCGGCCCGTGCCCACCCCACAGGGAGTGGCGTGCTTGACCACGACCGCGGTGGGGCCTTCGAACTCGAGCGCCAGCGAAAGCGCCGCATCTGCGTCGGATATGTTGTTGTAGGAGAGCTCCTTGCCCCAGAGCTTCTCAGCGTTGACGACGGCCGGCCCCGCGAACAGCGGGTCAGTGTATAGCGCCGCCTGCTGGTGGGGGTTCTCGCCGTAGCGCAGTTCCTGAGCCTTTTCGAAACGCAACACCAGGTCGTGATGGAAGGCTGGCCAGCCGGAAAGCATCCGCCCGAAGTAGTCCGATATCAGCGCATCGTACGAGGCCGTATGCCGAAAGGCGTCGACGGCAAGCGAGAAGCGAACGTCGGCCGGCACTTCCTGGCCTGCTTCAATGTACTTGAGGACTTCCTCATAGCGAGCGGGGCTGGTCAACACGAGCACGTCCCGGAAATTCTTCGCCGCAGACCGGATCATGGAAGGCCCGCCGATGTCTATGTTCTCCACGGCGTCTTCGAGCGTCACGCCCGGCCTGGTGACGGTCTGCCTGAAGGGGTAGAGGTTGACCACGACCATATCGATCGGAGCGATATCGTGAGATGCCAGCGCATCCATGTGCTCCGGCACATCGCGCCGCGCCAGCAGCGCGCCGTGGACGGCGGGGTGCAGCGTCTTCACCCGCCCGTCGAGGATTTCCGGGAAACCGGTCACATCAGATATGCCTGTCACAGGCACTCCTGCCTTACGCAGCGCAGCGGCGGTGCCGCCAGTGGAGATTACCTGGAACCCCGCCCGCGAAAGCCTTGTCGCGAGGTCTTCAATACCGGTCTTATCCGAGACGCTGATCAGCGCCCTCTTCATCGCGATTCCCCCGACCCTCGGTTACGATGACCCGGTTACGATGACCCGTTTACCCTGGATCTCAAGCCTGCCATCACACAGGAGGCGCAACGCCTCCACGTATGCTTTGTGTTCCTCGACTAGTATTCTCTCGGAAAGTGTCTCGAAGGTATCGTCCGAGCGGACGAGTACCGGCCGCTGGATGATGATCGGCCCAGCGTCGACCCCCTCGTCAGCAAAGTGCACCGTGCAGCCGCTCACCTTCACCCCGTATTCCAGCGCCTGCCGCTGGGCTTCCAAACCGGGGAACGAAGGCAGGAGCGCCGGGTGGATGTTGAGCATCCGCCCCCAGTACCACCGGACAAACCACGGGCCCAGGATCCGCATGAAGCCTGCCAGGCACACCACATCCACGCCGTGCGCGTCCAGCACTCCGGCGATACTCCTCTCGAACGCCTCCTGGCTTCCGGCTTCCTTCTTGCTCACGAAGACCGCAGGGATGCCGGCCTGCCTGGCCCGGTCAAGCGCAGGCGCTTTGCTCCTATCCGATACCACAACCGCTACTCGGCCGTCGAACCCGCCGCTTGAGGCCCCATCGATGATCGCCTGCAGGTTGGTGCCGCGCCCCGAAGCAAGCACGCCGATGTTCCTGGGCATGCTCTCCACCTCCCGGGCCTTCGCGGCCCTTGAACTGGTCCTCCCGGCGACTAGTCCTCCCAGGCGATGTCCACGCCCTTTTCGCCCGCTATCACTTCGCCGATTACGTAGGAGTCATGGCCCCTGTCCCGCAGGCCTTCCTGCAGCGCCACGACTTCGCCGGCGTCAACTATGGCCACCATGCCGATGCCCATGTTGAACACGCGGTGCATCTCTTCACGGTCC
>JAUYEF010000209.1 GCA_030691635.1 Bacillota bacterium
CCCACCCGCTGACGTTCGCGGGCCTGTCCGGCATGGGCGACCTTGTGCTCACCTGCACGGGTGAGCACAGCCGCAACAGGAGATGCGGAGTGGCCGTCGGCAGAGGCGAGTCGCTGCAGCAATTCCTGGAGACGACTCAACTCACAGTCGAAGGTGTCCGCACCACCCAGGCCGTGAGAGAACTGTCTCTGGCCAAGAGCATCGAGCTGCCTGTGACCGAGCAGGTGTACGAGATCCTGTTCGCCGGCAAATCGCCTCAAGAAGGAGTGCGGTCGCTGATGTCGCGCGAACGGAAACATGAAAGCGAGGAGGTAGCCCGCTACCGCTAGCCGGCCGATCCAGTTGCGCTCTCGGTTGTAGAACGCCTCGATGAACTTGAAGATTGCGCTTGAGTTTGCCAGCGGTTTTTCCCGCCCAACTCTTGCTCCCGCATCTGCAGCATATGTGGCCACCTCTGCGCGTTGGACATCTCTGGAAGGGGCTTGGCATATAATCGCTGAGACGGAATACCTATTTACTGGCGTGGGCCATGATCCGGTCCTCGCGAAATGCCCCAAGATGGCGGGCAGAAGACCAGATGCCCGTAGGAGGGACCTGTGTGAAGGATTTTGACATCTTCAGGGACATCGCCGAACGCACCAGCGGGGACATCTACATCGGGGTAGTCGGGCCGGTGAGAACCGGGAAGTCCACGCTGATCCGGCGATTCGTTGAGCTAGCGGTCCTGCCCAACATCACCGACCCAAACGAGAATGAGAGGACCAAAGACTCTCTGCCTCAGGCCGGTGGTGGACGGACGATCATGACGGTCGAGCCCAAGTTCATCCCGGAAGAGGGCGTCCAGATCGTCCTCAAAGACAACGTGAACCTGCGTGTCCGGTTGGTGGACTGCACTGGCTACAGGGTGGAAGGCGCGCTGGGCATCATGGAGGACGAGGGCCAGCGCATGGTGCAGACTCCATGGTTCGAGAACGAGATACCTTTCGAGGAGGCCGCGGAATACGGAACGCGGAAAGTGATCTCTGAGCACTCGACCATAGGGTTTGTGGTCACGACCGACGGCAGCTTCACCGACATACCGCGTGAGGCCTTCGTGCCGGCGGAGGAGCGGGTCATCAAAGAGCTCAAAGAGCTCGGAAAGCCTTTCATCATCGTGCTGAACTCATCTGATCCTTTCGGAAAGACTTGCTCAAACATCGCCGCGGATCTCGAGTTGAAGCATGATGTGGCAGTGGTGCCCCTGGACTGCGCGAACCTGACCATGGACGACATCTACGTCATGATGGAGCAGGTGCTCTACGAGTTCCCGGTCAAAGAGATTCACGTGAACATCCCGAAGTGGATCGAGGAACTCGAGCGAAGCCACTGGCTGCGAAGCCAGTTCGAGCAGGCGGCCGCCGAATCGATCGCTGGGGTGAAGCGACTCAGGGATATCGATAGGGCGATCGAGAAGATGCGCACGTACGAGCCGGTACACGATGTCGAGATGAAGTCCATGGACATGGGGACCGGCATCGCGGTCATCGAGCTTGTCGAGAAGCCAGACATCTTCCTCAAGGTCCTCCAGGAGATCTCCGGCTACACGCTTGCGGACAACCGTGACCTGCTGCGCATGGTCAAAGAGATGGCGCCGGCCAAGAAGGAGTACGACAAGGTCGCCGACGCGCTCAGAGACGTGCGCGAGGTGGGCTATGGGATCGTCCCGCCCAGGGTGGATGAGATGGTCTTCGAGGAGCCGGAGCTCATGAAGCACGGGAACCGGTTCGGTGTGCGCCTGCGGGCCAGCGCACCCTCGCTTCACATGATCCGGGCGGACGTCGTCGCCGAGGTGTCGCCGATGATCGGGACGGAAAGGCAGTCTGAGGACCTGGTGCAGTACCTTCTGGATAAGTTCGAGGAAGACCCGGCCAAGATCTGGACATACGGCATCTTCGGCAAGTCGATGTCGGATCTGGCAAAGGAGTCCATCCAGAACAAGGTCTACCGGATGCCGGAAAACGCGCAGGAGAAGCTGCAAGAGACGCTATCCAGGATCATCAACGAGGGCAGCGGTGGCCTGATCTGCATCATCCTCTAGCCCGCGTCACACCGCGGACCCTGGGATCACCGATAATGCGACTCGAAAGCCGGCCGGTGGCCGGCTTTCCCGCTTTCTCGACGTTTTCCGGCATGTTTCGCGATGAGCGTGAAGGAGCAGGCTTTCTTGTGTACAATTAACTCTGTGAGACCCATCTACAAGTCTAGCAGGGAATGCTGCGTCAGGAGGTGCCCGCGCTGCCGAACGAGTTCCTGATCATGCTGGTTTGCGGGTACCTCATCGGGTCGATTCCTGCGAGGGAGCTGGTCGAATTCGCCAGGCGTTGTGGAGTGGGCCGCAATGGGCTCTTCGGCAAGATCAACGCGGCGATAGGCGCCGTGGCACGGGACCGTCTACCCGAAGGCTGGACCGAGACCGTCTTGGACACCTGGCCGGTGGTGCTGCTAAATCTGCTCAAAGGCGTGGCGGCGGTGCTGCTGGCCCGCACGGTCGTGGGAAGCCTTACTTCGATGGTGTCCGTGGGCATCATGGCCATCTGGGGACATACATGGCCGGTTTTCCTGCGCTTTCGAAGCGAGCGGGGCACTGCCACGATTCTGGGAGTCTCCGCTATCGTCGCGCCGATAACGACCAGCGTCTGGGCAGGCGTATGGCTACTGGTTTTTGGAGTCACCCGCTTTTCCGCAGTGGCGTCGGTCGCGAGTTTCGCCGCCTTTCCTTTGCTGATGTGGTGGGTCAAGCACAGCGACCTCATGGTATTCTTCGGAGTGATCTGCTCACTGACAGCCGCCGGACAGCTCTACGGCAGCCTACAGAGGGTCTTCGAGGGCAAGTCAAAAAGAGCGGACGAGGGTGGATCCCTCTCAGAAGCGGACGCCGAAGAAGAAGAGGAGCAGAAAAGCCCGCCGGTGAGGCAGAGCCGCCTCAAGGCGCGGGCTGTCCTCGCGTGCATCGCGTTGCTGGCCGCAGGCCTTTGGTTCGCGAACAAGTATGTGTACAGGGGATTCGGCCTGCAAGTGCCCATAATCCGCGCCGGAGGGCCCTACTACAAAGTGGTGGCGCTGACCTTCGACGATGGGCCTGACCCGGTCTATACCCCACAGATACTGGATGTGCTGAAGAAGAACAACGTGAAGGCGACGTTCTTCATCGTGGGCCGCCACGCTGAGAAGTACCCCGCGATAGTGAGACAGATCGCTGCCGATGGCCACAACATCGGCAACCACAGCGAGACTCACCCGATCAATCTTGTTATGTTATCCAAAGAGAAAATCGCCCAGGAGGTAATCAAGGCAGAAGAGGCCATATACAGAGCCTGCGGCATCCGGCCCTACCTGTTCAGGCCTCCAAGAGGCCTCTACAACAAGGCGCTGACAAGCCTGTTGAGAGAGAGCAGGTACACGCTCGTGTTGTGGAGCCTGAGCTCGCGAGACTGGCAGGAGCCTTCATACAAGGAAATCGTGTGGCGGATAACCACGGGCATCAAGAACGGTGATATCCTGTTGTTCCATGACAGCGGAAGCCTGATAGTGCCCGAAGGCGGAAGCCGCGAGAGCACGGTCGCGGCGCTGCCCTACGTGATAAAAGAGCTGCGCGACAAGGGCTACCGTTTCGTGACGATACAGGACTTGATCATCATGTCCGACTTGAATGGGAGCATCGAGTGAGTATTGCCCGGGTTTCGCGGATGCTCGACGGTTGTGGCGATATGTGGCGATCAAGCGCGACTTTGGCTCGATGAGCTCACAGTCAACAAGTGGCTTGGTTGCGTTCAAACGAACCCAGTGTTAAAATAGGGTGCGATTTGATTTCGGTCGGGGCGTAGCGCAGTTTGGTAGCGCGCCTGAATGGGGTTCAGGAGGCCGCGAGTTCGAGTCTCGCCGCTCCGACCAGAATACTACCCGCTAAATGCGGGTTTTTTGTTTGGCGTTGGAGCGATGTGTTGGCAGTTGGCCATGTGAATTGGCCATGTGGGTTGTCAGTGAACAACGGTGCCCTGCTTGTGTTACCCGGCGTGTCTTCATCTGATGATCGTGGCTCTTTTCGTCAAGAAACGGACTCTTCAAGGTGTCGTCTTTTCTTTGCGCATCAAAAAGGACATGTATGTCATCAGGGGTGAACATCTAACGTTGCCCTGCAGCTCGCTCGCCAGGCAAAGCCGGCCTCGCTGTCCGGGCAATGATCACAGGGATGAGGAGGAAGCGACGATGATGGCAAAGAGAACCAACGTGTTGCGTGAGCTACTGAAGGCGGGTAAACCCACGATCGGTACGCATCTGCACAGCATGTGGCCGGGGATGGTGGAGGTGGTAGGCCACACCGGCG
>JAUYEF010000336.1 GCA_030691635.1 Bacillota bacterium
CACGTCACCCTTCTTGACTGAACCGCCGGGATTGGCCTGTTTCACTGATGCGACGATGATGTCACCCACGCCGGCGTAGCGACGGCGAGTACCACCCAGGACCTTGATACACATGATCTGTCGGGCGCCAGTGTTGTCGGCCACCCTCAATCGCGAGAATGTTTGAATCATCTACAACGCCTCACCTGCTAGACTGACTTCCGAGGTAGCCTCTCGCCCGGTCTCGCACGATCCTGCCTGTGACGGCGGGCCCGTCGGCTACGCTCCCTTCCTGCGCTCTAGGACCTCTTCAACGACCCACGCCTTTTGCTTGCTGATTGGGCGCGACTCCACGATGCGAACCAGGTCACCGACCCCGCAACTGCTTGCCCCGTCGTGAGCCTTGTAGCGTTTGCGGGCCCGCATAGTCTTGCCATACACCGGATGGCGGGTAGTCGTTTCCACCATCACCACCACGGTCTTTTGCATTTTGCTGCTCACCACGCGTCCGGTGAGTCGCCTGCGCATCGACCTACTCATGCCTGACCTACCTCCTCCCGGGCTCGCTCGCGCAGCTCTGTGTTCAGGCGAGCGATGTCTCGCTTGACCTGCCGAACCCGGCTCGTATCGGCCAACTGTTTGTTCGCCAACTGGAAGCGAAGGTTGAACAACTCCTGGTAGGTCTCATCGAGTCGCCGCCGCAGCTCGTCGACGGTCAACTGGCGCAGTTCCGCAGCCTTCATGCCCCCTCACTCCCTGGCGCGGTCTCGCGAGCCAAGAACTGGGTCTGTATGGGAAGCTTGTGCGCGGCCAGGCGAAACGCCTCGCGTGCGACATCCTGCCGCACACCGCCCAACTCAAAGAGGATGCGGCCCGGCCTGACCACGGCAACCCAGTGATCGAGCGCCCCCTTGCCGCCGCCCATCCGGGTCTCAGCGGGCTTGGCGCTCACCGGATGATCGGGAAAGACACGGATCCAGAGCTTCCCGCTGCGCTTGAGATAGTGCACTACAGCTCGTCGCGCCGCCTCCAACTGCCGACTTGTCACCCAGTGGGGCTCCAACGCCTGGAGGGCGAACTCGCCGAAGGCGATTTCGGTGCCACGCGTTTCCTTGCCCTTCATCCGACCGCGGTGTACCTTGCGGTGCTTATAGCGCTTGGGCATCAACATAGTCTGATACTTCCTTATCCTCGGACTTGGTTCCTTCAAGGCCCGGAGGCGCCGGGCCGGCCCTAGGCGCTGGCCCCTTCCTCCACCCCCTCTTCGAACTCGGGGCCTGCCGCGCCTGGGCGAACATCGCCCCGGTAGATCCATACCTTCACGCCGATTCGCCCGAAGGTAGTCAGTGCCTGGGCCAGTGCATAATCAATGTCGGCTCGCAGCGTATGCAGGGGGACGCGACCCTCGCGAACCCACTCCCGCCGCGCCATCTCAGAGCCCGCCAGCCGCCCGCTGCACAGAATGCGGATCCCCTGCGCCCCCGCCCGCATAGCACGCCCGACCGCTTGCTTCATGGCGCGCTTCTGGGAAATGCGCCGCTCCAACTGCTCTGCCACGCTTTGGGCCACTACCGTTGCATCGAGATCGGGCTGTGCAATCTCTGCCACGTCGATCTTGATGCGCTTCCCGGTCAACTGCTCCAAGGTAGCCTTCAGCGCATTAACATTCGCGCCCCTGCGGCCAATGACCATGCCGGGCTTGGCCGTATGAATCTTGATCGATACCTGCTTCGGGAACCGCTGGATCTCGACCCGCGAGATGCCGGCACTGCTGAGCGACCCCGCGATGGTCTCGCGGATCTTGCGATCCTCGGCCAACAGCTCGGCATAGCGCGCACCTTCGGCGTACCAGCGCGCTTCCCAGAGCTTTGTTATGCCCAATCTGAACCCAATGGGATTGACCTTGCGCCCCAATGTCTCCTCCTTCACCTGGTGGTGCGTCAACGTGATTCTGACAGCCAAGACTCGCCACATGCGGCGACCCGGTATCGGCCGGCACCTGTGTGTGACGCGGCACTAGGCTCACTGCCCAGCAGCCCGCTCTCCCAGCTCAACCGTAATGTGAGTCGAACGCTTCAAGATCGGCTTGAACCGTCCCCGCGGTCCCGGCTGGCCGCGCTTCAGGGTAGGCCCTTCATCGGCAGTGATCCTGGCCACAAACAGATCACTGGGAGAGAGGCCGTAGGTCTCCTCCGCGTTGGCGGCTGCCGAACGGATGGCCTTCTCCACCGGCTTGGCCGCCGCCTTGGGCAGAAAGCGTAGCATGACCAGCGCCTCTGGTACGTTGCGGTTACGGACGAGATCGGCGACCAGCTGCACCTTGTGCGGCGACATGTGTATGTACCTTGCTACCGCCCTCACTTCAAACCTCTCTCCTCAGGTCTACACGCTGGGTTCCTGCCTGGCGCCTGCGCTACCTGCGTACTGATGTCGCCCTCTCCTTGTAGCTGTGGCCTCGGAAATAGCGCGTAGGAGCGAATTCGCCCAGGCGATGCCCCACCATGTTCTCGGTGATATAAATCGGCACGTGGCGACGCCCGTCGTGCACGGCGATAGTGTGGCCGACCATCTGCGGGAAAACCGTCGAGGCGCGCGACCAGGTCTTCACGACCCGCTTGTCACCTTGCCGGTTCATCGCCTCAATGCGCCGCAACAGTTTCTCGTCTACAAAGGGCCCCTTCTTCAGTGACCTCGACACCGTTCTCCCTCCTGACTTTCGTAGTGACGACTCCAGTCGTTGTCGTTGCGTCCGAGGCAACTGGAGTCGCTGCTACGACCAAACGCTTAGCGCCTCTTGCCCCGGCGGCGCACAATCATCTTGTCGCTCGGCTTCCTCGACCGCGTCTTCTTGCCCAGGGTGGGTTTGCCCCACGGGCTCTTTGGAGACGACATCCCGATCGGCGACTTGCCCTCGCCGCCGC
>JAUYEF010000414.1 GCA_030691635.1 Bacillota bacterium
AGCCTGTAGACCGGGTTTTCCTTATACAGCACGGAGTAGATGGCCAGTGCGGACAGGGCACCGACCCATGCGCCGATATCGGTTGAGATTCTCACCTTGACACACCTCCCCCGGCCGTCTTCGCGCGCTGCCTGGAGACGATCATTGCCACGTTGCCTAGCAGCACAAACGCCACGATCAGCACATGCGCCATAGACTGTGCGTCCATGCCAACCGTGCCTGTGCCCTTCTTCCCAATGAGTTTCTCGAACTCAGCGGCGGCGGCGAGACCTGCCAGGATGCCTTTGCACTGGCCCGACTGCACGTAGGTCATATTGCTGGCGGCAAGGACGCCTGTGCAACCCATGATGAGCGGCGTCCCGTGCGCCATGACCGATTGCCTGACCCACTCGTGCGTGCCCGTCCCCCCGGTCGGCCCGTCGTTGAGCGTCATGGCCATGGAGAAGTCCTTCATGCTGGTGATTTCCTTCATCAACGGGAGCGAAGCGACATCGTTCTTGAGCCAGTCCTTGGTGAATATCGAGGTGGGTTTGGTGGCGAACGCCGCGAGAGTCGACTCCCCGCCGGCGTAGTACCCCAGGTTCACGTAGTCCACCCCGTACTTGTAGCCGTATTGCGCCAGGACCGTCATGCAGTCCTCAGCGAACATCGGACCTGCCGGGAACGACGAGATCGCGACGACCTTTATCTTCTTCGGCCCCAAGATGTGGAAGAGCGCGATTGCCTGCGGGTTCAGGTCGATTTCGTCCCCGGGCTCGTAGTCGAAGCCTATGACCACCTTCGACCCATCCGGGAGGCCCTTGACGAAGCCATAGGTCTTCTGGACTGGGGCCGTGACGGTGATCGGGAGGCCTATGGGCCTTATGGTGGGAATGGCGATGGCCAGCGCCATCAGCAGATAGAAGACTCTCTTGTCCAGGTTCTGAAGTCTCTCAAATATGTCCACGCTCGCCACCTCCTACTCTACGCCATAGACCCGGCGCTCAAGGCCGGCGATTATTCTCAGAGACACAGCGATGAACCCAATGGCGCCTGCCACCATAACTCCACGCTGCCCTCCAACGTTGAGCACTGTCATTATCCAGTCCGTGAGCCTGGGAGCGACGGGCAGAATTCGTGCCCCAAGGGGCACTCGCCCGAGCATGACGATACAGCCAGTGATCAACAGGATGGCGGCCTCCGCGTTCTTAACCCTGAACGCGCGGTACGCTGCCGTGCCGATGTAGAACGCCAGTAGCGAGAATATCGCGCTTCCGGTCGGGACGTTTATGTAGTCGAATATGAACCGGTAACCCTTGGAACTCTGCCCCAAGCCCAAACCCACCAGGATGGTGACGCAGAACATGGCAAGCAGCGCGAGGCTGTATATGCTTTTTAGGCCGCCCCTCTGAAGGTTCCTCGTATGCACCATGATGATATTGACCGCGCCCAGGCCCAGAGTGAAGACCGCGATGACAGATCTCCACTGCATGATGTTCTGAGCAAGTGATTGAACGGAAGGTATCGCAAAGAAGTATGCAACCGTAACCGCCGTCCCGCAAACGAAAGCGATAATGGTTGGAAGCATCTTGCGGATAAACATTCGTGCTCACCTCCTTTTAGAGAGCCATGATCTTCAACAGAGTATCCGACCCGCCACTCACCAGCAGCGCGCCCATGATGACCAGCAGCAAGCATAGGGCCTTGATAAGGTCTTCGCCGCGCAGGCTTCCCAGGTGCACCTGGTTCTTGGCGAAGTGAGCTCCCGCGGCGAACATCTCGTCGCCCAGGATCACATAGTCGCAGGCCACGACGAAGAACGGAATCTGGTAGGCGTTGGTCGTCCCGGCGATCTGTATGGCTCCGATGGTGTTGCCCGCCTCCGCCAGGATCAGGGATTCGGCCGCGAACTGGCCGATCATGATGTTGGATGCGACCCTGTCCCGCAGCAGGATCCCGATCACGCCGCTCGCGTACGCCCACTGGTCACTTGAGATGAAGCGGCAGTCCTCCGGCTTGAAGGCCTCGGGCTTGCCCGCCGTCAGGTAGGCCTGGCGGACCACCTGTTCGGTGACCGCATACGTCTCTGGCTGGGAGACAGTGACGATGAGCCGGACGTCGTACTTGGCGGCCAGACCGGTGACATAGCCCAGCACCTCAAGCCCTGCGAACGTCGGAGCCACAAGGCCGCCGAAGCCCGGCGTGAAGTGCACCGGCTTCCCCATCTCCGCCGCTCTGCCCACCGCCTCGTCAATGGCCTCGAAACCTGCAATGGGCCTAATCTGGATTTTCATGCCCTTGATCGCATTGTAGATGGAGATTCCGATCAGCCCGCAGCATACGAAGAGAGCCCAGAAGTCGAACACACGCTTGGCAACTAGCATATACACACCTCCTTTCTCGACTGAGTGTTGGCGTAATTCGTCATACTGTGTTGATTGTCCTTGTCCCGTGCTACTATATGTGCCATTAGGCGGAGTTATGTCTCTCTTGCCGTGGGGCTGAAGGAGGCCTGTCCCGGCCGGTGCCGGGCACCTACGATACGCTGGACCTGACAGCCGAAAACCGGGCCCACTGGATGCGCAAAAAGCAGGCCCTGCTGGGCTTGAAGGACCGCTTCGAGTCCGAGGGGAACATGTTCTTATACAACAATCGCATGGACGAGTGCGAGGGCACGCTACACGAGTGGTCTCGTTTCCTGTACATCGCTAAAGTGTGACGCTCCGGGAGGGCTGAAGGTTGAAGCGGCGGCTGGTGATCGTGGGCCTTATCACGGCACTCATACTGTCACTGGGCGCAACTGGGTGTGGCAGCAGGCTGAGAAGGTTCCTGCCCGGATTTGCGGTGCCACCTGCGGAGAAGCCCGCCCAGCCTGTGACGCCTCCTGAGCCCGTGCCCACTCCCGGACCGGCCCCCACCCCCGGGCCGTGGCCCACTTCCGAGCCGCCGAAGCCTCCACAGCAGCAACCTCCGCCGAAGAAGTCGCTGGCGGACTACTACTACCCCAAGACCGACGTCTGGGAGAAGGTGTCGCCCCAGAACCTTGGCTGGGACGCACAGAAGCTCAGGGAGACACTTGAGTTCGCGAGAGCCAACAATTCCACAGCCCTGGTGGTGCTGCACAAAGGCAAGATCGTGGATGAAGAATACTGGCAGCAGTGGGGCGCCCGGTCGAAGGCGAACATCGCCTCGGCGGCAAAGGGCATGATGTCGACATTGATCGGCATCGCCCAGCAGCAAGGGAAACTCAAGCTAGACGATTTCGTCTCGGGCTACCTCGGGAACGGCTGGTCGAACGCCCCCCTGGAGAAGGAACAGGTTATCACCATAAGGCACCTGCTCACCATGACGAGCGGCCTGGACCACCGGCTTGAGTACGAGGCCGCACCAGGAACAAAGTGGCTGTACAATACGCTCGCCTACCATAAGCTCATGGGTGTTGTTGAGAAAGCGACTAGGAAGACGATCAATGCATTCAGCGCCGAGGTGCTCTTTGGCCCTCTGGGCATGAGCGACTCCAGGTGGTTCACGGGTTCCGTCACCGCCTCCGCGCGGGACATGGCGCGGTTCGGCCTGATGATCCTGGGTCGAGGCACGTGGGCAGGCAGGCAAATCGTCGAGGAAGCATACCTTGGTGCGGCGCTCGACACATCTCAGGATCTGAACCACTCCTATGGCTATCTATGGTGGCTCAACGGCAAGGATTCCGTCGTGACCCCGGGGGTCCCGCTGCTTGTCAGGCGGTCGCTGGTGCCGGAGGCTCCCGCGGATCTGGTTGCGGCCCTGGGCATGGGTGACAAGAAAATATACGTGGTGCCGAGCCTGGATCTGGTCGTGGTCAGGCATGGGACAGCTGCTAACGACGCGACTGCACGCGCGGGGACTCCGTTCGACAGCGGATTGTGGAAGCTGCTGATGGGGGCGGTCAAGAAGTAAGCGGGGTAGGACTCATGACCTGCGCGCTTTACTGGGGTAATGGTCAATTGCTCTAGCTCGGATGTCCCAGGGAACTGGCTCCCACCAACCGCTGCGAAGGGCCGAGACATACCAGTCAACGTCGAAGCAGAATCCCGCGTCCCGCGCGGCCTGGATGGTCTCCTCTACCTCATACTCGACACGAGTGATCTCGGCCTGCATTCTCTTGGTGTCCAGCGTCAGGTAGGATGCGCGCCAGTCCCTATCGAGGGAAAAGCCGACCGCACCAGGGTTTGCCGCCAGCACATGGCCTCTCTGCATGACAGACGGAACGTGAGTGTGCCCGTATATGATGGCCGTCCCGTCTTGGCCCGTCTCCGGAGGCGCGCAATGACTGAAACGCAAGACACTGCCGTTTTCGGTCTGTACGTAACAACCGGGCAATGCGGATAGGTACTTTATGTCGTCTCTCGTCATACGGTCGATATGCCAGTGGTAATATGGGATACTCGCAGGCGTGGGACGGTCCGCATAGCTATTCGACGATCCGCGCTTGTACACCGAACAGAGTTCCTCGTCTGCGTTACCTGACAACACGGGAATGGACATACGCCGGATGAACGAAACGCATTCTCCGGGTTGCGGTCCCTTGAAGGCGAGGTCTCCGAGGCATATTACCTGGTTAACCCGCGATGACTCGATGCTACTGTATACTGCCTTCAGAGCAGGAAGATTCCCGTGAACATCCCCAAGCACAGCTATTCTCAGAAAGCCCTCACCCCGCTTTGGAGTCGAATTTCCTGCCCATTATCAGGTATTCCTCAGTAAGGCCGGCAGACCTGTACATACGGTTGGGCTGGTTCGTCATCGAATGATGTCGAGACTCTCGTCCATCCCTCTCGCATGCACATCGGCAATAGCCTCGTCCAGCAGCCTCCTCCTTACTCCTGGCGTCGGAAGAGTTGCGGCGGGCGGTGTGTGGTGCTCCACTCAGCGAGCGAACCTGCTGTGAGGGGGGGGAATCGCCATACGATCAACCCGTTAGTTGACGGGGTACTCCTTCTGTTACGAGGGCAATTCACGGAACTACCGTCTCTCGGGCGGCCCAGTGGGAAACTCCCACATTAGGGGAATTAGGACGGCCTCCGACACCCTTTCCAGTGGCTGAGAAGCACTTCGGAGAAAAGGTGGAACAAGATTGATGGTCTTATGCCCGCTAAATCTACGGTCCAACGCGTCTCTTCTGTGCAGCCGGCCGTTATCTCCGGTGTAAACTCCAAAGGATTCTGGCACTTTGCGGAGAACCGAGGCTCTGTGTGTTTCGTGAGAAGTGACCTGACGAGGCTTTGCATAGCAAGTCGATGGAGGGATCCCTGTGCAGTTTCCCGTTCGCTTCAGGTACTATTGGTGGGCAAGCCTGATGGTGGTTTCGGCTTTATACGTTCAGGCCCGATGGTCAGCAATCCTTGGAGGAAATGGCACTACTGCCGACACGACAGTCCTCGGTCTTATGATCGCTCTGGCGCTCGTCCCCATCTTCTCGGAAGTGACGGTATTGGGAGTAAGCCTGAAGCAGAAGATCGATGAGGCGAAGCGTGAGATCAAGCAGGACGTGAAGGAGAGTCTGCTCAACCTCAGAATGTCGCTCAGCTCCGAAATGCAGAGTGTCGTGAATGTCTATCCGCAATACACGCGTCTCGAAGCACCCAACGCCGATGAATTGGTCCAGCTCAGCAAGAAGGTCGATGATCTGGCAGCCCGGTATGAACATCCGGCTGCAAAGGAGAAGAAGGCTGTTCGAGAGCCCAGTGTACCGAGTGCCGCGGAGAAAGCATTCGCTAGCCGGTACAAGCTCGAGTCGGCAGTACGCCAGGCATGGGAGAAACGATTTGGCGCCCCTGCGAAGGGGCTGCAGCCTACCATGAAACGTATGATTGACGACCTGGTGGTGCGAGAACAAGCTCTGCTCCCAGAAATCGGCGACCTGGCGCTTAAGACCTACGCGATAGGATCCACAGGTGTTCATGGTCGGGTACCAACAGAGAACGAACTCGCGTTTCTTGACGCGGCCACACCCAAACTGGCAGAGATAATCAGTAAGAGCACATAGGGAATCGGACCGATCTAGCGCCATTAGTGAGGGGTGCTCCGGATGTCGAGGGCCAGCACAACGGCGCGTCCCGTGGAGGAAAGGTGCACGGCATGTGGACCACCTTATCAACGCCCTGGCAATTGTGTTTGGAGCAAACGTGGGATGCGTATTGCGCGGGTACTATTCCAGTTGGCGCAGTCATAGTGGCACCTGACAACAGTTATTTTAGTCGCACTTGGTCAGACAGATGCCCATTTCCTTGCCCCCAAGAGCCTCCCGGCATTCGTTCCACAAGGTCGAAAGCGCGCGAGCGGCGCCCGATCCGAGCGCTACGGCCAGGAGGACCGCGTCGGCGTTTCGTATGCAGGACAGCAGCGCCTTGCCCTGGCCCTTTCCTTCCCTGGCGCCTTCGATCATGCCTGGTACCTCGACCAGCTGGACCTGGGCGCCCTGCAGCACGTAGATGGA
>JAUYEF010000423.1 GCA_030691635.1 Bacillota bacterium
TATGCGTGGAGGAACCCGCGCCTGAACTCCTCTGGCTCGGCAAACGGCAACTGAGTATCGACTTCATGCCGCGTGTAAAAGTCCTTATCTAAGAACCTTTCAAGCAGGGCTAGAAGACGCTTCCTTACGTGGAAGATTCGCCGGTTCACAAAGTCAATCAGCTTGTCCCCGTCCGGCACCGTTCCTAGGACTGCTCTTAGCCTTGCCTCCTCTGGCTCGACGAAGACTTGGGGGGCAACGCCGACGTGCGCAGACAGCACCTCAAGCGCGGTGATGAACGCTAAGAAGGACTCGATTGGGTCAGCCTCGTAACGCCTCACACCGTCGGCATAGAACTGGGTCGCTGCCACAAAAGCCTTGACCTTACAGCCTCCCGCCTGAACAAGGTCGATGAGCCGGTACACTAGTGATGCACTGGCCTCCGCGAAGTCCGCAAGCCCTCGGTCCACGCGCCGGTGCCTGCTGTTGACGGAGTGGGCGGGCAGGCGGATTGGGGCATGAAAGGGCGCGCCTGGGTAGATTCGGCTGGGACCACACCGCAGTATCCCATCAAGGTAGAAAGGCTTGCCGTAAGCCAGACACATCACATCGGCCACAGCCTGGAGCATGCCAATCTGCATACCCGGATAGGGATTCACCGTCCTAAGCGTCTCACCGTGGTCCGGGTTCTCGTCGGTGAACAAATCACCTGGCATGGCGGTATTCATCCGAAGAACGTACCGTGTCTCTAGCAGGTCAAGGTCTTTGGACCAAGCAAGTTCGAGGGTATATTGGGGATGCCTTGATTCGCCACTCATGCGCCGAGGAGTGTAGATATAACCTTCGTAGTACATCTACCTGCCTTCTTCCCTGCGTCATCCGAGAGGGGCACACGGGCTACTTAACCGGTGGATGCAGGCAACTCCGCGCAGGTCTGGCACACCCACTTCCTCCTGAACGCCTCCAACTTCCCGTCCGCCCCGCAGAAACAGCAACCCCGGCCGGTACTTCTCGATGAACACGGCATCGCCCTCGCGGTACAGCTCGACCTCGACTCCCGGGGCAAGCCCGCCCTCCAACCCCAAACCTCCAACGGCCGACCGCCGCATGGCACACCAGGCTGGCCCAGGAACGGCCGGAAGGGCGGCGGGAGGGGGGGCGCCCGGTTTGGGGGTCGAAACGCTATCTGCGTAGTCGCGTAGGCGCGTCGGGCGGGGAGGGTGCTCTCAGGCCGAGCGACAACCCACAATCCGTAGCGGTTGAGGCTCTGGCCACGAGGACTGAGGCTACTCATTGCTCGTTGTTGCCGTATCGGGCACCACGTCCACCAGGAAGTGCTCGACCTGTTCAGCGCCGGTAGCAGCGTTGATTTCGACAGCCTCATCTATGGTTGCAGTACAGTGTAGTCCGTCTCGAAGGCGAATTCGGACATCCGGGTCTGGGAACTGCGGATGGTACTCGCCGTGATATCTGTCTCCGGAATCGCTCTTGAACGAGAATCGCAACCTTTGGGAATCGAATCCTGTCAAGACGCCATGTAGTACTAATCGGTCGACCAAGCGTGGCAATACCTGTGAGAGAAACTCAAGGATGCCGTCAACTGCCTGCGCGTCGAGCTGAACGGAACGTTGTTGCGGCTTCGGAGAGCCCCACTTGACGGTCAGCCCTAGGTGGCCATCTCTGAGGGTCTGCAACAGCGAACGATATCGGGACGTGGCCCTTCCGCCCGCGTCACGGAGGCGTCTCGCCAGTTCGTCTCCCTGTGACTGAAGCAAGTCCATCAGTGCTTCGACGAACCTGGAGGTCGGGGTGCTTCCCTCTAAATCCACTGTCTGAACGGACTCAAGGACCACGCTCATCGACCCTGCCACCAATCGACTAACATAGAACATGCTAGCGTCGAGGACCTCTTTCGGATAGGGTCCTCTAGAAGCCTCGGGGCCTGCCCCGAGCGCGGTCGTAAGCGACTGAGTGTTCATAAGAATCAATCCTAGCCGACTCGTCTCGACCTTGTGCCAGCGATAAGGCGTTTCTAGGTTGACACATACCACTTCGCGACCTCTCTGCCTCGCCAGGGTTACCAGGTCTTCATCAAGCGTGGGCAGTCTATCATCCTCCAGCGAGAGCCGGAACTGCGTATCGGGCAGGTAATTGGCAGGCAGCTCCGCAGGGGCTCTCCTCGCAAGCCTCCCCGGTGAGCCATCCAGAGGCATTGCGAGCGACCAGACCCAGCCGTCCTCGGCCTGCTGGACGGCTTGAAGCAGGGAGAACTCCCCGGTTCTGATGGCAGAAAGGCGTTCACGGCTCACCGGCAACAAAACCCACACGTTGCCTCCGTTCGGCGTGCTGTCAGTGTCAGCCCAGAACACGATATAACGGTGGCCTGCAATGCTCTCCCCGAGGAAAACAACTGGAACATCGTACTGAACGTACGTTTCGAGGATGGCGAGCGTCCCCAAAGGGGTAACGAATTCTGCGTCAACCATCACCACTAGCCCCCATCGGGTCTGCAGAACTCTTGTTCTGGCTGGACACCATCATACACCCA
>JAUYEF010000438.1 GCA_030691635.1 Bacillota bacterium
CGCGTACGACGTCTTCAACACGGATTTCCAGCAGGCAGCACACGGGCGGGCTCCTGCGGTGGCGACCGGGATCAAGCGTGTGCTTCCCGACAGGTTTGTGTTCACGTACCAGGGCGACGGCGACCTGGCGGCGATCGGCACGGCCGAGATCATCCACGCTGCCGCGCGGGGCGAGAACATCAGCGTGGTCTTCATCAACAACGCGATCTACGGCATGACCAGCGGGCAGATGTCGCCCACCACACTCGTCGGGCAGAAGACGACGACGACGCCGATGGGCCGGGAGCCTTCGAAGGCGGGCTATCCGCTTCGCATCACGGAGATGCTGGCGCTGGCGCCCGGCTCAGCGTATGTGGCGCGGTGTTCGCTGCATAACGTCGCGAATATAGCCAAATCCAAGAGCGCCATCACCAAAGCTTTCAAAACGCAGGTCGAGAACCGTGGCTTCTCGCTCGTCGAGCTGCTGTCGAGCTGCCCTGTGAACTGGGGGATGACGCCGTCCGCCGCGCTCAAGTGGATCGAGACCGACATGATACCGGCATACCCGCTCGGCGTGTTCAAAGATGTCACGCAGGAGGTGTCTCCCGGTGGCGACGCATGAAGTGCTGATGGCCGGGTTTGGCGGCCAGGGTGTCATGTCGATGGGCACTCTCCTGGCATACGCTGCCATGCTGGAAGGAAAGCAGGTGTCCTGGCTGCCGTCTTACGGGCCAGAGCAACGTGGCGGCACGGCCAACTGCTCCGTGGTGATATCCGACAGGCCTGTGGGCTCGCCTGTGGTGACAGAGCCGATGACGCTCTTCGTGCTCAACAAGCCGTCGCTGGCCAGGTTCGAGCCGAAAGTCAGGCCGGGCGGGCTCATACTCGTGAACACATCGCTGATCGACACCAAGGTGCAGCGGAAAGACGTCAGGGTCATCGAGATTCCGGCGAACGACATAGCAAGAGAGCTCGGAGAGGACAGGGTCGCCAACATGGTGCTTCTCGGCGCTTTCATCGAGGCCGTCGGCCTTGTGAGCCTGAAGTCAGTCACAGAGTCGCTCAAAAAAGCTCTGCCCCCTCACCGACATAACCTCATTCCCCTCAACGAAAAAGCTTTAGAAAGGGGAAGGGCGCTGGCACGGACCAGCGGCTGACCCATGCACCGGATCTCATAAGCGAAGCGGGGGGCCTATATGGACGAGGAGGAAAAACGAGGGGTCGTAACCGTCGAGGAAATCGAGAGCCTTCTGGAGCAGCTCCCGGGAATCCAGAGCGCCCGGATAGTCGTCAACGACTGGGGCGCGATAGAGGAGGTCCACATCCTCGCGACATCTGAGCGAAACCCTAAGCAGGTCGTCAGGGATGTGGAGAGTTCGCTTGCCGCCCGTTGGGGCATAAACGTCGACCACAAGAAAGTAAGCGTTGCGCAGCTGACAGGCTCGAAGGAGGGCGCAGCTCCGGTGCGCCTCAAGATCCTACAGGTGTCGCTCGCGCAGGACTCGGCGAAGAACCAGATTGAAGCGCGGGTCCTTCTTGGCAAGGCCGGCGAGGAGGATGTCCAGTTCGAGGGGGTATCCCAGGCGGCGAATTCGGTGCCGCAAGCCCGGCGAGCGCTTGCACAGGCGACTCTGACGGCGGTCAACAAAGTCATCCAGGGAGACTATGCTTTCTTGCTCGAAGAAGTGGGTGTTACGGACCTCGGGCCTCGGACCATTGTCCTGGTGACGGTGGCGCTTCTCACGCCGAGAGGCAATGAAGAGACTCTCGCCGGCGCTGTGGTGAATAAGGGCGATCCTAACGGGGCGGTTGTCAAGGCTGTCCTGGACGCCATAAACCGCAGGCTCGCGAAAGTGTCTGCCTTTCCGAAGGCCGAACGCAGGCCTCAGAAACACGAAGAGCCACCTGTCCGAGTGGACCAATAGAACCTGAGACTCCAGACCGGGGGCGTCAAGGCGCACCCCGGTTGTTTTGTTGGGGCCGGCCGTCGAGGGGGCCGTAAGATGCAGGCCCGGAAAGGATAGTAAAGTGGACTTCACAGCAGACCTTCATGTACACCTGGGTGCGACCAGGAGCGGGCGCCCGGTCAAGATAGGCGCCAGCAGGCACTTGACGCTGCCCGGAGTGCTGGATGCCGCTATGCGCAAGGGCATCAAGCTACTCGGCGTGGTGGATTTCGTGCCTGACGTGATCGAGGAAGCCCGTGAACACCTGTCGAGCGGCGTGTGTGTTGAGGCCGCCGGCGGCGGGTTGGAGTACAAGTGTGGCGTAACCGTGGTGCCGGGCCTCGAGGTGGAGATAAGGCCTCAGGGCAGAAAGCCCGCCCATTTCGTCGCGCTCTTTCCCGGCATAGATGAGGCGAGCCGGATGAGCCAGTGGGTGAGCGCTCGCGAATCAAACCCAGACCTCAGCTCACAGGTGCTGCGGGCGACGGCTCAGGAAGCCTCTGACCTGACATTTGAGCTGGGAGGCACGTTCTGGCCCGCGCACGCGTTCACCCCGCACAAGGGGTACTACGGGAGCTGCGCGGCGTCGTACGGGGATGTGTTCGAGAGCGGGAGCCATTTCGAGGCGATCGAACTCGGGCTCTCCGCGGACACGGCGATGGCCGGCATGCTGCCAGAGATTAGCAGCTCCCGCTTTGTGACCGCCTCCGACTGCCACGGGCCCGAGACCCTCGCGCGCGAGTTCATGCTGGTGTCTGGGCCCGTTTCGTTTGACGTCGTGAAGGCCGCAGCCCGGGGCGAGAGTGGCGCGCCGTGGCCGGTGATCGCTAACTATGGGCTCGACCCAAGACTCGGCAAGTACCACAGGACGGCCTGCCCGCGCTGCGGCTGGATCGCATCCGGGGCCCCGCCGGCCGAGCCGCCCTGTCCCATGTGCGGCCACACCAGGCTGATCACGGGCGTCAAGGACCGCATCGCGACACTTGCCCTGGAACAGAGAGCGATGCCAAAGACAGCGCCCCATACGTCGCCCGGACGGATATCATGTCGCCAGGCTGCGCACTGTGCATGCCGGGAAGACCAGGAGGAAAGGCCCCCGTACGTGTACCAGGTGCCGCTCGATTTCCTGCCCGGCGTCGGGAAGCGCACACGGGCGGAGCTGCGCCGGGAGTTCGGGGACGAATCGTTCGTGCTCCACCGTGCGACTTATGCGGAGATAGGGAGGGTGGCAGGGGAAAGGGTGGCGGCGTGTATCGTCGCCGCGCGTGCGGGAGATATCGATGTGGCGGAAGGTGGCGGCGGCCAGTACGGGCGCGTCCTCGGGATCACCCGGAAGCCGGGGATGACAAGCTCTTCTTAGCAGGCACCTCGCAGCATACAATTTACCACTGATCGCACCGGAGGGCACAGCGCGTGTGGCACGAAGCCCAGGGCCTGCTATCACAATTTGCCAGGAGGAACGCCGGGCTTTTCTTGTTTGTTGTCTGCGTCTACGCGGCCGGGGCGCTTGCCGGTGCGCTGGCCGCTCCTTCACTGACACAGGAGGAACGGTCCGGCCTTGGGTCGTACGTGGAGGTTTTCGTCAATGGGTTCGGGCGCAACTCGCCATCGCTGGCCAGCGCCGGCATACTCAGGCTTTCGCTTGAGTCCCACCTCAAGACCGCCGGCCTGATCTGGGTCCTCGGCCTCACGGTCATCGGGTTGCCTGTGGTCGTGGTGGTGCTGTTCATACGCGGCTTCACCAGCGGGTTTGTCGCATGCTTCCTGGCCGCCCACATGGGATACAAGGGTGTGCTCCTGGCCGCGGCTTCGATTCTGCCCCATTCTGTGGTCTCGGTCCCCACTCTTCTGGCCCTCGCCGTGTTCTCGCTCGCGTTTGGAGCGTCGTTGTTCCGGCAGACGCTCGCCCACAGGAAGGTCGCGTTCTTGCAGGACATGACCGCATACTCGGTCGTCTTTGGCGCGACATCGGTGGCACTGGCGCTGGCCTCGGCGATCGAGGCCTACGTCACTCCCGTGTTCATCCGCGCGCTCTCCTCGTACCTGATGTAGCCGCTTGCCTCACACACCGGCGCACGCACGATAGTCCTCACCGGCTTCACGCCAGTGCACCGCGCTAGAGGGAAATCGCGAAGCACACCGAAATCCATCAAGGTTCGCTCAAGCGGAACTGGGGGGTATTGTCTTGAGAATCGGCGTACCGAAAGAGATAAAGGCAGACGAAAACCGCGTCGCCATCACACCGGCAGGGGTACAAACGCTCACGCGGCACGGGCACCACGTGTTTGTCGAGAAATCTTGCGGCCTGGGCAGTGGGATAGGCGATTCGGACTACCAGGCGGCTGGGGCCACGGTCCTTGCCGGAGCCGCGGAAGTGTTCGGCGCATCGGACATGATAATGAAGGTGAAGGAACCCCTGCCGCCCGAATACACGCTCTTCAAGAAGGGCCATGTCCTCTTCACATATTTGCACCTTGCGCCTGAACCTGAACTCACGCACATGCTGATGGAGAAGGAAGTCGCCGCCATCGCCTACGAGACCGTCCAGCTTGACGACGGCTCGTTGCCGCTGCTCACTCCGATGAGCGAGGTGGCCGGCAGGATGGCCACTCAGATCGGGGCGCACTACCTTGAAAAGGCATGCGGAGGCCGTGGAGTGCTGCTCGGCGGCGTTCCCGGCGTGCCTGCGGCCCAGGTTGCGATAATCGGAGGCGGCACGGTGGGCACGAACGCCGCCAAGGTCGCCGTGGGAATGGGCGCGCTCGTGACTGTGCTTGACATAAGCGCGGACAGGCTCCGCTACCTGGACGACATCTTCGGAGGCCGCCTGCAGACCCTCATGTCCAACAGCTATGACATCGCGTCGGCAGTAGCGCGCGCCGACCTTGTCATCGGAGCCGTGCTCGTCCCTGGCGCCAGGGCTCCCAGGCTCGTCACCGAAGAGATGGTGAAGACGATGAAGCCGGGGTCCGTGATAGTCGACGTCTCGATAGACCAGGGCGGGTCCATCGAGACCATAGACAGGGTCACTACGCATTCGAACCCGACGTACGTTCGCCATGGCGTCATCCACTACTCGGTGGCCAATATGCCGGGGGCGGTGCCCCGTACGTCCACGTTCGCCCTGACCAACGCCACATTGCCATATGCCGTGCAGATCGCGGACCATGGCCACATCGAGGCCATCAAGAGCTCGAAGCCCATCGCCAAGGGTGTGAACGTGATCTGTGGCAAGGTCACGTATAAAGCCGTCTCACAGGCACATAACCTGCCTTACGTGCCGCTGGAGGAGGCGCTGGCGCGTTAGAAGCTGTCCCGTCCGGCGCGACCACTCATCCTTTGCCAAGCAGGAGCCCATCTGGGCTCCTGTTCTATTGAAGCCGTACTTAACATAGCAATAGGGCAGAATGGGGACCTCTCGTGATTGGGGGAAGGACCGGTGTACGTAATCTCCCTGGTGAAGCTGCGGAAGAAGTTTGGGCTCTTCCTCCTGGTTCTTGTCGGGCTGGTGCTCCTCGGGTTTGTGCTGCCCAGGGCCATCGCAATCCTGGCCAAGTGGCTTGCGCCTGCGACCGGATGGCTCAAAGCCACCTTCGTCGCTGCCGTGGACTGGACCAAGGACCTGTTTGCGGGCCTGGGCGAGAAACTCGAACCGTACGTGCAGACGCTCAAAGACTACTACCGAGGAAACTAGGCCTGAAGGATAGCGGGAAGAGCCTGTCGAACTCGCTCATGCTTGATTCCTCCTTGTGCCAGCCAGAGCCAGTCGGGCCCTGGTTCCTCATAGGTGCTGCGGGGGTAGGACAGACTAGGGCGGTGTGGAGGGGAAAGGGACCGAGCCGAGGAGAAGGCAGGGGGTCCGGGTTATGAACCTTATCAATGAGTTCATGGATTACCTCAACGTAGAAAAGGGCCTGGCCCTGAACACTCTGGAATCCTACGGCCGAGACTTGCGGAACTACGGTCTGTTCCTTGAGGGAGACGGAGTTCCGCAGTTCGAGCGCGCTTCCCGGACCACTGTTGTGGCGTACCTGGTTTTTCTGCAGAAACAGGGGCGCGCGACGGCGACAGTCGCGCGGCGGCTTGCGGCGCTCAAAGCTTTCTACCAGTTCCTCGTCAGGCAGAAATACATCGAGCGAGACCCCACCGCAAACGTCGAGTCGCCCAAGCTCAAGAAGAAGCTGCCCAGAGTGCTGTCTGTCAGCGAGGTCGAGAAGCTCTTGGGTCAGCCTGCCGGCGATTCTCCCCAGAGCACGCGTGACAAGGCGATGCTGGAGCTGCTCTATGCGACCGGCATCCGGGTGTCTGAGCTGATCACCCTGAACCTGCAGGACATAAGCCTTGAAGCAGGCTACGTGCGCTGCATAGGCAAGGGGTCCAAGGAAAGGATCGTGCCGGTCGGCACCATGGCGGTGCGTGGGACCAGGGAGTACCTCCAACACGGGCGGACGAAGCTTGTCACGAACGCTGCTGAGCAGGCGTTGTTCGTGAACCACCACGGAGGCCGGCTGACGCGGCAGGGCTTCTGGAAGATAGTGAAGAAGTACGCGCAGGACGCCCAGATTCCCAAGGACATCACTCCGCACACGCTCAGGCACTCGTTCGCGACTCACCTGTTGGAGAACGGGGCCGACCTGAGGTCGGTGCAGGAGATGCTCGGACACGCGGATATCAGCACGACACAGATATACACGCACGTCACGAAGACGCGGCTGAAGGAAGTCTACGCCAAAGCTCACCCGCGGGCTTAGACGAGCGAGGGACGCATACTAGCGAAAGGGGGCGCCGGGCCTCCTTTTTGTTTGCCAGGGTAAGGAGGTTTTCGCCATCCGCGCTGTGCTGATCGTGCTGGACGGCGCCGGCGCAGGACAAATGCCGGACGCCGCCGAATACGGAGATGTTGGATCGAACACGCTCGTGAACATCGCGAAGGCCACGAGCGGCCTCAGCCTCGGCAATATGGCGGAGCTCGGGCTCGGCCGGATCGTGCGCATCGAGGGTGTTGACGCCGTGGACAGCCCTCGAGGTTGCTTCGGGATCATGATGGAGGCATCCAGGGGCAAGGACACGATCACGGGACACTGGGAACTTGCAGGCGTCCGGCTGGACAGGCCGTTCAACACGTACCCGCACGGGTTCCCGCCGGCTGTCATGGATGAGTTCGAGCGGGCTATTGGAAGAAAGACGCTCGGCAACAAGCCCGCTTCGGGCACGGAGATAATCGAGGAGCTGGGCTCAGAGCACCTGAAGACGGGATACCCGATCGTCTACACATCCGCGGACAGCGTGTTCCAGGTGGCCGCCCACCAGTCAAAGGTGCCCGTGCCTGAGATTTATCGCATGTGTGAAGCCGCGCGGCGTATCCTCGTCGGGGACAATCTCGTCGCCAGGGTGATCGCGCGTCCTTTCGACGGCCGGCCGGGGAGCTTCTGGCGGACCCCCGGACGAAAGGACTTCTCGGTAAGCCCCCCCACGCCGACACTGCTTGACTGCGCGAAAAGCCAGGGCAGGACGGTCATCGGTATCGGGAAGATAGAAGACATTTTCGCGGGCAGCGGGATCAGCAAGAGCGTGCACACCAGGTCGAACGCCGAAGCGGTACAGGCCATCATCGGTGGGCTGGAGGGCAGCATGGGCGAATGGGACATCATGATGGCCAACCTTGTTGATTTCGACATGATCTACGGGCACCGGAACGACCCCAAGGGATTCGCCCGGGCCCTGGAGGAGTTCGACGGGTGCTTGCCCTCGATAATGGACAACCTGTCGCCCGACGACATGCTGGTGCTGACCGCGGACCACGGTTGCGACCCCACGACTCCGAGCACGGACCACAGCCGGGAGTACGTTCCGCTGCTGGTCTACGGGAAGCGGCTGGCGGCAGGGGTCTGCCTGGGTGTGCGCGACACGTTCGCGGACGTCGCAGAGTCGCTGGCAGACCATCTCTCGCTCCGGTGCGGACGGTTCGGCACTTCTTTCATGCCGCTTATCCGGGGGTGACTTTATGACAGCCTATGAAGTAATCCTCAAGAAACGAAACGGCGGAACGCTTGACCAGGATGAAATCGCGTTCATGATCAGCGGTTTCGTCAAGGGCAGCATCCCTGACTACCAGGTGGCGGCGTTTCTGATGGCCATCTACTTCCGCGGTCTATCGGAATCCGAGCTCGCGCACTTCACGACCGCGATGGTGTCTTCTGGCGAGGTCCTTGACCTCAGCGCGGTCCCCGGCAGGAAGGTCGACAAGCACTCCAGCGGTGGTGTCGGGGACAAGACATCGCTGGTCGTCGCGCCTCTGGTCGCCGCCTGTGGCGTACCCGTCGCCAAGATGTCCGGCCGCGGGCTGGGGCACACCGGAGGCACACTGGACAAGCTGGAATCCATACCGGGGTTTGCCACGAGCCTGGAGCCCGAACGCATAATCGCCCAGCTGGCGTCGACACGACTGGTCATAGCCGGGCAGACCGCACGGCTGGCCCCGGCCGACGGGCTCCTCTACGCTCTGAGGGACGTGGTCGCCACGGTGGACAGCATACCCCTCATAGCGTCGAGCATCATGTCGAAGAAGATCGCGGGTGGCGCGGACGCGATCGTGCTTGACGTGAAGGCCGGTAGCGGCGCGTTCATGAAGACCGACGACAGCGCGCTGGAGCTGGCCAGGACCATGGTGTCCATAGGCAAGAGCGCCCGTCGCGAGACTGTCGCGCTCGTCACCGGCATGGATGAGCCCCTGGGGCAGGCCGTCGGCAACTCGATCGAGGTGCTTGAGGCGGTAGAGACCTTGCGGAAGCAAGGCCCGCCAGACTTGACCGGCCTGTGCCTTCAGATCGCAGCGGAGATGGTGGCCCTGGGCCTGGGCTTGGACCCGGCTGTCGCAAGGCAGAAGTGCCTTGGCGCGCTCGACACAGGCGCGGCGCTGGCGGCCTTTGAGGCGATGGTCGACGCACAGGGCGGCGACCCGGAAGTCGTGACCAGGCCCGCCGAGGTGCTGCCTTTCGCCGGGTTCCGGGGGGATGTGTTGTGCCATTCGGACGGCTATGTGTCAAGTGTCGATGCGTATGCCGTGGGCGTGTGCGCTTCCCATCTCGGCGCAGGGAGGAAGAAGAAGGGCGACCGGGTGGACCACGGTGTCGGCGTGTTCGTCCGCAAGAAAGTTGGCGACCAGGCACGCGAGGGTGAGCCGCTCTTCACGATCCTGGCACGCACAGAGACCGCCCTGGATGAGGCGCGGCAGACTCTTTCTGCCGTCATGAGCGTCTCTGAGGCTGCGCCGCGTGTGCGACCTGTTGTCCGCTACCGGGTCGACTCGCTCGGCACGAAGGCTCTCGGCTGAAATCCGCGCCCGGTAGTCTCCTGGATTCGAGGGTTCCTTCGTGGGAAAGATACCTCCAAACAAGGGGGTATCTGAGTTGTTGCGCAAGATCCTTCCACTTACGTTGTCGCTCCTGCTGACTCTGCCCACGCTGTGCGCCGCGCAGACCTCGCCGGCGCCCGTCGCGCCGCCGGCGCCTGAACCCGCGATCGACGTCAAGTCGCCCAGCGCGGTGCTGATGGACGGCTCGACCGGCCAGATCATCTTCGCCAAGAACGAGAACGAGCGGCGTTCACCCGCGAGCCTCACCAAGATCATGACGCTGGTCGTCGCGTTTGAGGCCGTCAGGAGCGGAAAGGCAAAGCTGACTGACAAGGCCATGGCATCGCCGGAGGCGGCCGGTTTCGGCGGGACGCAGGTCTACGCCGCCGCAGGCGAAGCGTTTCCGCTCAGCGACTGGCTCATAGCTGTGGCGGTGGGGTCAGCGAATGACGCCAGCGTTGTCATAGCGGAGCATCTCGGCGGCACGACAAAGCGTTTCGCCCAGATGATGAACGAAAAGGCCAAAGAACTCGGGATGAACGACACTGCCTTCAAGAACTGCCATGGTCTCGATGAGGACGGCCACTACACCACCGCCAAGGACATGGCCATCCTCGGGCGCTATGCATCGACGATGCCCGAACTGCTCAAGATGACCGGGACCTACCAGGCATCTTTCAGGAACAACAAATTCCAGCTGACCAACGTCAACAAGATGGTCCGCTTCTACACGGGTTGTGATGGGCTGAAGACGGGCCATACGGATACGGCGAAGTACTGTGTGGCGCTGACCGCGAAGCGGGGCAACTCGCGCTTTGTCGCTGCCGTGATGGGCGCCGACACTTCGGATGCCCGGTTCACTGACGCACGTAAGATGCTGGACTACGGGTTTGCCAACTACTCCACCGTCTCACTGGCCAAGAAGGGGGAGGGGCTGGGTAATGCCCCCGTCTACGGCGGCACAGAGGAGACAGTCCCGTTCGCGCCCAAGGAGGACCTCGCACTGCTTCTCGGCAAGGGTGAAGAGGCAGGCCTGGAGAAAAGGCTGGAAGTGGTGAAAGACCTGCGTGCCCCGGTAAAGGAGGGGGACGTGGTGGCCCATGTGGTCGTGTCGAAGGCCGGCAAGGAGATCGCGCGTAAGCCGCTCGTGGCCCAGAAGGCCTCGGCCAAGGCGCCCTTCTGGCGTCTACTGCCAAGGATACTGCGGGAGATAACCAGTCTGAAGTGGTAGGCGCCGTGCGGGCTGCGCCCGCAGCCCAGGCTAGATGAGGAAGCTTATGCCCACGGCACAGCCTGACTCACATGAAACCCAAGAGGCCGTCCCGCAATCATGCGTGGACGGCTCCTTTTTGCGTTGCAGGGAGAAGGGCTTTCCTGAGATTCACCGAAAAAGGAAAAAGAAGGAAACTGAGGGGAGAAACTAATCGTGTATGATGTGCAGCACATCGAAGACACCTTGATAGTGAGGCCGGAAGGCGAGTTCGACGTGCACACAGCTCCGGTCTTCCGGCAGGACGTGGAGCACAGCCTCGAAGCGACCCGGGCCAGGAAGCTGATTGTGTCTCTGAAGAGCGTGTCGTTCATCGACAGTTCGGGCCTCGGAGTGCTGCTCGGGCGTCACCGGCGCATGGTCGAGCTCGGTGGGAGGATGGCCATCGTTTCGGTGCCTGCGCGGATCCGGCCTATGCTCGAGCTGTCTGGGCTCTTCAAGGTGATACCCCTGTTCGATAGCGAGAAAAAAGCCCTGGAGAGAATGTGATGGAAACGCCAGTGCAAGACACCATGCTGCTTGAGGTTCCGGCGCTCACCCAGAATGTCGCGCTGTGCAGGGTGGCCGTGGCCGCATTTGCGAGCCGCCTCGATTTCACTGTCCCTGAGATTGAGGAGCTGAAGGTCGCGACATCTGAAGCCGTCACCAATGTGGTGCTCCACGCCTATGACGGGCCGGGTCTGGTGAGGGTGCGTGCAGCATGTCGCGGCGCCTGCCTCGAAATCGAGGTCCAGGACTGGGGCAAGGGAATCGCCGACATATCCCGGGCTCGGCAGGCCTCCTACACGACCATGCCGGGCAGGATGGGGCTGGGGTTTGTGTTCATGGAGAGCTTGACGGACCACCTCGAGGTGTCGTCGGAAGTGTCCAAGGGGACCACGGTGCGGTTTCTGAAATGCCCGTCAGGCGACAACTCAGAGGCGGACCGGCTCTCCGGCGGGGCGCGCCCCGAGGATGCCGGAGCGTGACCGCTCCCTCGGCGGAGCCTCAGACGGACTTCGGCTCGCTGTTCCAGTCGTGGAGACAGGGCGACAGGAGGGCCCGGGACCGTTTGATCGAGTCAAACCTCGGCCTTGTGGGTGCGATCGTGGGCAAGTTCTGCGGGCCCGGCGAAGACCGCGAGGACCTCTTTCAGGTTGGATCGGTCGGCCTCATCAAGGCGCTCGAGAGGTTCGACCCCTCGCGAGGTTTCAACTTCTCCACCTATGCGTTTCACACCATACTCGGAGAGGTCAGGCGTTATCTCAGGGACAAGGGACCTGTGCACGTGTCACGTTCGCTCAAAGAGCAGGCATCGCGCGTGAGGCGCGAAAGGGCGCGTCTTGCGCAGGAGCTCGGGCGCGAGCCGACACTCAAGGAAATCGCCGCGGTGCTTGGCATAGACGAGAGCGATGTCGCGGCGGCGCTCGAGGCCGGCGCGGGTGTGGTTTCGCTTTATGAAGAGGTCGGGAGCAAGGGGAAACCCGAGCCTTTGTACCTGCTGGACCGGATTGGCGCGCCGCCCCAGGATGTCACGGAACGCCTGGCGCTGGCTGAGAGTCTTGAGGCACTGCCGGCGCTCGAGCAGGACGTGCTGAAGATGCGGTATTTCGCTGAGCTCACCCAACAGGAGGTGGCACGCAGGCTCGGCATATCGCAGTCGCAGGTCTCCCGCGTCGAGCGCGGGGCGATCGTGAAACTGCGCCGGATGCTGGCCTGAGCCGGTTCCGGGTTGATTCGCGCATTTCGAGCAGAGATTCGAGGCTCTCGAGGCCTCGAATCTTTTGCTTTGGGCAAACCAATAATACCAGGAGACAGATAATCGGAGGTGTGGCGGTTGACAGTAATCAAAGTGCTGGAGGTTGTGGGCGAGTCTTCGAGGGACTGGCACCAGGCCGTCTCCAACGCCGTGGTGGAGGCGTCCAAGATGCATCCAAACATAAAGGGTGTGGAGGTCATCAACTGGACGGCCGGGATTGAGTCCGGCAAGATGACACAGTTCAAGGCCAACTGCAAGATAGCTTACTTGGAGTAACCGGGGGCTCTCCCCGTAACCTTCAAACCCCCGAGGAGGTTTTCTGTCCTGAAAGCGGGAGCCGAAGAAGCCAGGCAATACTCAAGGCTGGTCAAGTCAAGCGCACCGCCTCGCGCCATCATGAGGAACGCTGTGCTCGCGTTCGGTGTCGGCGGGACGATTTGCGCGCTAGGCCAGGTCGTGCTGTTGTGGCTGCTGGGGCTGGGCCTGAGAGAAAGCCAGGCCGGCGCGTATACCTCCGCCATAATGATAGGAGTCGGGGCGACGCTGACGGGCCTGGGTATCTACGATGAGATCGGGAGCGTGGGAGGAATGGGTTCCGCTCTCCCGATAACCGGCTTCGCCAATTCGATCGTCTCGCCTGCCATGGAGTTCAAACGAGAAGGCTTCATCCTCGGTGTTTCTGCGAAGATGTTCAATGTCGCCGGGCCAGTGATCGTCTACGGCTTGCTTTCCGCCGCTCTGGTGACGGCCGCGCTGCTGGTGCTCAGGTGAGTGCCGCATCCTCGAAGAAACTCGGAAGGCAGACATTACGTTTCGAAAACCCGGCCGTGCTCACACACACCAGCACTGTGGTCGGACGGAGGGAGGGGGAGGGCCCTCTGGGCAAGGACTTCGACCTCATCGAGCGTGATGGTCTGGTGGGCGAGAAGTCGTTTGAGAAAGCCGAGGCAAAGATGCTAGAGCAGGCGTGCTCTCTCGTCCTGGCCAAGAGCGGGTATACGGCGGAGCAGGTGGACATCCTGGTGGCGGGCGACCTGCTGAACCAGATCATCTCCTCGAACTACGTGGCCCGGACGCTGTCCATCCCTTTCCTGGGCCTGTGTGGCGCGTGCTCCACTTTCGCTGAAGGCCTGGCGCTGGCAGGGGTCCTGGTCGACGGCGGCTACGCCCAGAGAGTGCTGGCAGCGACCTCGAGCCACCATGACACTGCGGAGAGGCAGTACCGTTACCCGACCGAATTCGGTGGGCAGCGGCCTCCAGCGGCCCAGTGGACGGTTACCGCGGCAGGCGCCGCCATCGTGGAACCGGCAGGCGACGGCCCTCTCCTGACTTACGCGACCATCGGTTCCGTGTTTGACATGGGGATCAGGGACGCCAACAACATGGGGGCGGCGATGGCTCCGGCGGCGGCGTCCACGATCGAAGCGCACTTTCGCGATACTGCGAGGACGCTGGATCACTACGACGCCGTCGTGACGGGCGACCTGGGGATCGTGGGCCAGAGGGTTCTCAAGCAGCTTCTCGCGCAAAAGGGCCTGACGCTCGCGGACAAGCACTGGGACTGTGGCATCATGATCTACGACAAGAGCCAGGACGCGCATGCCGGCGGCAGTGGATGCGGCTGCTCCGCGTCTGTCTTCTGTGGCCACATCATGAAGAGGATGAGGAAGGGAGAGATCCGCCGCGTCCTTCTTGTCGCGACGGGCGCTCTGCACTCGCCATGCGCCGTGCAGCAGGGGGAGAGCATACCGGGGATAGCTCACGCGGTGGCGGTCGAATACGCCTGAGCGACCGGGTAGCGCTTCAGGTCGTGGAGGGGTGGGTTTTCGATGGAGAAGGTGGCGATCGCGTTTGTCGTCGGTGGCTTGTTGTGCGTCATCGCCCAGCTGGTGGTGGATCTGGCGGAGACCAACCCTGCCAACGTGATGGTGTTGTCTGTGTCTGTTGGGGCCGTCCTGAGCGGCCTCGGCATATATGGCCCGCTGGCCAAGTTCGCCGGCGCAGGCGCGTCGATCCCTCTCACGGGATTCGGCCATTCGCTCGTGCAGGGCATGCTGGAGGACGCCGGCCTGACAGGGCTGGCAGGGATACTCTCCGGTGGACTGAGAGCCACGGCGATCGGCCTGACGACAGCGATCCTTTTCGGCTGCCTGATGGCGGTTGTCTCGAATCCTAAGGGCTAGCGCGACCTGTTGGGGGGAACGCCGGTTTGGTAGGTGTCAATGTGCCCGGCATCATCGTGACGGTCGCGCTTGTCGGCCCAGTACACGCAGGTTGGACGCTGCTCGCCATCGTGCTGCAGGAAGCCGGGCGCCTGGTGCTTGCCACGGGGTTCGGCGGCGAGATAAGCGAGATGTGGGTCGGAGGCTTCTTCAGCCTTGCGGAGGCCACCGGAGCCCGTCCGCTCATGATCGCCATGGCCGGCCCCCTCTGGTCGCTCGCGCTCGCAACATGTTTCGGCGGGCTGGACGCGGCGAACGCCGGGCTCTTGCTGAACCCTGCCACCAGGCACAGGCGTCCTCTTGGCGTCGCACTGCTGAAACTGGCTGTCGGCTCGATGGCCGTCGCACTGTACCAGGTCTACGTTCGCTGATCCCGCCAGGTCCGGGGCCGTGCCCGCCCCAACCCGCAGCGCCTTCTTGCTCATACGAAAGCCCAGTTGTTGGGCATTATAGGCCCTGTTGCCAGTAATTCGGAAGCCTGGAGGTTTCGGGATGGGTGTGTTGCAGGATACGGTGCCGGACGTGACGGGGCCTGTCGTCGGGGTCCCGAGGGCGTTGCTCTTCCACGAGTATGAGGCGTTCCTGAACGCATTCTTCCGTGCGTTGCGCGTTCCTGTGGTCACATCGCCGCCCACGAGCACCGGCATCCTGGATGCTGGGACGAAGCTCTGTAACGACGAGTGCTGCCTGCCGGTCAAAGTGTTCTTCGGGCACGTGGCCTCGCTGGCAGGGAAGTGCGAGAGCATCCTGGTGCCACGCGTGGTGAGCGTGGCCAGGCGTGAGTACACCTGCCCCAAACTTCTCGGCCTGCCGGACATGGTCCGGGAACAGGTGCGCGCTGCTGGCCAGAAGATCATCGATGTGACGGTCGATATGTACCGCAGCAGAACAGACCTCGTAAGAGCGGCGGCTGAGGTCGCGCAGCAGGTCGGCAGGCAGCCCGCCCAGGCCGTATGGGCGCTGGTCCGGGCGATGAAAGCCGGCGCCACCAGCAGACTGTGGGTCGATGCCGGGATGCTGCCAGACCACGCAGGGCTTGCGGTGGGTCTGCTTGGCCACAGCTACCTGGTGCACGACAGCTGCCTGAACCTCAGGCTGGACGCGCACCTGAAGAAGGCCGGGGTCACGCAGGTGATCACCGAGGATGCCATGGACCCTCGCGCGATGGATAGACAGGCGGCGACGCTGCCCAAGCCGCTTTTCTGGACCTACGAGAAGGCGACGGTCGGCGGCGCCCTGCTCTTGCTGAAGCACCGCCGCATGGACGGTATCATCCAGCTCGCCTCGTTCGGGTGCGGGCCTGACTCGATGGTCTCCAGCATCATCGAATGGCACTGCCGAAAGGCGCGAACGCCCTACATGCTTCTGACCCTGGACGAGCATACCGGCGAGGCAGGCCTCCGGACACGTGTCGAGGCGTTCGTGGACATGCTGGAATGGAGGAAGAGGTAAGGCCGTTGAAACTGACGTTCCCACACATGGGCGATTTCTGGGTGGTGCTCCGCGCCGTGCTCGACGAGCTTGGGCTGGACACCGTGGTCCCGCCACCGTCCAGTAAGCGAACGGTTACGCTCGGCACACGGTACGCTCCGGAAACAGCTTGCTTCCCGCTGAAGCTGTGCCTGGGCAACATGCTCGAGGCCATTGACATGGGGGCAGACGCCGTCCTGATGGCAGGAGGGTCCGGCCCGTGCCGTTTCGGCTATTACGCGCAGGTGGAAAAGCAGGCCCTTTGGGACCTTGGGAAGCGGGTCGACTTCCACCTGCTTGAGCCGCCCCAGACCCACCCAGGCGAGCTTCTCGCGTCTCTCAGGGCGCTCCTGGGCCGCCGTTACTCACGAGTGCCGCGGGCGCTGCGTATAGGCTGGGAGAAAGCTCTGGCCTGCGATGAGGTGCTCAGGCAAAGCCTGCCGCTCCGCGCGCACGAGGACCTGCCCGGCGTGACCTCCCATCTCTACTCGAAAGCCATTCGCGCGGTGGATGAGGCGAGCTCCACGGGAAGCATACGCCGCGCTGTGAATGCTTTCACGGAAGAAGCGGCAGCGCATGCCAGGCCCCAGGCCGGCGGCCGCGCGCTGCGCATCGGCCTGATAGGCGAGATCTTCATGATAATGGACAGATTCGCAAGCGCCGGGATCGAGGAGAAACTGGGAAGGCTTGGAGCGATCGTCGACCGTAAGATGACCATAACCGGCTGGGTGAGAACTCACCTTTTCCCGTGGCCCTGGAAACGAGTCCCAGTCCCAGACCCCGTCAAGTCCGCGCGCCCGTATCTGAACCACTTCGTGGGGGGCGACGGCGTCGAAAGCGTGGGGCATACGGTGCTGGGGGCTAAGGAGAGGCTCGATGGCATGGTGCACCTGCTGCCGTTCACTTGCATGCCGGAAATCGTGGCGAAGAGCATCCTGCCTCAGGTGACGCAGGACCTGGGGATCCCGGTGCTATCCCTGAGCCTCGACGAGCACACCGGCGAGGCCGGCCTCATGACCAGACTCGAAGCCTTCGTGGACCTGCTGGGGGCAAGGAAGGAGGCGACATCCCGGTGAGAGTGGTCCTCGGCCTGGACGTCGGATCGGTCAGCACGAACCTGGTCGCCATGGATGAAAGCCGGAATGTGGTGCACAGCTCATACCTGCTCACGGCGGGCAGGCCGGTGGAAGCGGTGCAGGAGGCGGTCGCCGACCTGCGGCGCACGCTGCCTTCGTGCTCTGTCGTCGCGTCCGGAACGACGGGGAGCGGTCGAGAGCTTGCGGCAGAGGTGCTCGGGGCGGACGTGGTCAAGAACGAGATCACGTCGCACGCCGTCGCTGCGCTATCGGTGTGCCCGGATGTTCGTTGCGTTCTCGAGATCGGCGGGCAGGACTCGAAGATCATCGTCGTGGAGAACGGAGTCGTCACGGATTTCGCGATGAACACCGTGTGCGCCGCCGGCACCGGCTCATTCCTGGACAGGCAGGCCCAGAGGCTCGGCATTGACATCAAAGACCTCGGCAGCCTGGCCCTCGCGTCGCGCAACCCCGTCCGCATAGCAGGCAGGTGCGCCGTATTCGCAGAGTCGGACATGATACACAAACAGCAGATGGGCTGCAGCGTGGAGGACATCGTCAAAGGGCTGTGCGAAGCGCTCGTCCGCAACTACCTCAATAACGTCGCGAAGGGTAAGGCGATAACGCAGCCTGTGCTCTTCCAGGGCGGAGTGGCCGCCAATACCGGCATGCGGAAAGCTTTCGAAGAGGCGCTCGGATGCCCGGTCATCGTGCCGGAGCGGCACAGGGTCATGGGAGCGTTTGGCGCTGCAATCATCGCTTCGCGGCTCCAGATCAAGAGCTGCCGGTTCCGCGGGTTCGGCCTTTCCCAAACACGTTTCGAATCACGAGGCTTCGAGTGCGACGGCTGCTCGAACGCATGTGAGGTTGTGGAGCTGGTCATGGGAGAGTCTGTCATCGCGCGCTGGGGCGGAAGATGCGGCCGTTGGGAGCGGCTTGGCGCTGCGGGCGCCGAGAGGCTTCGGCGTCAGTTCACGCTGGAGCGAATGATTGAGCAAACGATCGAGGTGTACAGAGCTGTTCTTGGAGAGACAAGTTAACCTTG
>JAUYEF010000004.1 GCA_030691635.1 Bacillota bacterium
TGGCTCGCACGGACTCTTCCCCGAACGTGCCTGCAACGTGACTCCCATTCAGTTGGCCTCACCTCTTGCGGCTACACCCATGACGATTCCCTGTCTGTTCGGCCAGCCGCAGCCCGCCTCGAACCCGTAGGCACCTTTCACTTAACGTTCGCGGTTTCCGACGCCCGCCCACCGCGTGTCGCCATGTGCCGCATCTTCGATCCGAACTCTTCCCTTCGCCAGGCTCCACCCGCCCGGCGGGCGTCCCGAAGGGCCGCGACCGTGCGAAGCACGGGCGCGAGCGGAAACCGGGTTGTTCTATGCAGTGGCGCTCGCGACGCGGCCGAAGGCCGCATTAGGAACCACTCGTCCACCTTCTTTCATTCCCGTCTCGCCCCGTCCCCCCTGCCCAGGCGGCCCTCAGGCCGCCACGGTGGGGCCCCCCGGGGGGGCGCGGTGCTCTTCCTTCTTCAGTGGAGCGGGCGCCATTGCAGAGAACGTTCAAGGAACTCCGAACCGACCCGCATCACCCGGTCCCCAGACTCACTTCTCATCGAAACGACACGTCCGCCTCCAGGCTCCGCCCCGTGGCTCGGGTCGGTTTCTCCGGAGCGGCCGAAGGCCGCGCAGGCGGAGTTCCAGTGTTATCGGAAGGCCTCAGCACGAAAGCCGCAAGGCCGGCTGTTTCGCCTCAGCTCTGGCCCACAGCGCCAAGTCGACCTCCTGGACGGTCCAGGCCAATTCCTCGGCCAAGGCGCGAAGACAGGTCAGGTAATTCTCGTAGTGGGTGTGCGAAAAGCTCAGCCGCTCCTCACCGAACAACTGATCCCAAACCATGAAATCGATAACGCCATACGACCGTGGCTCCACCAGGGCTAGAACTGCCGACGCTATTCCCATGCCCACTCCGGGTAGGGACTGCAGGATGCCCAACTTCACCCGGGTACAGTAGGCCTGGTCCGAGTGGTGGATATCGAGCGCTGCCTTGGTGACCGCTATTACAACCTCGTCCGTCAGTGGCTCACGTTGGCGCGCCGTGCGTGGGTTCTGGCCCTTCAACTTCCAACGAACCACACGGTCGAACTCCCGGTACGTGAGATACCTCGGCTTCCGCGGTAAGAGCGCGCTGGCAATGTCGTCCCTCAGGGCGCATGTCTCGCGGTAGTCCGAAGCTGCTTCGCGGTACTTACGCAGTAGTCCTGCCGCAGATCTCACATTCGTCAATGGGCTTTCCGATAACGTTCAAGGTTCGCTGACGCCCGCGCTTCAGCGCGGGTGTGCCGCCAACCCTGATGCCTGGTCTCCGTCGCCCATGTTCTGGCGGCCAAGGCGGGCGCCAGCCCGCCGCAGCGCGAACCGGTTGTTAGCCGTCGTTGATACTCAGCCCTCCCGGTGGCACATCAGGTGGGTCATGCACCGAACACTTCCGTGTTGTGCCACCTCAGCAGCTCCAGATCAGGTCGCGACGACTTCAACTCCGATACCACCGTGGATCTGTGATCGCCACCGCTCCGTTCATGCACTTCTCACAGTGGGGCGAATCTACCATGTCAATGACGGGTGACGTTCGCGCTGGGCGCTGTCACTCAATCTGGGAAGGTACGAACGTGCATCCTACGGCTTAGCGACCGTGCTGTAGGTGACAGTCGTCCAGCGCCGTCCCGGATTCACGAATCCAATGATGGCCCCGGGCGGCACTCCCGCCACGCCAAACACGATGCCAAGACCGACTGACTCGGGCCCTTGGCGCATCATCAAGCCGAAAGCAACTCCGGAGGCAGCGCCATAGGCAAAGCCCAGCGCGGCCCCTCGAAGGAAGCCGCTTCCCCGATCCCGCGCCCGCATGGCTTCAACTGAAGTGACCACCTTGAAGCTCGTACTAAGGCGCTGCGACTGCCCGAACACCGCAAGGGATATGGAATCGCCGTTGAGAGCCACGACTGTTCCCTCTACTCTCCCCCGGGGCAGGTCGGGAGAAGTAAGCCGAGCTTGGTCACCGACGCGCAGCTGGGCTCCCAGGAGTCCTGGCCAGGCAATGGCGAAGATCAGACCGGCTTCGAAGAGACGATGAGGGCTACGCATAGTCACCTCACATGAAGTTCCACGTTCGGACAGCTTCGCGAACCCCGCACCGAAGTGCGGAAGCACCGGCAACCAGCTAACCAGGGCGCGGCGTGTGACGCTGAGGGCATCCGGCCGGCCCCGATCGCGGCGCCGGCAGCTTCCGCCTTCTGCGATGGCAGCCCTGCGTTCACCGACTCAGCCCGCTCTCTGGCCGGGTGGGGTTGAAGTACCAGCTTTTCAGTTCCTGATACCACCGCGGATTTGTGATCGCCACGGTTCTGTTCATGCACTTTTCAGGTGGAGCGGGTCCACTATGTCAATGACGGCTAACGTTCGCGAGTCCCGAACCGGCGCCCCGGGAGCTCGCAGGTTCACCTCTCTTCGAAACGACCTGTCCGCCCCCATCCGCTGACCGCCGCTCGCGCCGGTTTCTCCGGAGCGGCGAATGCCGCGAAGGCGGGACTCGCATTGTTATACGAGGTGCGCCCGAGTGAGATCACAATTCAAGGTAGAGCCCACACGGTTCACAACTCACTCATTCATGAATGTCTCGTCGACCGCGTCGCGCCCCGCCGTGCAAGCCTCGCTCGATCATACTTCAAGAAGGCTTCGGCGATCGCTCTTCCCACCCTTGTCTCGTTCTCGATCTGGGTGCGTGCCCAGACTCCCATCTTGAGGATGACTTGCAGCTCCTCCGGCAGGTAATCCCACCTGTAGCTATTGCAGAGCCGGTGCGCGGGAAGGTAGTTGTCCGCTCTTGAGGCGCCTCCTCCGCTGTGCGCGAGAACATGATCCGCTTGCCACTTCTCATCGACGACACCACCACATATGTGACAGCGGCCGCCGGTCTTGGAGAGGATCAGCCCCCGCTCCGCCTTGGACAGGGCGCGTCGCACTCGAGATCGACCTTGCTCCTTCTTCCGTGCCCTGCGCGCGGCTCG
>JAUYEF010000288.1 GCA_030691635.1 Bacillota bacterium
CACAACCCATGAGTGCGGCGGTCTCCTCAGTGCTGTAGCCGTGGTAGAGACGCATGAGGATGGCGAGTCGTTGTCGTTCGGCAAGGAGTTGTACTGCGGCAAACAGGCGCGCACGTTCCTCCCGCTGCTGGATCTCCTCGATCGGTGTCGGTGGGTCGCGCTGCCAGGCGTCCGCCGCACCCATCGCCAGCCGGCTGATGGCGGATCCCTGCGCCTTGATCCGTCGTTCATTGGAGACGCATGTCCGCCGGGCCAGGGTGAGGATCCACGCGAGCAGTGGTCCGGTGCCTTTGTACGTCGAGCGCTTGACGAAGACCCTCAGCCATACCTCCTGGCACAGATCCTTGAGATCGTCATCGTCCCGGGCGAACGAGGCCGCCACGCCCTTCACGGCAGCGCCATACCGCTGCAGAAGGTCCCTGAAGCAGTGAGGGTCCCCAGCCCGAAAACAGTGCAGCTCGGAACCGGGTAGCGGTTCCAGGTTCATGGCCGCGTCATGCCATCGGTGGCCTGGTGCCTCCGCGGCCGCACCAGGACGAGCGCGAGAACCCAGATGAGCAGCGGGGCCCCGGCGTAGAGCGTTCCGGGCGCGGAGAGATCCCGGCGCCCGGCGCGCCCGGCCGAGCTCTCCACGGAAAAGAACGTGACAGCGCTCGCGAGCCCGAGCGTCCAGAGGAGCCACACGAACTGGCGGCGGGGCCGAGAGCGAATACGGCACGCCACGGCCCAGGCGAGGAGGCCGTTCAAAAGGGTGAGCGCCGCCAAGACGCCCGGCACCTGGATCCGGTAGTCGAGCCAGTTGGGAGGTATCGAAAGGGGGTCCTCTACTGAGAGACTGTACCGCTCAGGCGGATTCTCGAGGACGTAGTCCCTCTGGCGGGTGAGATTGGAGGGTGTGTCCGGCCCGAACGGAAGACGGTCGTGCACCGCCTCCGGGGCCTGGTGAGCCCGAACCTCATACTCCAACGCCGGCGCGAACTGGGCCGCGATCAGGTAGGTCAGGCAGGCCGTCCCGGCAAGGGCGGCGGTAGCCCAGATGAGTCGCGTACGATGTGTGGCCCTGAGGGTCGCGGCCCCGAACATGACGCTGAAGGGCAAGGCAATAGCGGCTGCCCGGGCCGCCAGCCACGGCACGTCCGGGAGCATGGCCGCCGGCCCCGGTGGGTGCTGCACCACCGAGAGCGCGACGGGGAGGAGCGACAGGAGCGCTCCGCCTGCCGCCGTCAGGGCAGCGGCGAACCCGACCGAGCCGGGGCGCATGAGGCGAGCTATCTGCAGTCCTCGTCGCTTTCGCAGTAACTGGGAAGCCAGCAACACTTGGAACAGCAGTATGGCTCCGGTACACCCGCTGCTTCGCAACAGTCGAAGACCCCTCGCGGGAAGATCGGCCGGTCAGCCAGATCGCCGACAAGGGCTACCCCGAGTGCGATATTCGCGGCCACCAGGCCGCCCACCAGCAGATGGTACATTCTACGGCTCCTCAGTTGAAGGGTGCTTGATCGAGGGGGTCCCTGGTCGCTGCGGCCGACCGTGCATGGGAATGAGCGGCGATGGCGGAATCGAGCCCCATGAGGCGGCTCCCATGTCCTTCGAAGAGGACCCGGCCGCCTCCGTCCAGCAGGAATAGCCACGGCGTGCGCGCTATGAGCACCTCCCCGAGGGGGGTTCGGCCAACTCCAGGCACCGCCAGGACCTGGACTTGCCACCCGTGAGCCTGTGCGTAAGCCTGGCCGACACCCAGCTCATCGCCGGTGATCGCCACTGCATCGATGTCGCTGCGGACGGCGGACAGCCACCGGCTCCAGGCTCGTGCCGCCGTCTCACAATGAGCACACTCGGAAGAGAAGACCAGCACTGCCAAGAGCGGACGGCCATCTGTCGGAACAAGGCCCCGGGGTTTCCCGGTTCCTTGTGGCTCGATTGCCGCGAGGGACACGCCCGGCGTGACGAAACGGGGTCCGTGGGGCACGGCGTTCCTCCGTAGTGCCAGAACGCCGGCTTGGACCCCCGCAAGGAGCACCAGGAGACCAACCAGTCGTCGTCGGGTTTGGGAAGGCATAGGTGCGGCAGCTTGGGCCAGGGGGGCAGCACTCGTCGGCGGTCCTTGTGCGCTCCACGGACAATCTCCGTCGGCGGGGCGAAAAGCTCACCGCCCAATAACTAGAGACGCGGCTGGACGGAAGAACGTGCAAGGGGGGGCCGATTGCCATCGACGGTGTCGGCGTCGGAGAAGGATAGCCCACCGAGCCGAGGTGCCTGAGCGCTGGAAGTCAGCTCGCGTGAGCACCCCGGCAGGCCTGCACGCATTCGAGTCGTCACGCGTCTTCTTGGGCAAGGCCGGGTGGGATTGTTGCTTGAACCCGTACCATCAACGAACGGAGGAACGCCATGTTCCACGAACACACGTCAACACCGGATCCTGCGGGGGCCAGACTGGCGGAGCCGGCAAAGAGGTTCGGCGGGCCTGGAGCCACGGTGGGTCCGTGACGGCCGACTCCTTCATGAGCCCGATCTCGTCGAGGAACCCACCTGCTCTGCTCAGGGAGTTCGCCCGCATCCACCGTGGGCATACAAAGAGGCCCGCTTCCCTGAAGGGTGCTCTGTTGTTGAGCCTTGCTTGTGTCGCAGCCAATGAGGCGCCCGGGCCAGCAGTTGCTCAAGTTGCTCTTCTGCAGTTGGCGGAGGTTGCCACCTGGCAGCCGCCTGAAGGATTCCGACTTGAGGGGGTGTCCCAATCCAGGACTGGAGAACTGCTCGTCTGGTCCCGCCGGGCGGCCATTGTTCTTAGCCGGCATTGGGAACAACAACGGGAGGTCCGGTTTCCCGAGAATCTGTCCGTCGTTTCGGCAGCGTTGGTTCGTGGCGGGGCGCAAGCGGAGGTAGAGGTTCTTGCACAGGAGCCTCTCGCGCTTTACCGGCTGGCGGTCGACGGCTCCATCCGGGAATCAACAAGGCTTCGAGTCGCGGGAAGGTTGGCACGCGCCACATGGTCGCCGGAAGGATGGCTACTTCTTCTTGAACGTTCAGAAGAAGATCCGGCGACGTTCGCCTTGGTCAGGTGCCTTGGCCGAGATGGCGGCGAGCTGCGGCAAATCGCAACGCTCGAAGCCGACAGCTACCTGGCGAATGCCCCAGGCCTAATCGTGCTCTCTCGGATCTCCGAACCATACACGGTCCATGTCCTCCACGAAGCCGGCGGACGCCAGCGAATGGAACCGCCCGTGGACGTCCTGGACAGCCTCATGGCTGCGCAAGAGCGGGGGACCCGGGACGGATGGGCTGCGCTTTCCACCATACCCATCAACGATGGGTTCATGCAGGTCATATCGGACCTTACCAGCGACTTGCGAATCTTGGTCCTCTACGATGCTCTGGGGCGATTCTCGCGAGCCCGGACACTCGATGCACCCTTGGCTTTCTTGGCCAGCGACCTCGAAGAAGAAACACTCATTGCGGTCCGCCGGGTCAATCAGCTGGAGCTGGTCAGGTACACGTTCGGCCGGAGGAATCACTGATTGAAGGACTGCCGCTCGCCACTCACAACAAGGAAGGAGGCCGACTTGCCCTGAGGATCGTCAACGAAGGGGAGAGCGTTGCCAACAACAAGGTCCGACGTCCTGCAATATGGATTCTTCACTTTCAACACTCGAACTAAGGAGCTACCGATGAACCGCCGCTCTTTGACCGCACTCCTGTTCGGCATCCTTGTGTGCTTCGTTTCCGAGCCAGTGGGGGCCCAGTGTCTGGAGTGCATTGGCGTCAAGTGCGAGGATGCACAAACCCCAGGGGGTGGTTTTCATGCGTGTGTCGAGGTCGGGTCATACATGTGTCATGCCTGGGACCCGTGTGGGGATGACGAAGACGCACTCCTTGCGTTGGACGGCACCATCAGTCGTGAGATCCCAAGATGGGCCTTCCTGTTCGGTACGGGGTGGGTTCGTGAAGTCGCCGAGGACGGGTCGGTCCTGATCCGTTCGTGCTCGCACCGGATTCTCGTGCGGGAGTACTCAGAGGCGAGGGTCCTGGCGATTAGGGAACGCACGCGAGCGATCAACCTCTAAGGGACACTCTCTGTACTACCTGGCGAACCGGTGTCGATGCGGTCCGTCTGGAACCATCCGAGGGTAGGGGTCACACGAATGCGAGGATCGTGCTTCTGGGGTCTGGTGTCCCGGACGCTCGCCGTCGTGGTCGTCTTCGCCGCGGCGGGCGCCGGGTGCAGGGATGGGTCCAGGGAGGAGCGACCCGGAGAGCCGGGGCTCCTCGAGATGCCCGAGCTGGCGTTGGTCTGGACCCTGACCCTTGAGGGGACCTTCGAAGAGCTCTTCACGGTCCGAGATGCCACCGTTCTGTCGGACGGGAGCATCATCATGTCCGACAGCCGGGGCGGCGCAGTCTGGCGACTGCGCCCCGGGGCGGGCAAGCCTGAGCTCGTTGGCCGGAGAGGCCAGGGGCCCGGTGAGTTCATCTACCCATCGTCAGTGTGGGGTTTGGACGGCGGCGGCTTCGAGGTATGGGACGCAGGGCAAGGCAGGATCACCACCTTCGACTCCTCAGGTGCGGTGGCGGCGACCTGGCCTGTTGAGGCGTCCCTTTCCGGGTTCACCGAGTTCTGTTCGCCGGTCAAGCCCGGGACTTGGTTGGTCGGTATCCGGAGCTTGCCCCCCCCCGCCACGCTGGGGTTGATGGGGCGTGACACGGTAACCCTGAGAATCATGAGCGGAGCGGGATTCGCTTCCTCCCATGTCATCAGATTGCCCTATTACCTCTTGGCCGGACATCCGGGCCGCGGTGGTGTCGCCTCCGGAGTGGTGAAGTTCTCCTCCGTGCCTCAATGGGTAACGACGGACACGTCGGTGTTGATTTCCCAGCTGGCAGGGGCGGAGATCATCGAGTACGCGCTGGACGGAACGGAGTTGCGATCCGTCTCGTGGCGTACGCCCGCCAGGCGCGTGCAACAGGACGACATATCCCGGCAGGAGTCCATTTGGCTCGCCCAGGCTCCCGAGGAACGGCGAACCCAGGTCAGAAACGCCCTGCCCAGTGTCATCTACCCGGAGGAATTCCCGGTCTTGTCCAGCATTCACCGTGATCCGGCTGGGTGGCTGTGGGCTGTTGGGTATCATACCTCCTGGGAGGCGAGCTCGAGGTGGTGGGTCTTCGACGAGACCATGGATCCCGTCGGGTCCTTCCTCGGGCCCCCGTTGGACGAGGTGTTTGAAGTTGGCCAAGACTATGTTCTCGGCGTGAGAACCGATGACCTCGGTGTGAGCACCCTCGTCCGGTTCGGCTTCAATCGGCCCCTACGATGAAAGCGCACGTCCTCCTTGGATGTCACCAACAAGCCAACGGGATCCCGTGAAGGTCGGTAGTAGTAGGTCCGGTCGGCCATAGTAGAAGACGTCTGGGTGTGGATTGGCAGCAAAGAGCGGCGCAAGGGCGGAGCAAGCCGGGAGGCCAAGCGCGCGGTCGGTGAGGACCCCGAAGGCATTGGGAACGGTGGGCAAGGCCCGGCAGAACTCACTCCATGAATCAAGCCACAATGCTACATGGCGTGCGCCTGATTTCCGCTCAAGGATGACGAGGCTATTGATGCAATCACGCTGCCGGGGGCTCGCTCCAAGTACCAAAAGGGTTGCCACTGGGGGTCCTCTCCACAGGGGGTGTCAGGTCTTCTGTGCATGTGGCTCTTTCGTCAAGCAGGTACCAGTCGTTCGATGACGATGGACACACTGGCTCCACCGCTCACTGGCTTTCATGGTGCCACTCGTACAGCCCGTCAGAGGCGCCGTCTTGCGTACGGGTGCCGCAGAGATCGCGGCGCTGGCGCTTCATCAGGCGGGCAGCGCCTGACCGACTTCAAGGACACGATGGGTGGCAGCCGGAGCGCCGATCTCGGACGCTCTACCGCAGCGGCACCGTCAAAGCGCGGTCGGATCACGCGACATCCATCGGGCGTCGGCGGTCGCGGCCAGTCCCCCCGCCAGCAAGGCGAAGCCGGCCACACCCTGCCAGGGAGTGAGCGCGTACCAACTCGGAGGCGCAAGGA
>JAUYEF010000105.1 GCA_030691635.1 Bacillota bacterium
CGTTCTTCGTGAGATTAGTCTGCCCGCTGCCATCGGCATTCATCACGTAGATGTCCGAATTCCCATCCCGCTCGCTCACGAAGGCTAGTCGTCCAGATGGGAGGGTGGGCGCCGGTGCCGCTGGCGAGGCGGCCGCTCGAGGAGTGGCCGTCGCGCCGACAGCTCCGGCGGCCAAGCCTGCCGGAGCTGTCGGGGTGCGTTCTTCTTCTTCGCCGCTTCTTGCGACGGCGAGCCATGCGGCGACTCCGACCAGGGATACCGCGAGGACGACGGAGACGACGAGCATGGCAGTCCATGGGGTGCTGGCCCCTGCGAACCATCTTCTGACGCCGCCACGGGGCCGATCGCTGGACGGCGTCTGGGGGCTAGACGCTTCCTCCTGAGGCATGGCCGCAACCGCTTGACCGCACCGAGTGCAGAACTTCGCGTTGGGGGCGAGCTCGCTACCGCAGGAAGAGCAGTATTGGATCATGCTTGATCCTTCTGGCCCGGCCCGCTTCGTAACCCACTTACTATCATGGAATAACGGCTCTCCTTCTCGAGTCGCTCCGCCATTTTCCGCTGCCTTCCACGACGGCGGATGAATCATCGGCCACGATCGGCACGCTGTCAAGACGATGACACTGACCGTAAGGGCAAGGGCGCCACGGGTCAACACGCCACAAGCGTGACTTCGGCTGTAACCCTAGTACAGCGCTAGCGCCAACGATGGCGTCACACACTCTGCATCGAGCGCGTCGGCGCGAGCGCCTCAGTCGCTGCCTCGCGAGGCAGAGACCGCACGACAACGGTATTCGCGGCTTTGTCGTGCCAGGTCTGCTTCTCCTTGTCCCAGGTGGCCCAAAGATAGCCGAGACAGTAGAACATCGTGCTGACGAACACTGACATCAGCACTCGAGCCAAGGCCCGGCCTGCGCTAGGGGGCTCGAGGGTGTTTTTGTCGACGACCCGCAGGCCCATGAGCTGCTGCGAAAGCGTGCCCCCTCGGGTCGTGCCGACCCACGAGTAGATGAGGTAGCCCGCTAACACCAGCAGGAGGGCGGCGCCGACCAAGGCATCGATCTGGCTGTCAGTGGGTTCGCCGACCATGGCACCCCAGGCTGCTCCGAGGAAGAAACAAAGCGAGTAGTACGCGACGAGCGCGGCCACTACGTCAATCGCGCGGGCCAGGAAGCGCTTCCACACAGGAGCGTATTGCCCTTCCTCTTGTGCTGCCGCCTGGCTACGGGGAAGCGGCTGGGCCGCTGCCGTCGTCCCGGTCTCGTGGCCGCAGCAGCTGCAAAAGGCCGCCTCCTGTGGCAGGCCAGCGCCGCAATAGCGACAGGACTGCATGTTTCCCGTGGGCTCGTACATCTTCGTCACCTCCCTGGACTCTCTTGTCCCGCCTGGCAGCTCTTGCCCTTCGAACCAGTGGGCGCTTGCCTAGGCAGAGCTACCTGCTTGCAGGCCCACCCTAGCACCGCCAAGATCGCGCCGCCATAGGAACGGGGTGACAGATCGATGGCAACTGATTGACGGTCCACCCGCGTAGGCCGGTTTCAGAGACGTACTGGCAAATCGCGCCCGACAATGGGGAAATGACCCCGTGGCCGGTGAGGTGCCGGGGGGGCAGTCTTGGCGGTTGGCAGGTTCTGAGTGTCCATGTCACCCGAACCAGCCGCTGTGAACTACTGCGGGTGCGACGGCAGAACGGCGTGTCGTTCTCGCAAGTTTTGCAGGTGGAGGGCCGAGTGGGATTCGAACCCACGACTCCCGGATTAAGAGGCACCGACTGAGGGCTAGTTGCTTAGGGCGCAGATTCAAAATCTGGGGTGAAACCGGGGTGAAATCAGGGCGAGATCGAGACCTCGGCGGGACCCTAGGTGGGGCCAATTGCTAAGGCCGTAGATTCGAAAGCTTCAGGGGAGCTTCAGGGAAAACGCAGGATTCCGGGCTCCATTCGAACCATTTTGGAGCTGCCCATTGAGTCGGTCGGCGGGGCTGAATAGGGCGTGAGCCTGGGCAGCCTTTTCCGCGTCGTAGGTGGCGGTGTAGCGGCGGAGCATGGCTGGGGTGGAGTGGCCGAGGAGGAACTGGACGTCTATCTCGCGGGCTTGTTGTTCGATGGCCCAGGTGGCGAAGGTGTGGCGGAAGCGGTGGGGGTGGACCTTGGGCGCGGAGGCCTGCTTGCCTAGGCGCTGGAAGATCGTGCGCATGGCGCTGCGGTTCCCACAGCGATCTGAGGTGGGGGACAAGCCATCGCTTCCCGCCAGCCCACTTGAGTAGCTTTAGCGGAGGGCGGACATCCGCAACATCGGCTAAGGCATTGCCCGTCGAAACCACGGCAAACGTAGCGCGAAGGACGGGAGGCGTCAATAGGTCTATGCACACTCTCAATTGATTCTTTTGTCGGCTCCTAAGCCAGGGCTGGCACGTTGCTGCGCCCCCAATCCGGGGCCGAGCCCCCTACTTCTGCATATGCCCAATGCGTCGCGGTTCGCGTCGAGGGAGGTCCCCAACCGCTTCGTAGCAGAAAGATATCCGGGCTGGTGAGAGTGCATCCAATCTTCGATACACGTCCTCTCAAGTTCCTGAGTCCGTTCCTGGATCCACGATGATTGCAGAGAGTGGGCCAGCGGAGCGGGTGCTCCGGATTGTCAATCAGGGCGGGATGACAGAGGGATCTTCTGGGCAAGCTTGTGTCTTGGGAAGAGGTTAAGCAAACCTTCAGGCGTCCATTGGGAAGTGCTTATACAGATTCCGGAAGTTGATGACGACCCACATTGCCGCCGCTTCAGTCTGAGACATGCCGGCGCCTGCCCTGCGTGGTATTAAGGTCCGCCCGCCTTGGATCCCTTCGCGTGGGATCCGTCACATGGCCATCCTTATCCACAGAATTGCCTTCGCCAAACACTCGGCCGCATGGTGTGGAGTATGCGGTGACGCGCCCGATGGGAGCTTCTCGGGGTGGAGAATGTACTCTAGGGTATCATACGCTTCCTCCACCCAACCCAACGCTACATGCTTGCCGCCGCGTTTTCCGCTACCCTTCTCTTCCTGAAGTCTCCGGTAGCCTTCCCAGACCGCCGACTGTACCATTTCCAGCTTGCCCGCCTCAATATGTTCAAGTGCCCGTTCTAGGTCTTCAACCATTCCACTCATATGCCTTTCTCTAGGCCGACGTGGTAGAACGCTTCGAAGCCGTCAAGACGCGGCGGCCGACCTCACCCACCGCTTCCTGGCATACCAGCCGGCAGCGGCGAAGGCGGCGACTGCCGCAAGTCAAGTACCGCCGCCACCGCGTAGTTGTGGCCTGTCGAACCGGCCAAGTCGGGATAGACCGCTGTGAGGCCAACAGTGGCCGTGGTAAGAGCAGGGCAGATGCCGCAGGGCTCATGCGAAACGACGGGATGTGCCTGGTATGTCGCTGCCTCTCGTATCCTGACTCTATCCAAGGAGAGCTCATGTCATGTACCTCTGCGTTGGGGTGACACGGAATCAAGGTGGTTCCAAAGAAGTCGCCCCGGCTGCTCGTAACCTCAGCCCACTCACCCCCAGATCGGCGAAGCGGCGCAGGGATCTGCGCGAACGAAGGCGGGCCAAGGTACTGTCGCGTGCCGCCATCTCTGATCCCTCAGTAGGGGAAGAAGCCCAGTTTTGACAGCGCCGTCCGAGCGGCTGTGCGGACCCGCTCCCTCACGTCCTCAAGGAGGGCGGCCCTGAGCGGCTCCACCGCAGGCTCCCCTATGTTCGCCAGCGCCCTGACGGCGTGCTCCTGCAGAGCTAGGTCCTCCAGCATGGCGATGAGAGGCTCCACTGCGCGGGCATCGCCGATTTCCCCCAAAGCCTGGATGACGCTTTCTCGCGCATCTTGGTAGTCGTCGTGCGGGCGGCCAGGCAGTGGACGCGCGTGCCCGAGGGCGGCTATGAGCGGCTCGACCGCCCGCTGATCGCCAATCTTCCCGAGCGCCTCTGCGGCGGCGGCCCAGCACAGGCGCGCGTCCTCGCTCTCCTCCTTGAGGGCGGTGATGAGAAGTTCGACGGCCCGGGCGTCGCCGATCTCCCCTAGCGTCCTGGCCGCCCTGGCTGCGCCGATCCAGCGCGCGCCTTCGCTTTCCTCCTCGAGGAGGGCCATGAGCGCCTCCACCGCCCGTGCGTCGCGGATGCTTCCTAGCGCCGCGACCGCGCTGCTCTTCACGCCATCACTCACGTCCTCCAGAGCGGCGATGAGCGCCTGCACCGCGCGGGCGTCGCCGATGCGCCCCAGCGCGTCTGCGGCGGCCTCGCGCACGCTGTCCCTCTCGTCCTCGAGGGCGGCGATGAGGGGCTCGACCGCCCGAGCATCGCCCCACCGTCCTAGGGCCGAAGCGACAGCCTGGCGTACGTAAGGATCCGGATCCGTAAGGAAGGCGATGAGGGGCTGCACGACAGGCGCGCCAATGGCTCGCAACGCCCGGCAGGCGTTCGGGTACACATAAGGGTTCTTGAGGGCGTCGGTGAGCGCCTGTACTGCCCGGGCGTCGCCAATCTTCCCTAGCGCCGCGGCGGCAGCCTCACGCACATCAGAGTGCCGGTCGCCGAGGGCGGCGGTGAGTGGCTGCACCGCTTGCGCGTCGCCGATCTGCCCCAGCGCCACCGCGGCGCGCTGTCGCACGCCTGGCTCTTCGTCCTGGAGAGCAGCGGTGAGTGGCTGCACCGCTTGCGCGTCGCCGATCTGCCCCAGCGCCTCTGCGGCGGCCTTGCGCACGCCTGGCTTTTCGTCCTGGAGGGCAGCGGTGAGTGGCTGCACGGCGGGCGTGCCGATGCTCACGAGGGCAGACCCAGCAGCGCTGCTCACGCTCGAGCCCGGGTCGCCGAGGGCGACGACGAGAGGCTGCACTGCCCGGGTATCACCGATGTTCCCCAGCGCCTTGGCGGCAGCTCGCGCGCGTGCCACGCCTCATCCCTAAGGACCCCCATGAGCGGCTCCACTGCCGGCCTACCAATGTTTGACAACGCCGCGGCCGCGGGCCCGCACACGTGCGGGTCCTTGAGAACGGCGATGAGAGGCTGCACCGCTCGGGCATCGCCGATGTCGTAAAGCGCCCGGGCCACGGCGAAGCGTACGCGCCAATCCTCGTGGCGCAGTTCTTTGATGAGACCCTCTACGTCACGCTCTTGCCTCAGCCTCTCAATGTTCGGCTTGCCGAACCCCACCATGATGCGTCTCCTGGCAGGCTAGGAAACGAGCGGCACAAACATCTGTGCTGCATTCTCTACGTGTGAGCCGCCGCACTCCCAACGATGCGGTCGCCACAAGCAGTCCCATGGCGGCCCCGGCGAGAGCAACAGATACGTCACGACTAGACATCTAGCCTTCTCGCTTCTGGAATCTTGCCCTAAGCCGTGCTTTCAAGGCTCTCTGCCTTTCTGCTTCGTACGCTTGGGCCTCCGAAGGGTGCTCCTTGGCCCAGCGAGACCAAGGGACGGTCCATGACTCACCAGCATCGGCGTAGCGGCGGAAGCATTGTTCGCAGACGAGGTCTGGGCTTGCACCTGCAAGACCAACGACCCATCGCGGTGCGGTCAAGCATCCGGCCCCGCGTGGTATCTGACCATTGCATCGATCACATTGAGCCGAATCGAGCACGGATAGCTGCTCGGACCACCACCCAGCGGCATCCTGCCGCGCCCTTCCGAAATCACCGACCATAACCCTGCGCCTCCACGCTACAGCGCGCCATGTCCAAGAAATGATGCCTTACGATTCGCATGGTACCCCTCCTCAACTGAGGCGATTCTGTCATCCGTCAGTCCTTGCCCTGCCTCACCTCCAAGGACCCAGTGGAGGTAACCGCCGAGCTTTTGAATGTATCTTACTAGTCCATCGCGGGGCGGTAATCCGGCTACTCCGTAAGGCCTTTTTCCTTGATCAAGAATCAGTTCACCCAAGGGTTCTACAGGCTATTCGCTCTCATCTGTCCCTCCCCCGCGAAACTGTTCTCGACTGGGCTCCGGAAGCCAATCAGCCGACGGACTTGGTCAGCTCTCAGGACACACACCACCCGGCCAATGGGCGCCGCTGCCCCCTCCCATGAGCGCCCCAAGCCGACGTTGCCACGGAGAAACCCTTACTAGCCATCAGGCGCTGTTTCGGGCTTTGTGATAACGTGCTTCTAACTCTCTTACTTTCTCTGCAACGCTCCTGTAACGAGGGTATGCCTTAGGAATCTCTTGATAGGCTGTGATTGCCCCTCTTAGATCGCCTTTCTTTTCGTTCTGACGGCCTAAGTGCTCGTAAAGAGCGTAAGCAAGGCGTTCAAATGCTCCACCGCCGCATGCCTTTAGTAAGTCAATTGCCCTAGTGGTGTCATCGATAGCCCTATCAGCTGCTCCCATTTCCTCAAATTGACGGCCTCTGCAACCATGGGCAGCTGATCTTTGGACGTCATCAGGGGCTATCTCTATCAATATGGAATATGCTGCGGCAGCTCTGCTATGATCCTTTCTCCCTGCTCCAAGCCAGTGACTCTCTGCCATTTCCATAAGAGGTAGGTACTCAGCAAAGGAGATCCTACCACCTCGTCTTGCTCTTTCGAGCAGCTCTTCCGCTTTTGGAGCAAGATGTCCAAAGACGTCTCCCGTTGAATACTCCTTGGTTTCTGCTTTGCCTTCGCGGAACAGCCGATCTAGGAATCTCATCCCTTTCTCCTTCCCCACGGAGCGGCGAGAGGCTTTCTTCGCCGACCATGTTGCCGCCTTCAGCTTCATCGGGGGAGTGCCCAGGCGCATCACCTACGACAACTTGTCCACGGCAGTGCAACTGGTCCTTGAGGGCGATAGGCGGGAGGAGCAGGGGGAGTTCATCGCCTCCCGCTCCCACTATCTGTTCGAAAGCAACTTCTACCGACCGGGCAAGGAAGGAGCCCGTGAGAAGGGGCTGGTGGAGAACTTGGTGGGCTTCGGCCGCCGCAACTTTCTGGTGCCCTTGCCGGGGGTCGACTCCTTCCAGGAGCTGAATGCCCTTCTTCTGGCTCGCCGCCAGTCCAGCCAGGGCGACGTCATTGGGACTCGCCGCCGCCCCCAACCACACGATGGCGATGGCTAGCGGGAGGGCGGGCAGCAGGTCCATGTTGCGCTGCGGGGGGCGTGGGTCGCCGCTCCCTACCGCTGCCATGCGGCGCACCCCTCCCAAGCCTCGTTGTAGGTGAGGCGGGTCGGGTTCGTCCCGTCGGCATTCATCACGTAGATCTCTCGGTGCGTGTCCTCCCAGGTGTAGATCTCTTTTCCTGTGTAATCGCGCTCATCGGTATGGAAGTCCCGCTGGGACACGAAGGCGATCTTCGAACCGTCGGGTGACCAACCACAGACACTGTTCATTGCCGAGTCACTAGTTAGCGGAGTCTGTCCTGTCCCGTCGGCGTTCATCACGCAGATATCGGCCGCGCAATCGAAGGCGATCTTGGAGCCGTCAGGTGACCACACGGGTGCGGTGTCCATCGACTCATATGCCGGGGTGAGGTTCCTCTTGTCTGTCCCGTCTGCATTCATCACCCAGATGTCGCGCGTTACGCTATACCTCCACCAGGCGATCTTGGATCCGTCGGGCGACCAGTCGCCGAACCAGTCAGCGAGCTGCCAATCGGGCTCTGGGTTATCAGTGAGCCTGGCGCGGCCGCTTCCGTCGGCGTTGATAACGTAGATGTCCAGGCCGATCAGGTCCGTGTGCGCGTCGAAGGCGATCTTTGTTCCGTCGGGCGACCATGCGTAGCCGCCGAGGAACAACTCCCCGTGCGTGAGTTGGGTCTGGCCAGTCCCGTCGGCGTTCATCACGAAGATCTCATCGTTGGGGAAGTCGCGATTGGAGATGAAGGCGATCTTGGATCCGGCGGGGGACCAGCTAGCACAGCAGTCGTCCTCCCATGCATTGTCGGTAAGTTTCGTCACATACGACCCGTCAGGGTTCATCAGGTAAATCTCAGTGTCGCCGTCGCGGTCGGAGGTGAAGGCAATCTTAGAGCCGTCAGGAGGCCAGTGGGGCGACCAGTCCGAGGCCGGGTTGTTGGTGAGGTTCGTCTGCCCTGACCCGTCGGCGTTCATTACGTAGATTTCCGAGTTCCCGTCCCGGTCCGACAAAAAGGCCAGGCGCTCGCCGGACGGAGCGATCCCCGTAGGCGTCGGCGTTGGCGTCGACGCGGGGGGCGAGCCCAGGGACAACACCGCCTCCATATCGTTCAGCGTGGAGAGGGTGCTCAAGTCTGGCCGGCCCGCAAACCAGCGCGACCAGGCCTGCGTCTGCGGGTCAATGTAGTAGACAGCGGCTACTGTCCCAGGGCCGCAGGTGGCCAAAGCCTGCCCCGCATCCGTGCCGTCGTCCCCGCTCCAGACCGAGATGGCCCAGTTGCCCGGCTGGGGGCAGTTGTAGATGGCACCCTGCTGGGCTTCGGAGGAACCGCTGGTCACAGCCCAGGCCAAAGCCAGCACGCCCATGGCAACCATACCCACCCGAAACAAGAGAGCCGTCTTGCTTCTTTGATCTCGCATCATGCGCCTCCTTAGCTAGAGTCAGCGGCCCCGGCTACCCGCAGCCGCGAAGGCTTACAAGGAGGAGAAGCCGGCGTCAGGAACCGCTTCCCCGCCGCCTCCTGGCGTACCAGGCACCTGAGGACGGCCATCGATGCGCCTACAGGTGCGGCGTTCGCCAACCCCGGCAAGCCGGGTGAGCAGGGGCAAGCGCACTATCGGCCGCTTCCCCAGGTCGGGCCACCGCCGCTACCCCAGGGCCATATGGTGTACCCATGTTCTTCTGCCCACGCTTCGGCTGCTTGGCCTAGCGTGTGGTTGCCGCAATTTAGAAAAGCCTCGGCCATCCCTCGGTCGCCGTAGGCGTTGAGGGCCTCAATGAGCACACTCTCTGTGCCAGATTCACCTCGCTTAACAAAGAAGACATATCCCCCGGAGACGGTCTCCAAATCGTGATCCCTGAGGGCGCCCAACAAGAAGTCGACTGCCCGGGCGTCGCCCATCTTGCCTAGGGACTCAGCCACGCTCCGTCGAACGTCCGGGTCGTCATCCTCTAGGGCCGCGATCAGGGGGTCCACCGCCTGTGCACTCCCTATCTTCCCCAGCGCCTCCGCGGCCGTCTCTCGCACGCTTGCGTCCGCATCCTGCAGAGCTGCGATCAATGGTTCCACTGCCCGCGCATCTCCTATCTCCCCCAATGCGCCCGCTGCCGCCCCTCGCGCCCACCAGTCTTCAGCCCTGAGCGCAGCGATCAACGGTTCCACCGCCCGCACATCCCCGATCTCGCCCAGCGCCCAGGCTGCACTCGGGTTCCCACTCTGCAGGGCACTGATGAGCGGCTCGACTGCTTCGGCGTCCGCTATGTCGCCTAGCGCCCACGCTGCCCTTCCCCGGACATCTTCGTCATCATCGTGCAGCGCGGCGATCAACGGTTCCACCGCCCGGACAGCTCCT
>JAUYEF010000117.1 GCA_030691635.1 Bacillota bacterium
CTTGGCGCTGTCCCAATCGTCAAAGAAGGTTGCCGTATAGGAAAGGGTCCCTTGGACCGTCATCTCCCGGTACAGGGAATCGGTCTCCGGCAGATAGGACACAAACTTCCTGCTCTCGATGCCGGGGGGTAGTCCCAAAACCCTGACGTCCCCGTCCGACGGCTTGACCAGCCCCGCCACAATCCTGAGGAAAGTCGATTTGCCGCTGCCGTTAGGGCCGAGAAGTCCCAGGATCCTGCCCCGCTCCAGGGTGAGGTCAAGTCCGGCCAGTGCCCAGGTGCGTCCATATTGCTTGCGCAGATCCCTGGCCTCAATCAGTGGCGCCATTTTAGGTCACCTCCGGTTTCTGCATGTTGGCATTGGGTGCCGCGGGCGACAGGGCGTCCTGCACAACCTTGGGAATCTCGGATCTGCCGACACCCAAGCCGAGCATCTCCTGAACGAAGCGCGCAAGAGCCTTGCGCAGCATCTCCTGGCGGAGCGAGTCCACAAGCTCAGGGGGCGCCGCCACAAACGTGCCCTGCCCCCTCTGCGTCTCGACCACGCCCAGCGCCTCCAAGTCGCGGTAGGCACGCTGAACCGTATTGGGGCTGACCCTCAGAATCACAGCCATCTCCCGCTGCGATGGGATCTGATCGCCCACCGTCAGGTCGCCGCGCACCAGCCGCCGCGTGATGCCGTCCATGATCTGCTGGTAGATCGGGTGCGAAACGTCAATCTCGATCAAACCACCGCCCCCAGGTCGGGCACACCGGCCCGCTTTGGCGACAGCTCTGTCCGTCGGGACGCGGGTTGCCGGGTGCACCAGTGAGTTGGTGCACTGATACTCTACGGCACAGGAGAGGGCTGTGTCAAGGGCCCTAGCCGCGAGGAGTCAGAGCGCAAGTTTCTGTCGGAAAGCGCACGAGAGCCCGAAGGCTTATCCTTCCAGAGCGGAGAAGTCAGCCGCAGCATGCCGTTGGAGGGATCAGTGATCAAAACCCAAGGTGACCCGCCCTTTGAGCCGATGGTCATGGCTAGGACCGCCGGCATCGTCGTCCTGTGCCTCCTTCTCGTCGCGCTCAACCTCTACACGCTGTGGCGCGTCGTGCGTCTCGAGCAGATGATCGATCGGCCGATCAGCGTCTCGTGCTCCGGCAGCACGGTGTCGGCCGACGCCCTGCGCGGGATCGTGATCGGGGGGATGTCCTTCGCCCCTGAGCTGCTTGCCGACGGCAGGGTCCAGGCTGTGCTGGAGTTCACGCTATACGAGAAAGAACCGGGCTCGACCATTTCGGTCCTCCACAGAGACTCAGCGGATGCCCCGTGGATGGAGACATCCGCAACTGCTGCTGGGCCGCTCGCCTTCGAGGCCCGCTTTGCGGCGGGCGTCGAGGACCGGCTGAGGTGTCAGGTGGTTGAAAAGGTCCGGGGGGAGATCGTCCGGGCATCACAGGAGCGCTTCTTTACGGTTTCCGAGTGGGTCGGCGATCCCGGAGTTCGTTTCGCGTATACCAAGTACCAGGGTGCATCAACAATTGAGTACCGCTTTTACCAGCGGCGCGGTGTGTCGGGCATTGCCGCCTGGCAGGTGGAAGAGATCGTTCTCCACGTGACCCGCAAGGGCAAGACGGAGGAAATCCGGCTCACCGAACCGGACTGGGATGGTTTCCGTTGCCAGATCCAGGATACCGACCTCGAATCCGTGGAGGTCGTCGTGCGTTACCGCGACGGGGTCGAACGCCGGGCGGAGATCAAGCCGCCGTACATCAACGTACCCGAACCGCTCGTGACGCGGTGAGTGGGAGTTCAAGCGGAGGCCAGTCGCATGACTCAACTGAGGACGGCCGTGAGCGCTGGCCCGTACTGGGCGGTGTACTGGATCTCGTGATTCAGCGGAAACCTGACCGCTTTGGGGAGAGCATCCGCCAGGAGGGTTGGATCGAGCGCAACTGGGAACGCCACCTCCAGGAGTACCGGCGGGGCAACCCCTCGAGCCCTTCGTCGCCGAAATGGCGGCTTCGGATTGGCTGGTTATGGAGATCGCGGCGGGACCGGGCGGAGGGCACATGCCTCGGGTGGTTCTCGCGAATCCACATGCCCGTTTACTGGTGAATGACCTCAGCCACACCGTGCTTGAGGGCTGGAGTAACGCGCTGAAGCAATACGGCGTCGGAGAGCGTGCCACCTTTGCCGCTTTCGACGCCCGCCGGATGCCATTGGCCGCTGCTCGCTGAGGAGATGAGGTACCGGCCCAAGCCTTTGGAGCCACGGGACGCACCGCAACCTCGGTTCCGCGGACGCAGAATCTGCACAAAGCTCCTTGAGGGAAGTCACATGACTGGCAGGTAATCGGAGCGCTGCTGCCAACCAGGAGGTCCGTCTCATGCGCCTTTCTGACAACGTGCCCCCGCTCTCTCTGGCGCCCGGTCGGGAGATCGGGAAGCGATATGTTGTGAAGGAGTCTCCCGGTTTTGGCAACAGCGGCGTGGTGTTCAGGGCCAAAGATAAGGTCACTGGAGATGACGTGGCCCTCAAGGTCTTCTTGCCCATCTATCACCTCAAGTCTCTAGGTCCGCAGACCGACCAAGCGCTGCAGAAAGCACATGAAGAAGTGCAGGAACTCTTTCGCCGGGAAGTAGGCTGCCTTCACCAGATACGCCATCCGGGCATCGTGTCGGTCATTGATTCCGGTGTCTTTCAGCCTCAAAAGAAAGAGCTGGTTCCCGAACTGAGAGCGCTGAAAGACTTGTGTTTCCTGGTAACGCCATTCATCGACGGACCAAATATCGAGTCTTTCGTCAGAGAGTTCACGCCGTATAGAGACCAGTTGTTCGCCCTGTTTCGTCGCCTGTGTGATGCCCTTACCTATCTGCACGAAACAAAGAAGTACCTTCACGCCGATATCAAACCCTCAAATATCCTGGTTCGTGCCCGTACGGCCGAGCCCGTCATAATCGACCTGTGTCTTTACAAGAATCTGTGCTTTCGAGGTGTAGATGAGCAGGGCGAGGTTGACCGAGACCAGTTCACCCGCCTTCTAGGGGACTGGGACCTGTTTCCTAAGAATCTCCCCGATGACGATCCACTCAGGAGGTTCAGGAGCGAGGGTGGGACTCGAGAGAGCCTTCGCGAGCTAGCCTTCCCTACCCTTGACCTGTTCCAGTTTGGGAAGCTCCTTGAGAGCCTGAGCTCGGCTTTGTCCAAGTGCTTGCCTGTTGAGGACATGGAGTACCTCCGCCTGGTGCAGCTTGAGCTTACCTCCTGGGCCCGTGTCCGCCGCCTTAACACCCGTTGGCTAAAGGAGCAAATCGATAAGCTGAGTGGATCTTACGCTCATTTCATGGGGGTTGAGGAGCTCACCCCACCGAGTAGCGCCATCCAGACAAAGCAACTCCCCGGCGGAGTCATCT
>JAUYEF010000174.1 GCA_030691635.1 Bacillota bacterium
GATTATCCCGCAGGCCTCTTCGTAGGTCGTCTCAGGGTTGAACTCGGGGTCCAGCGGCGCCTCGATGTCGCAGTACAGCATCTTGTCCATGCCCAGCACTCGCTTGCGGAGCTGCGCGTACCGGCGCATGTGAGGGGCGAGCCCCTTGAGGATGATCTCGTGCAGGTTGTCGTAGATGTCCTTCGTGACTTCCTGCCTGTCAAGCAGCATGTGGATGGCAGATTCATAGCCACGCAGCCTGGCCATGACGACGTTCTTCTTGACCTCGGTGCCCCAGGTGGCCCCGTAGGTGTTCTGGTAGGCTTTCAGGCCCTCCGTGAACGAAGCATAGGCGTTTCGCCTCAGCACGGTATCCGCCGAATCCTCGTGGCGCGCGAAGGACATCGGCTGCCGGTTGCCCTTGCTGTCCGTCACCGGCATGAACGGCATATCCGCGACTCTCGACCGCTGGTAGATCATTGACGGCGCGTCCAGCACCTCGCCGAGCGCCGCGAGAGTCATTTCGGTCTCCGGGTGCAGCCGGTGGGGCTTGCTTTCGATCATCTTCTCAATGGTCAACCGGAACGGCTCCAGCCCAGGTTCCTCGTCCAGATACTTCTGGAGCGTATCGCCGGGCAGGCTCAGGGCCTCCGACTGGATGAATGAGGTCTCGGCGTGCACCTGAGTCATCAGTGCCGATGCTCTGCCGGCCATGGCCTGGTTGGCCGGAGAAGTGCCGTCCGCCGACTGGCGGAGCGACGCGAACGCCGTCACCTTGATGAGCCGCTTCTGCAGCGCCTCCTGGGCCTCCAGGCACTCCACCAGTACCCTGGGGCCTTCGTGCAGCCTGCCCTTGAACATGGTCACTGTCGGTAACAGGCCTACCACTGCGCCGAGTTCAGTCTCCCATGCCTCTACCAAGGGGAAAATGTCGTCGAGGTTCCAGGTCATTTCCACCGGGACTTCTGAGCGGGTGGGGCGCTTTTGCATTCTCCAGTCCTCCCCAATCTGTTAAGAATCGGGGCGCCGGGCTTGAGCGCCGACGCCCAGGATGGCCTCCGATGAAACGGGCTGGCCGGCAAGCCGGTCCTCCGGGTCTTGTCCAGGGGGTTTTCGAGGCGGGGCGGGTTTGTACCTTCTCACAACGAGTCTCTTCGCGGGGGCCGTTTCTGTGCGTCTAGGCGGCCAATGAACCTGGTCGAAGGAGTTGTATGATCATGCAAGAGATGTCAACAATCTCTAGGAAACCAGGAGGGATATCCCATTTTGCCCCGAACCGATTGATGAAAGGACTATTATGAATTCAAAGTCCCACGATGCAAAGTTGCTGGTTATGGGCCTGGTCTGTCTAACAGGTGTGTCTGTATTCCTGGCAGCTCTGACCTCTGTGAGGTTTCTTGAGACTGCTCTCGTTGCCAGAGCAATCAGCCTGATCCCAGCGGGAGCAAGCTTCGATGCCGACGGGTCAGACCTTGAGGTGCGTCTGCTGGTCCGTAACGGTTCCCGACGCCAGGTTCGCGTCCAGCATCTGCACCTAACCTTGACTGCCGGTGGTTTGTTTGTCGGGACGGTTGTCAGTGGCCATGGCCCGCGAGTTTCTGTTTCTTCAGGACCTGAGATTATCGAGCCGGTTTCTGACGTTGACTTCGTGAATGCTTTACACCTCGAACCCATCCACCGGCAATACTATGAGGAAAGCATAGGCGCTGCCGGGGCGTTGAGAGCGCGTGGTTCACTCACCTTGCTGGTACCCGGACTCGGAACGGAATTCGACTTAGAGGTCGACCTTGTGTTCTAACGGGGGCTGGTACGATGGGCGGGCGCCGGAGACTCGTGTTCTGTGAGATGTGCCTCGGAGTGCTGCTAGCCAGTCTAGCTATAGTGTGCTCGTCGGCCATAGCGAGGTTCTCACCAGTCCGGCTATCTGGGTTCGGGCCACTTGTGGCAGCCGCATCTGTTACCGGCCCGATCTTCACAGCATTCACCGACCAGATGCTGTCCCTTGTCACGGCGGCACTGGTTACATGCCTTATCTCAAGCGTGACATACGCTTTTCTTCTTCTTCTTCTCTTCTGTGCTGCTGGTTACTCGCCACTGCTGGACGTATTGAGTCTGCAAGTCTTGCAGCGTCTTGTCATGAACGCAACAGCCATATGTGTCACGGCCATTTTCAGTGTCTCTGTAAGTCATGTGATCTGGCCTCAGCCGAGATGGCCTGACTAGAGTCAAGAGTCCGATTCTCTTCGTTGCGTCTCAAGAATCCATTTGAAAGGGAGGAATCACGTTGGCCAAGAGAGTCAGCAGGTGCGTCCTGGGAGTGTTCCTCGTATTGTGCGTTGCGGTTCTGGCCTTGGGATGTGCGGGAACCCAACCGGCGGCCCCGAAGACGACCGAGCCCACGAAGGCTCCACCACCACCGATGGTGATCAGGAGGGCAGGCCTCGACCCCCAGCAGCTGGACAACCACATAAACACGACCAACTACACCCTCAGCTTCTCTCGCCAGATATTCAGCTCTCTCGTTAGAGTCAACCCAAAAACACTACAGCTTGAGGGCGAACTAGCAGCGTCATGGACTGTGTCGCCTGATGGCAAGGCCTACACGTTCAAGCTGAAGCCTGGGATCAAGTTTACGAACGGTGCCGCTCTGGTAGCTGATGATGTGAAGTTCACGTTCGAACGAATCCTTCGCCCGGAGACAGCCTCGATCACCCAATGGGTCTTCGCCGAGTACATTCAAGGAGCTGAGGACCTGCAAAGCGGCAAGGTGAAGTCGCTGGATTCAATAAAGGTTATCGATCCACTTACTGTGTCTATCACCCTTAGGAACCCGTTTGCTCCATTCCTGGCAGCCATTGCCACCGGTTATGGGTCCATTTATCCGCGGGAGGCGTGTGCAGCCGCGGGGAAGGACTGGGCACAGAAGCCTATCGGAACCGGACCATTCAAAGTCGCAAAGTGGGAACGGGATTCGATAATCGTTCTCGAGAAGAATCCCAACTACTTCGAAAAAGGTCTGCCGATTCCGGACCGCGTCGAGTATGTAGTCATGCCGGACCGGGCGACCGAAGAACTGGAATTTGAAGCCAATAAGTTCCACTGGATGACTCTGCCGGTAGACCGGTACGACCGCTATGCCAACAGCAAGTGGAAGGACTACATCGTCGAAACCAAACCCTACACCACCTACTACCTTGCCCTCAACACCACGATGGGGCCTCTCAAGGACGTCAGGGTTCGTCAAGCCATCTCTCTTGCCATTGACCGGGAGCGGTTTGTCAAGCAGGTTATGAAGGGCCATGCCGCGCCTGCACACACATTGCTTCCCCCTGGCATTCCAGGGTACGACGGGGCGGTGAGGCTACCATACGACCCGGTCAAGGCAAAGAAACTGCTTGCCGATGCGGGCTACGCTAAGGGTGTTGAGATTGAGTCCTGGCAGACCAAAGAGGCTGAGACCACTTTCATGTGGAACCTGGCGCTCCAGGAGATGCTCAAGGAAGTCGGCATCAACCTCAAGATAGTAAAGATGGATAGGGCTGCCTTGAGGGAGATGACCCAGAAGGGTAACCGTCCATGCACCTGGGGCGGCTGGTGGGCTGACTACCTAGACCCACACAACTTCCATTACCCATGGTTTCATTCCAAGAACACGACAAGCGTTTCCGTCAACTACAAGAACAGCCAGGTTGATGCCATGCTTGACCAGGCGATGGCGGTCCAGGACCCCGTCAAGCGAGCGGCCATGTACACTGAGGTTGAGAAGATTGCAGTACAGAGGGACGCAGTCGTCGTTCCCGTATTCCATATCAAGAACTACGCTGTGACGCAACCATCGCTCAAGGATGTCGTGTACCTACCACCTACCGCTCTGGAGAACTTCATTACTGCAAAGATAGTGCCCTAGTTTTCCAGCGATACGCTTTCGGCAGTCTCCTGGCGAAGACCGGCGTGGGGTCTTAGGCCTGATGCCTCACGCCGGTCGTACGGCATGTGCTGGAGAAAGACTCGGTGCAGCAGTGGCAGCCAAGGAGGGGTCCAGATGTGGCGCTACACGAGCCGGAGGCTCGTCATGGCGGTTCCAGTGCTTCTTGGGGTCACATTCGTGACCTTTGTTCTTTTGAACATCGTTCCCGGCGACCCTGTGGCAATAATGCTCGAGAAAAGGGCCGACCAAGCCGTAGTGGACAATGTCCGACGACAGCTTGGGCTCGACAAACCCTGGTTTGTGCAGTACTGGTCGTTCGTGGTGAATGCGCTGAAGGGGGATCTGGGCAGGTCCTTCTTCACGCGGGTGCAGGTACTGCCCGAGCTCCTTTCCAAGTTCCGCATCACGCTAAAGCTGGCAGCCTCCGCCTATGCTGTGGCCATCGTGGTTGGAGTATCGGCAGGCATAGCGGCAGCGGTCCACCACAACACTACGATGGATTCGGCGACCATGGTCGGGGCTATGATCGGGATCTGCGCTCCCCTCTTCTGGACTGCAATACTGCTTCAGATCTTCTTCGGACTTCACCTGGGCTGGCTGCCGATTTCCGGCCATGAGTCCTGGCGCAACTTCGTCCTGCCCGCCGTGGCGCTCGGCACACGGTTCGCAGCCTCCATTGCGCGGATCACTCGGACAAGTATGCTTGAGGTGATCAGGCAGGACTACATTCGCACAGCGCTGTCGAAAGGGCTATCGAGGCGGATCGTCATCTACAAGCACGCTCTCCGCAACGCACTGATCCCGGTGGTTACCTTGACAGGCATGCAGGTGGGCGGTCTCATGGGCGGGTCTATGCTCGCCGAGACGGTTTTCGCAATACCCGGCCTGGGGAGGTACTACGTCGAAGCATTGTACCAGAGGGACTTCCCGGTCGTCCAAGGCATGGTGCTTTTCACCGCCGTGGTGTTCGTACTGGCCAACCTCATCGTGGATCTCTCCTACGCCTTTATCGACCCGCGAATAAGGTACGACAGTGAGGGAGACTAGATGGCGCACAGCCCTGAGGTCGCGCGTGTCATGGAATACTCCTATTGGCGGTATGCCCTCCGTAAGGTCCTTGAACGGCGTGTGACCCTGCTGTGTCTAGTAACAGTCATTGTCATCATACTTGCCGCAGTGCTGGCTCCAGTCATTTCACCCTACGATCCGTCCCGCCAGCACTGGGACGATATGCTGGCTGGACCGCGACCCGGCTTTCTGCTGGGCACCGACGAACTCGGCAGGGACATCCTGACCCGGATCATATTCGGTTCCCGCATATCGCTCGGTGTCGGCTTCGTGTCAGTTGCCATCTCTACCGTCCTTGGAGTAACATTGGGGTCTCTGGCAGGCTTCTATGGTGGGCGAGTCGATGCCATCGTGATGAGGATAACCGATATCCTGTTTGCGTTTCCGAGCCTCTTGTTTGCCATAGCCATCATGTTCGCGCTCGGACCCGGGATCATGAACGTTTTTATCGCTCTCGGCATCGTGGGTTGGGCAGGAACAGCTCGCCTAATCCGGGGCCTTGTGCTGCAGTGGCGGGAAATGCCTTTCGTGGAGGCGACGATAGCCGCAGGGGGCAACGACAGCCGGATCATATGGAGGCACATACTGCCCAATTGCCTTCCCGCGATAATAGTGCTGGTAACACTTTACATCCCAGATGCCATAATGGCGGAGGCGTCACTTAGCTTTCTCGGCCTTGGGGCGCAACCGCCGACTCCAAGCTGGGGTTCAATGATTTACGAGGCGAGACGCTACATCCGTCAAGTACCCACCTACAGCCTATTCCCGGGTCTCGCCATAATGGTGACCGTTCTCGCGTTCAACCTGTTGGGAGACGGGCTACGCGACATACTGGACCCCAAGCTGAGGACCTAATCGGATCCCAAGGCTTGGGGCGAAAAGGACCCTACTCAGACCATGGAGGTGTTCACTAGTGAAGGTCTTCATCTCCGTCGACATGGAAGGAATCACCGGTGTAACCAACGGCAGCCACACATCTTCCGTGGAACCGGACTACCAGCGATTTCGCAAGCTCATGACCCAGGATGTCAACGCGGCAATAGAGGGTGCGATCGAGGCCGGCGCTACCGAGGTAGCGGTGAACGACTCGCACGGGCCCATGACCAATATCTTGATTGAGGAATTGCACGTTGAGGCAAAGCTCATCAGCGGCAACAAGAAACATCTGGGTATGATGGAGGGAATCGGTGACGGCTTTGGCGTTGCGTTCCTCATCGGCTACCATGATCGTGAGGGATCTGCCGACGGGGTCTTGAACCATTCTTTCATGGGGGGTACTGTGCTCGAGATACGGTGTAACGGCGAGCCTGTTGGTGAGGCAGGAGTGAACGCTGGGATCGCCGGGCACTTCGGGGTACCCATGGGGCTGATTACGGGGGACAACGTTGTCTGCGCTGATTCGGTAAGATGTTTTCCCGGCATCGAGACAGCAGTGGTCAAGGAGGCAATAAGCAGGGCATCAACTTGCAGCCTGACCCCGACAAAGTCACACGCCCTGATCAGAGAGCGCGCTAAGGCGGCAGTTCAGAAGGCACCGACTCTCGTCCCGTACAGAGTCGTTACTCCTGTGACGTTTGAAGTGGATTTCAAGAGCACCGCCCAGGCATATGCATGCGACGTGTTCCCCGAACTGAAAAGGATAGGCCCTCGCACCATCTCATTTAGCGCCGGTGATTACCTGACAGCGTTTAAGATGCTGTGGGGAGCACTCCAACTGGGTGCTGCAGGGGCACGTTAGGGCTCCTCCCGGGTTTGCGCTGGCATTTTTCCTGCTACCGAGACCAACATGACAGATGTGCCGGCTTGTCGACCGTCATCAGGCCCTGCCTATCCGGTAGACCGGAGATGACCGGAGGACCAACTGTGGGGGCGGTGAGGATCTCGGAGGCCGATCCCTTTACTGCCTGTGCGACCATCGCCGGGATGAGGAGGAAGCGACAATGATGGTAAAGAGAACTAACGTGTTGCGTGAGCTACTAAAGGCGGGTAAACCCACGATCGGTACGCATCTGCACAGCATGTGGCCGGGGATGGTGGAGGTGGTAGGCCACACCGGCGTCATCGACTACATCGAGTTCTCGGGGGAGTATGCGCCCTGGGATCTGTTCTCCCTGGAGAACTTCGGGCGTGCGGTCGAGCTTTTCCCTCATATGACATCCATGATCAAGATTGACCAGGAGCCGAAGACGTTTATCGCGCAACGTGCTATAGGTTCTGGAATACAGAACGTCCTCTTCACCGACATCCGCACCCCGGAAGAGGCAAGAATGTGCGTCCGCTCGGCGCGGCCGGAGACGCCTGAGGACGGAGGCATCGTAGGCGTCGGTATGCGGCGTGATGTGGGCTACGTCTTGGGCCCAGGGTCACAGCAGTACGTGGAGCAGCTTCGCGAGGGCGTGGTCGCCTTGATGATTGAGAAGAAAGGAGCCATCGAGAGCCTCGAAGACATACTCTCCGTCGGCAGCGTGGACATGATCCAATTCGGCCCCGCTGATTTCGCCATGAGTATTGGCAAGCCGGGTCAATGGGACGACCCTGAGGTCGTGGAAGCGCAGAAGTATGCCGTGAAGACAGCTCTGAAGATGGGTGTCCGCCCGCGTGTCGAGATAGGCAGCTTCGAACAGGCAGAGCCATGGATGGCGATGGGCGTCAAGGATTTCTGCGTCGGCTGGGACGTAAGTGTGATATACCAGTTCTGCAAGAGGCAGGGCGAGGAACTGGCCAAGATGCTGGGACGTTAAGGTAGCGCTCCGACCAGAATACAGGCCCTTTCGCTGAGAGAGGGCTTTTTGTTGTCCAGCCTCCATTCCGGTTATCTCTTTACCTGGAGTCTGAACCAGTGTATGATGCACTTGGTGATGCAAATGAGCAATGCAGATGATCAATTGCTGAAGGCAATCACTGTTCGGGTCCCTGAGGCGGCTTACGACTGGTTAAGGCAGTATGCGATGAGAAACAAGGTCTCTCTCAATTCGGTGGTAGCCGAGGCGGTCATCGAGTACACCACCAAGATCCAACGTGCCGGCGCGATCAGGGACATACGGGACTTTCATGAGAACCTCCGGCGCACGCAGCGCGACTTGGGAGGGACCGATTCGGTTCAGGACTTGCGGGAGGTCAGGGTGTCGAATAGCCCGCAGGACGCTTCACCGGTAGACTCAGAAAAACCGCCCCGGGGCCGTGAGAGCGAGGACAGCTGCCAGTGACCGTCTGCGTTGACGCCAGTCTGGTTCTCAAACTACTCACCTGGGAGCACGGAAGCGCCCCGGCCTTGCAGTGGCTCGAGTCGTGGGCTGAAGAAAGAATCATCGCTCCGCAATTCCTTCCAGTCGAAGTCGCCTCGGTTCTCAGGAGAAAGATGCGGCGAAACGAGATACCGGCAGGG
>JAUYEF010000180.1 GCA_030691635.1 Bacillota bacterium
GCTGCCGGGGCAGCCATTCAGGCCGCAGTGCTGGCAGGAGAAGTCAAGGACATCGTGCTGCTGGATGTCACGCCGCTGACGCTTGGCATCGAGACTCTCGGGAACGTGATGACACCGCTCATCCAGCGGAACACGACGATCCCGACTCGAAAGAGCGAGATCTTCAGCACAGCCGCGGACGGGCAAACTCAGGTCGAGATCCACGTGCTCCAGGGCGAGAGGCCGATGGCGGCCGACAACAGGACGCTTGGCAGGTTCCAGCTGATGGGCATACCGCACGCCCCAAGAGGCGTACCCCAGATCGAGGTCGCGTTCGACATAGACCAGAACGGTATTCTCGACGTGAACGCGAAGGACCTGGGCACCGGCAAGGAACAGAAGATCAGGCTCACGGCTTCAACCCAGATGACGCGCGACGAAGTGGACCGGTTGGTCAAGGATGCCGAGAAGCATGCGGACGCGGACAAGGAACGCAAGGAATCCGCAGAGGCGCAAAACAAGGCCGACCAGATGGTATACAGCATCGAGAAGAACCTGAAAGAGATTGGAGACAGGCTCGACGGCAACGAGAAGGCGAAGGTCGAGCGCGCCCTGTCCAACCTGAAAGACGCGCTCAAGGGTTCCGATACCGCGGAGATCAAGCGGCTGACCGACGAACTGCAGAACGCCTCCTACAAGTTGTTTGAGGAGCTGTACAAGAAGCAGGCAGGCGGCCAGGCTCCCCCGGAAGGCGCAGCGGCCAGCCAGAAGGATGAAGACGTTGTGGACGCGGATTTCCGTCCCACTGACGAGAAGGACAAGGAAAAGCGGTAAGAACTCATACTGATGCGCGGGGCGGGCAAGAACCCGCCCCGTGTTGGGACTTGGGGGTAAAAGTGATGGCGGAGCAGGACAAGAAAGACTCCGTTCAGGGTGAAGGGACGGCGTGCGCGCCCGAGGCCGGTCTTGAACAGAAGCTCCGGGAAGCCGAGGCGAAGGCCGCGGAGAACTGGGACCTCTTCCTGCGCGCGCGGGCGGACTTCGAGAATTACCGCAAGACCATGCTGCGCGACCGGGACGCATCGATAAGGCGTGGCAAGAGGGACCTGTTCCTCAAACTGCTTGACATCAGGGACAACTTCGACCGCGCGCTGGGCGGGCAGAACCAGTCCGTTGAGATGATCCGGTCCGGCATTGAGATCGTAGCGCGACAGGTCGATAGCCTGCTCAAGACAGAGGGTGTCGAACCGATCGAGAGCGCCGGCAGGCCGTTTGACCCGGCGGTCCACGAGGCGATAGCGACCTTGGAATCGCCTGACGTCAGCGTGGACACCTGCACCGACGAGATACAGAAGGGCTACCTGTACCAGGGTGAAGTGTTGAGGGCCGCCAGGGTGCGCGTTGGGAGACCGAAGACGGCCGAGTGACGGTTAGCGCGCTGGAGGAGTCTTCTTCATGGAATTCAAGGATTATTACAAAACCCTTGGCGTGGCGAAGGACGCGAGTGAGAAGGACATCAAGAGCGCGTATCGCAAGCTCGCCCGCAAGTTCCACCCGGATGTGAACAAGGAGCCGGGTTCGCAGGACCGCTTCAAGGACATCAACGAGGCCTACGCTGTGCTGAGCGACTCCGAAAAGCGCAAGAAGTACGATGAACTCGGGTCGAACTGGCAGGCGTACGAGCGCATGGGCGGGGCTCCTGGAGCGGGAAGACGGACGGTCTACACCTACGGGCCAGGCGGGTCGACCTTCGACTTCTCCGATTTCTTCGAGACCTTCTTCGGGCAGATGGCAGGCCAGATGGGTGGAGAAAGGCGCGGCGCCGGCGGAGGAGTTGGCGGCGCGTTTGAGACGATATTCAACCTCGGCGGAACCGGGCGCACGCGCGGGGCTAATGCGGCGGAAATGCCCGGGCAGGAGGCCGAAATCGAGGTGTCGCTGGAGGAAGTCGCCCGCGGTGGGGAGCGCGTCGTGAACCTCGCCGGCAGAACAGCGACCGTGACTATCCCGAAAGGCATCCGGCAGGGTATGAAGCTTCGTATACCGGCGGCCAAGAGCGGGGTAGGGGCCGACGTGCTGCTGGTCGTGAGGTACGCGCGCCATCCAGTCTTCTCCGCGGAAGGCGAGGATGTCTCGGTCCAGGTGGACGTGCCTGTCACCATTGCGGTCGTCGGAGGAGAGATAGAGGTCCCGACGCTCGAAGGTAGCGTGAAGATGAAGATCCCTGCGCTCACGCAGGGCGGTCGAACGATGCGCCTGAGAGGCCAGGGGCTGCCGCGGTGGAAGGCCTCCGGCAAAGGCGATGAACTTGTGACCTTGAGGCTCGTGCTGCCTCCCAACCTCACCGAGAGGGAGAAGGAGCTGTACGCTGAGCTTCACCGGCTGCGGCAGGGGAAGTAGTCATGGAGCATTGGGAACGCCGCCGGCTGTGTCAGCTGCGTAGGTCTACTGAGATAGCGAGGTGACGGTCGCTTGAGATACGATAGGTTCACGGTCAAGGCACAGGAATCGCTTGCCGCGGCCCAGCGTGAGGCCGCGTCGCGGCAGAACCAGGAGGTACAGCCTGAGCACTTGCTGCTCGCGCTGCTGCTCGACAAAGAAAGCGCTGCCGCGAGTGTGCTGAAGGCTGTCGGCGTCCAGGCTCAGGCCATCGACAAAGCCATCAGGCAGGAGATCGAGCGGTTCCCGAAGGCGCGCGGAGCGGGGCTCCAGCAATACCTGAGCCAGGAGCTCGCTGCCGTGCTCGAAGCCGCGCAAGGCGCCGCCACTGAGATGAAGGACGAATTCTGCGGGAACGAGCACCTGTTGCTGGGGCTGTTGGAGCACCATGGCGCGGCGGGCCGCATCCTGCGCGAGTACGGCCTCGATAAGGACGTCGCTCTCAGGGCGCTGGCCTCCGTCCGGGGGCCCCACCGCGTCACCGGCCCCGACGCTGAGCAGCAGTACCAGGCCCTGGAGAAGTACACGCGCGACCTCACCCAGGCGGCGCGTCAAGGCAAGCTCGACCCGGTCATCGGCCGGGATGAAGAGATACGGCGGGTAATCCAGGTGCTTTCGCGGCGCACGAAAAATAACCCCGTCCTCATCGGCGATCCAGGAGTCGGGAAGACAGCCATCGTCGAGGGGATCGCCCAGCGGATCGTCTCCGGGGACGTCCCAGAGAGCCTGAAGGACAAGAGCCTGCTTGCGCTCGACCTTGGCCTTATGGTCGCTGGGACCAAGTACCGGGGCGAGTTCGAGGAGAGGATCAAGGCCGTCCTCAAGGAGCTCCAGGCTGGCGAGGGGCGGTACGTGCTCTTCATCGATGAGCTGCACACGATCGTGGGAGCCGGAGCCGCCGAAGGCGCCATGGACGCCGCAAACCTGCTCAAGCCGGCGCTTGCCCGCGGTGAACTGAGGTGCATCGGCGCCACCACGCTGGACGAATACAGGAAGCGTATCGAGAAGGACGCGGCGCTGGAAAGGCGGTTCCAGCCAGTGATGGTGCGCGAGCCCAGCGTCGTCGATACGATCGCCATCCTGAGAGGGCTGAAAGAGAAATACGAAGTGCACCACGGCGTGAGGATACGCGACTCGGCCCTGATAGCTGCGGCCACGCTGTCCGACCGTTACATCACTGACCGGTTCCTGCCGGACAAGGCGATCGACCTGGTCGATGAGGCTTCATCAAGGCTCAGGACAGAGATCGAGAGCGTCCCGGCGCCCATCGACACGATAAAGAGGAACATCGCGAGGCTTGAGATCGAGCGCCACGCGCTTGAGAAGGAGAACGACGCCAAGAGCCGTGCGAGGCTCCAGGACGCCGGCGTGGAGATAGGGCGGCTGAAAGAGGAGCTGTCGAGACTAGAGCAGCGCTGGCAGCGAGAGAAAGACGTGATCGCCGGGCTGAGGGACCTGAGAGAGCAGCTCGAGCAGGCGAAGTTTGAGGAGACCGAAGCCGAGCGGCGAAATGACCTGGCGCGGGCAGCCGAACTGCGCTATGGCGTCATACCTGGGCTCACCCGCAAGATCGAGGAGATGTCGGACCAGGCCCAGTCAGACGCGCCGCTTCTGAAAGAAGAAGTGGACGATGAGGACGTGGCGCAGGTCGTTTCCCGGTGGACCGGAGTGCCTGTGTCCAGGCTCCTTGAATCCGAGATGGCCAAGCTGGTCCACCTTGAGGAACGGCTGCGCAAGAGGGTCGTGGGGCAGGACCAGGCTCTGACGGCCGTGGCGAACGCCATCCGGAGGGCCAGGTCAGGCCTGCAGGACCCCAACCGGCCGGCCGGCTCGTTCATCTTCCTCGGGCCGACCGGGGTGGGGAAGACGGAACTGGCGAAGGCGTTGGCCGAGCTGCTTTTCGACGATGAGAAAGCCCTGATCAGGCTGGACATGAGCGAGTACATGGAGCGGCACACCGTGTCACGGCTCATCGGAGCTCCGCCCGGATATGTGGGATATGATGAGGGTGGCCAGCTGACGGAGGCGGTGCGGCGCAAGCCGTACTCCATCGTGCTGCTCGATGAGATCGAGAAGGCACACGCCGAGGTCTTCAACCTTCTTCTGCAGATACTTGAAGACGGCCGCCTGACGGACGGCCATGGCCGCACGGTGGACTTCCGGAATACCGTCGTCATCATGACGTCCAACCTCGGCGGCGTGCACCGCGAACTGTCTCCTGGCCAGCGGCAGGACGTGATCATGGCCGCTCTGAGGGAGCATTTCCGCCCCGAGTTCTTGAACAGGATCGACGAGATCGTGGTGTTCAACGCTCTGGACCAGGAGATGCTCAGGAACATCGTGGAGATACAGGTGGCAAGCGTGTTGCGGCGTTTGGAGGCCCGGGGAGTGTCCCTCAACGTAACAGGTGCGGCCAGGGACTGGCTTGCCAGACGGGGGTTCGACGCTGCTTACGGCGCGCGCCCGCTGCGGCGGCTGATTGAACGCACGATCGTGAACCCGCTCGCAGTGATGATCCTTCGTGGAGAGGCGCCGCAGGACAGCGCGGTGACGGTGGACGTTGCGGACGATGAGATAACGTTGCGCACCGGCGCGGTCTGAAACCCGAGTGGCCCGGCCACGGCGCTCGTTCCTGCGGCGGCTGAAGGCGGCTGATCATTCTTCACGCGACGCGCCGTCATTGCAGGAACACGCCGCACGCACGGAAAAGTATAAGAGAGGCCCGCCATGGGGTCATGGCGGGCCAGGATTTTGGCTGGGGGCGTGATCCGGATCATGGCCGGTGACGGCGTCGTACCCGAGAATCCCCGGAACGTACTCATCACGGATGTTGGAAGTACCACAACGAAGGCGCTGCTCATTTCCCGCCGCGAGAGCGGTGAATACCGGCTCGAAGGGACCGCCGAGGCGCCGACCACGGTCGAGTGGCCACACGAAGACGTGATGGTCGGGGTGGTCAACGCCATCAGTGAGCTGGAGAAGCAGGTGAACCGCCGGTTCCTCCATCTCGACGCCCTGATGGCTCCCGGGGACGCGGGCGGTGTCGACGTCTACCTTTCCACCTCCAGCGCCGGTGGCGGGCTTCAGGTGCTCGTCTGCGGTGTCATGAAGAGATTGACTGCGGAAAGCGCCGCGCGGGCCGCTCTAGGAGCGGGGGCCGTGCTCCTGGACACGATCTGCGTCGATGACGACCGCCCGATGTTCCAGAGGATGGACCTTGTGAGAGGGCTGCGGCCGGACATGATACTTGTCTCAGGTGGCATCGATGGCGGCAACACCCAGTTCGCGCTGGAGATAGCCGACATGTTGAACGCGGCGAACCCGCAACCGCGCTTCGGCAAGGCGTACAAGATCCCCTTGATCTTCGCGGGCAACAAAGACGCAGGCCCCATGGTGCTGGACACAGCCAAGGACGGCTTCGACGTGAAGATCGTCCCGAACCTGCGGCCCACTCTGAGCAGCGAGAACCTCGGGCCTGCCCGGACCGAAATCCACGAGCTTTTCATGAGCCACGTGATGGTGCAGGCCCCAGGCTACAGGAGACTTCTGAGCTGGGTCTCCGCTCCTGTGCTCCCGACGCCCGCCGCTGCCGGCCGGATGATCGAACTCATGTCCAGGAGCGGCAGCAGGAACGTGGTCGGAATGGACATAGGGGGAGCCACCACCGATATCTTCTCCGTGTTCAGGGGCGACTTCCAGCGCTCTGTGAGCGCGAACCTGGGGATGAGCTATTCGGCCGCCAACGTGTTGATGACGGCGGGCGTGGGCAACGTGCAGCGCTGGTTGCCGTTTGAGTGTGACGCGAGCCAGGTCGCGGACGAAGTCGCCACCAAGATGATCTTCCCGACCACCCT
>JAUYEF010000249.1 GCA_030691635.1 Bacillota bacterium
GGTCTGAACCTGCCGTTCGACGCTCACGAGATTCAGGTAGGGCTCGGCCACGGCGAGGTTCAGCTTCTGGCCGGGTTGCAGCCTGTCGCCGGCAAGCTCGGGGTTCGCCTTGCGAAGGGCGTCGACAGAGAGGTTGTTGGCGTTCGCTATGCTCCACAGGGACTGGCCTCTCTGGACGGTGTGGAGCACTATCTTGTCCGTGCCGCGAAGCAGGATCCGCTTCGCGTCCTCCGCCTCCCGCAGGAGAGTGGGGTCGGTGGTCTGCTCGATGACCTTGACCTCTTCGTTGAACCGTAGCTGTTTGACCGAGACGTTGCCCCGCCGGCTCGCGTTCTCAAGATACGAGGACTTTATCTCTTCAAGGACTTTCTCGGCCTGCTGCTTGTCGTTCAGGGCCACGACGCTCTGGCCGTTGACCTCAATCGCATAGGCCTTGACAGCCATCTTCAAGACGCCGCCCAACGCTGTTTTCAGCTCATCCGCAGAAAGGAGGGGCGTTCGTTCGCGGGTTTCTACGGTCAGGACCTTGCTGAGCACGACTGGCTCGGCCCCGAACGTCTCCGCCGCACGTTGCACGAGGTCATCTATGACGGATTTTATCTCAGCTTCTTGCTTCAGGCAGCCGATCCTCTGCTCATCGACCCAGAGCTCATATGCATGGCTTTTGCTCGCCGTGCCCCATACGAGGAGAGCGGCGACGAGAGCTACCGCCGCAAACGCCATGCCCTTGCGCAGTTCGGGTCTGATCTGCATCGAGAACCCCCTAAACACATCCTCCGGAAGGCCCGGACGTCGCCCCGAGCGGGACAAGGCACAGATGTATTCGCCCTAAACCTGTATTATCCTCCACTGCCATGCGCTTCATAATCAGGAAAAGGGAGCCGCCCCACGCGCTTCGCGCAGGACCCCGCTCCCTGTTACATTGTATTACGTCGGGATTCTCTTTGATTCCAGAAAGAGGCAAAACCGGTATAACCTTACCAGACGGGGCACTATCTCGTGGCCTGCGCGTATATCGCGCACTCCAGCCGCTTTTTCTGGATCTCGCAGGCAACGGCGTCAGGCTGGTCGAGCCTGCCGTTCCTGGCCCAGGCGGCCCTGTGACAGCCGCCTCCACAATAGAAAGCCGCCCAGCAATCAAGGCACTGGACCTTCGAGCCCAGGTTCGAGGCTCCGAAGGCCTTCCTGACGCCCTTGCCGGGCTCGGTGATGGCGCCGGGGCCGTCCAGCACGTTTCCCATCTTGAACTCACATTCGCCGTCGAACTGGTGGCACGGGTAAATCGAGCCGTCCGGCGCGATCGCCAGGTACTCGCGTCCCGCACCGCAGCCGCTCATGCGCTTGGCCAGGCAGGGGCCGCCGGACAGGTCCACCTCGAAGTGGTAGAAGACGAAGGGCCTTCCCTGCCGGCGCCTCTCGATGTACAGCGCGAGCAGGCGATCGTACTCAGCGACCACGCTGGGCAGGTGCTCTGGCCTGATCGCGTAGTCATGCTCAGGGGCTGCCACCACAGGCTCCAGCGAGAAGCGGCTTATGCCAGATGCAAGCAGGTGTTCCGCGTCGCGTGTGAAGTCCAGGTTACGGCTTGTGTACGTGCCCCGCACGTAGTAATCTGTGCCGTTCCGGGAGTCCAGGAATTCCTGGATGCGACGCAGCACGTCATCATGGCTGCCGCCGCCTGAGGGGTAGGCGCGGAACCTGTCGTTCGTCTGCCTCCTGCCGTCGAGGCTCAGCACCACCTGCATCCGGTTTGTGTTCAGGAACTCCGTGGTCTCGCCGCCCAGCAGTGTGGCGTTCGTGGTCAAGGTGAACCGGAAAGTCTTGCCCGACTGGCGCCCGCGTTCTCCGGCATATTCCACCACATCTCTCACGACAGGCATGGCGAGCAGCGGCTCTCCGCCGAAAAAGTCGATCTCGCAGGTCGCCCTTTCCCTCGCGCCGCTGATGAGAAAATCCACGGCCGCTCGCCCCACCTCAGGTGGCATCGAAGAACGCTCTTGCCCGTAGGCGCCTGTGCCGGCGAAGCAGTACGCGCACCTGAGATTGCAGTCGTGGGAGACATTCAGGCACAGCGCTTTGAGCAGGGGCTCTTCAGGCAGCCGGGGGTACGGGGCGGCGCGGGAGAACAACACCCCTTGCCGGATGAGTTCCTGGATCTCTGCAGAGGCGGCGGCCGCCTCGTCGGGGCCGTGCCGCGCGACCGCTCGTGACAGGCCATCGTCGCCGCGCACAAGGTCCGAGAGCACATCCCAGGAGACCTCGTCAAGAAGGTGAACCGCCCCGCTCGCGATGTCCAGAGCAAGGCGGTCGCCGAGAACGGAGAAAAGGTGTACCCTCTCCGGGGCTACTTCTCGCAAACCTGATTGCCGACAGTGCATGAGGTCTTGCACGCGGACTGGCAGGATGTCTGGCATCCGCCGCAACCGCCGTCGCGAGAGACAGGCTTCTCCGGGACGACGAGTGTCTTGATGTGTCTGCTCTTACCGGTCATTGGACGGACCTCCCCTGACAGAGTGCTGATGGGGCTACCCGCAAGACATTATGCCAGACGCTGTGTTTTCCTTCAAGGTAATCCTACCCAGCTTCTGCCAGCGCGACCATTAGGAGTAAGAACCGTCACGGCGGGGCAGTATATCCCGAGTTGGACGGAGGTGTGATTTCTATTGCTGAAGATGGTGTGGAGGATTTTTGCCGGGGTCTTGCTGGCCGCGGCCATCACCAATGTCCTCCCATTCGACACGGTCTGGCCCGGCGTCAGCAGATCGAGCATTCTGCCCTTTGGCCGGGTGGCTGATCCGGTGTTGCCGTTGATCAGGGACCCGACGCTGGAGTCCGAGATCACATTGCATACGGTCGGCACGGGTGACACACTGGCGGCAATCGCCGCGCGGTACGGAGTGGACGCCCACCAGCTGGCCGTGGAAAACGGCCTGAGGAACCCTGACAGGATTTATCCCGGCCAGGTCCTGCAGGTGCCGGCGTTCAAGGCCCGGTTCTACACAATCAGGTTGGGAGACACGCTCAGCGTGATAGCCAGGGCGTTCAGTGTCGGCGTCGAGGATCTCTGCCGCCTGAACTCCATAAGCAATCCGGACCGGATCTGGGCAGGTGAACAGATCAGGATCCCACAGGAAGCGGCATCCGCCGTTCCCGCGTATGCGGCGCGCGCATCAACGGCGCACATCAGGCTGGCCTGGCCTCTCCAGGGCCCGATCAGCTCGGGTTTTGGGCGGCGGTGGGGCCAGATGCATGAAGGGCTGGATATCGCGGTGCCTTACGGCACCGATGTGTTTGCGTCTCTCGGAGGCAAGGTATCTTTCGCCGGGCGCAAAGGCAGCTACGGCAACATGGTGATCCTCGACCACGAATCCGACCTGCAAACGTGCTACGCTCACCTTTCACGATTGCTCGTGGACCCGGGCATGGAGGTTGTGGCAGGGGAGGTCATCGCCCGGTCAGGCACTTCCGGGAAGTCCACCGGGCCGCACCTTCACTTTGAGGTGAGGATCGCGGACAATCCCGTCGACCCTCGCAGGCTGCTTCCCTAGCGCCGGGGCGGCGTCGTGCCGGGCGGCGCAGTGCCGGGCGCTGTCGCGCCGGGCTCGGGCGGTATCAGGTTGTATGACTCGATGGTTTCGGAGACACCCCACACATCCCCGATGAGCGCGAGAGACATCCTGTCTGCGATGATCCGTGATGGTAGCATTGACAGAAGCTGGGCTGCGACCTCCATGGCGCGGCCCAGCTTCTCGCGTTCTGAGAGTATTCCCACCGTCAGGTGCGGCAGGTATGGGTAGTAGGACCCCCACTGCCTGATGTTCGCAGCCTCCGCGGGGGTCACCGTCGTCTCGGTCGCTCTTACCGGATAACCGGGAGTGACTGCACCCGCTTCATGCAGCGCCTCCCGCACCCTGTCCTGGAGCGCGAGCACTTCCGGGCAAGGCCTGACCCTTATGTAGAGGGCGGATTCCGAAAAGGCGCCGGGCGCCTCAAGGTCCAGGCAGGGCGCATGTGTGCTGCGGGCTATCGCCCTCAGTTTCTCGGACAGCAGTTCCGGGGTCTCAATCTCGACGCCATAGAAAAGACTGAGATGCACAGGCCACTTCAGGGTCAGCGTGGCCTGCGCCTGTGCGGACACCTCCCGCCTGTACCGCTCTATGGCAGCCGCGTCTTCTTCAGACGGCCAGAGGAGTATTATGCATGCACCCGACGGTCCGCCCATCATGCCTCCGCCAGAGATCAGCTTGGATGGCCTTCGAGCAGGATCCCAGCGAGATGTCGCCCCGCCTCTCTGGCCGCCTTGAACTGTACTCCCTGGTTCTGCCTCGATGTCGGCAGGTAGATAACATGGCTCATTCCGATGTATGTCATGTAGTTTTCGAGACTCCGGACGGCGTTGACCGGCCCGTTCCCGGACCCACCGGCCGCCATGATGCCAACGACCGGCTTGCCCCGCAGTCTACCGGCCTCTTTGCGTGACCATTCCTGGCGCCGCAGCCTGTCAAGGAAGGTCTTGGCAGACTCGCTCAGGTCGCCGAAGTAAACGGGACTTGCAAAAACCAGCGCGTCTGCACGGCAAATCCTCTCGTAGAGCTGGGTGAAATCATCGTCCTGGATGCAGCCGCGGCCTTCGCGGCACTGGCCCCAACCGCGCTCACCGCATGCCCGGCAGACGTTTATCTTCAGGCTGTTCAAGTCAACGACTGCGGTCTCAATGCACTTCCCGGCGTTGTCTGTGGCCTCCGTGGCACCGGCGAGCACCTCCTTCGCGAGGCTCGCCGTGAGCCCGTCGGGCCTGTTGCTGGATTGGACAGCGATTATGTTCATGCTCTTGCCTCCCTATCAATCATTCCGAGTGTCTCATCCACCATCTCGATCGCGTCTCGCAGCGCACACATCACTCGGTTGCGACCGCGCTGGAGTCGAACCTTCACGAACTTCTCGTCATCGCTCCCGGCGGCGGTGGCCGCGAGTTCAGTGACGGCGGCGAGGTCCGGGAAAGCGGGAACGTCGAGCGCAGGATCGTGGGCAAACCGTCCCGCCCTGGTATAGCTGGCGGGGATCAGCGTGCGAGGAGTTCACAGTCGACACTGGACATAACCCTGTTTGCCAGGTCCGAAAGAGGCATTCGCGCATCACCTCTTGCCAGGTTTTCTATGGTTCCGGTAGCGGCTTTCTGTGAGAGCCCTGGGTTGACCTTCTTTGCGCGCCTTGGCCGGAGGAACACTCCTGGGGATGGGAGAAATGAGTGCTCGCATGGTGGTTATCCGGCGCCATGCGTGACGGAGACCAGGCCTCAAGGCGTGCGATGCTGGGAGGAGGATGCGGATTGGAGCGTTTGCTCGGGACCAGAGGCACCACGCACTACAAGGGCAAGATCTTGCCGGAACGGCAGAGGGCGGAAGTGCGGAACACCTGGCTTAAGAGGCGTCTCGAAACGATCCTGCCAGAGGTCATGAAGCGTGAAGAAATCGACATGTGGATAGTGGTCGCTCGCGAGTACAATGAAGACCCAGTCATCATGACCCTGCTCCCGGAGCCAATGATGTCCGCGCGGCGTCGCACCATCCTGGTTTTCTTCCAGAAGCCGGACGGCACGGTCGAGAGGATCACCATTTCGAGATACGGCCTCGGTGACTTCTACCAGGCAGTATGGGACCCTGCGAAAGAAGACCAGTGGTCGTGCCTGAGACGAATCGTCAGCGAGCGCCGGCCCGCGACCATCGGGCTCAACTTCGCCAGGGTGTTCGCCTTCGGCGACGGCATCACGCACAGTGAGTATGGGTACGTCATCGAAGCTATCGGCGCCGAGTATGCGGCGCGGGTGAAAAGCGCCGAGCGCTTGTGTGTCGGCTGGCTCGAGCGGAGGAGCCCCGAGGAGATCCAGTCTTACAGCGGTATCGTCGAAATCGCTCACGCCATAGTGGCCGAAGGCTTCTCGTCTGAAGTCGTTCACCCGGGCATCACGACGACCGACGATGTGGTCTGGTGGATGCGGCAGAAGATGACCGACCTCGGTGTCCGCGCCTGGTTCCAGCCCAGCATCTCGATCCAGGCTCCGGGGCAGGTGTTCAGCATGCCAGACGAGAGGAACAAGGAGGTCCGCAAGCTCATACTTGCGGGCGATGTGCTCCATTGCGACGTGGGCATCCAGTATCTCGGCCTGTGCACGGACACGCAGCAGAACGCGTATGTGCTCAAGCTCGGCGAGACGGACGCGCCGCAGGGTCTGAAGGATGCGTTCGCCGCGGGCAACAGGTTCCAGGACATAGTGACAGGTGAACTTGCGAAAGGGCGGACCGGCAACGAGATACTCGCCGGGTCCCTGGCGAAGGCCAAGGAGGCGGGCATCAAGGCGAGTCTCTACACTCACCCCCTCGGTTTCCACGGACACGCGGCGGGACCCGCGTTCGGCATGTGGGACAACCAGGTCAGCGTCCCCGGCACCGGCGAGTACGAGCTGTTCGACGACACGTGCTTCGCCCTCGAACTTAACATAGTCCGAGCCGTGCCTGAATGGGGTGGCATGGAAGTGCGGATAGCGCTCGAGGAGGACACCGTCTTCACCGGGGGCAAGGCGCACTACCTGGCGGGAAGGCAGACCGGGTTTTATTTGATCGGGTGAGCCGCCAGGAGAAAGCCCGGCGAGCTTATCCGACCATGACCCTCTCCTCGGGGTGGCGCACGGCCGGCTGCGGCCCATGCTGGGCTAGGGCCATCACGAGGGTGAGCGGGCCCACTCTCCCGCTGTACATGAGCAGGATTATCCCGAGCTTGCCCACGGTGGTGAGCTGGGGCGTCACACCTGTTGACAGGCCGACCGTTCCGAACGCGGAAGTGGCCTCGAACAGCAAGTCCATCAGGGGCTTGCCTTCGCTGACTGAGAGCACAAGCAGCATGCTGACCAACAGCGATAGCGATATGAACGTTATCGAAAGCGACTTCTCCATGGTGTCGCGGGGAATGCGCTTGTTAAAGGCGAGTCGTTCGGAGCCGCCGGTTATCGATGTGACAGTGAGCAGGAGTACGGCAAAGGTGGTCGTCTTTATGCCGCCTCCGGTGCCGCCTGGCGAGGCTCCGATGAACATGAGGATGATGGTGACAAGCAAAGCCGCCGGTGTCATCTTATTCACCGGGAGTGTGTTGAAGCCAGCCGTCCTGGGTGTGACTGAGTGGAAAAACGAAGCCAGCCACTTCGCGTCTGCTCTGAGGGGCTTCAATGTGAACGGGTTGTCGTATTCCAGGATGTATATGAGCAGCGTGCCGGAAACCAGCAAGAAGGCGGTAACGGCGATGGCGAGTTTGGAGTGCACCGAGAGCTTCCCCCACCGGGCCCTGACCTGATAGACTTCCACCAGCACGACAAACCCCAGTCCACCGAACAGAATGAGGCTGGACATGATCAGGTTCACAGGCCAGTCGGACACATACCGCACAAGGCTATCGCCGAAAAGATCAAATCCCGCATTGCAGAACCCAGACACAGCGTGAAAGACACCATACCAGGCCGCCTGAAGGGCCGGCATGTCGAGTCTGAACCTGAGGAACAGCAATAACGCGCCAGCTCCTTCGAACAGGAACGTCACCATCAGGATGTACCGGGTTAACCTGACAAGGCCAGCCAGGTTGAACCGACCCAGCGCTTCCTGCAGCACCAGACGTTCCTTAAGGGAGAAACGCCTCCCGAGCAGGAGCATCAAAAGGGCAGACATGGTCATGATTCCCAGCCCGCCCATCTGTATCAACGATAGGACGACGACCTTGCCGAAGAAGGTCCATTGTGTGGCGGTGAGCACAGTGATCAGCCCTGTGACGCACACGGCGCTTGTCGCGGTGAAGAGCGCGTCAATGTACGCCGTAGTCTGGCCGGGAGCGGTCGACCAGGGCAGCATCAAGATAAAGCTTCCCAATAGAATCAGGCCCGCGAAGCCAACAACCAGGACCTGACCTGGAGTCACCACTACTTTCCTGCCGCCGACCCGGATGGAGATATCGCTCGACCCCTTACTGACGCTCAAGATGCCTGATGCACTGGTTTTCCCCAATGACAACAAGCACATCGTGTTCCTGGATGACGTCATCTGCCTTGGGCGATACATTTATGTCCGACCCGCTCTTGATTGCGACGACGTTGACGCCGAACCGCTGCCGTAAGCTCAGCTGCCGGAGCGACTTCCCGACAAGTGTCCCGGTCGCGGAAACCTCTGCGATGCTGAAGTCCGGCGCGAGCTCTATGAAGTCGATTATGTTGGCAGACGCAAGGTTCTGCGCGACCCGGGCGCCCATCTCCCGTTCAGGGAACACAACCCTGTCCGCGCCCACCTTCGTCAAGACCCGACCATGGAGATCGCTGCTGGCTTTCGCCACAACCTCCTTCACGCCCATCTCCTTGAGAACCACGGTCATCAGTATGGACGCCTGTAAGTCACCGACCGCCACAACCACACAGTCTAAGTTGCGCACACCCAGGCTCTGGAGGGCGGCCTCATCAGTGCCGTCGGCGACGACCGCTTGGGTAAGCACGCTGCTCATATCGTTTACCTTGTCTTCGTCCGAGTCGACACCCAGGACCTCGTATCCCATCTCGCTGAGCACTCGGCCCACACTGGCCCCGAACCGGCCGAGTCCCAAGACCGCAAATTGCTTTGCCGGCATAAATTAAACACCTCGTAGTCTGGCTAAACAGGATGCCTTGGATTGGCTCTAAGCTAACTCATATGATTCTATCTCATTTGAAACGCAAACGCCGTACCCATTTGGCTTATGCTGGCTCCGTTTCTGACCGTTTATCTTCATCGTTCGTTACGTACGCTCCAACCCTCACTCAGGCTGGGTCCAACTCTGCGGCGTTCGTCATGGTAGGCCGTTCGCTCCTGCTTCACCGGCCGGCCCGGCAAACCCGCGCCGGTGTCTTGAAAGCTCGTGGCGTGGCCCAGGGCGGAATGGGGCGGTGTTGACGCAGACTTGCGGTTATGCCAGCATTAGACAGGCTCTTTGCCACACACTAAGCAGGTGCAGCCAGAACGTCAGTCGTGGGAGTCGTTTCCTTGAACCCTGTAGCAATCGACCTCGGCTTTATCCGGATCTACTGGTACGGGATACTCGTCTCGAGCGCAATGGTGACGGGATACTTCATCGCGCGCCACTGGGCGGTACGCTACGGCATCGACGGGGACAGGTTTGATGGTCTGGTCCTGGTGTTTGTGCCGGTGATCATCGTCGGCGCCAGGATCGCGTTCGTGATCGCCGCATGGGAGTATTTCAAAGACAACCCCGCGAAAATAATCCGCATAGACCACGGCGGGCTCGGCTCGCACGGGGCGATACTGGCTATGCTCCTGTGCGGGTATATCACGTCGCGGGTCACCAAGATCTCATTCTGGACTCTGGCGGACACCTTCGGACCGGTACTGCCCGCAGCGCATGTGTTTGTCCGGCTCGGCAACTTCATAAACGGCGAACTCTACGGGCTCCCAACCGCACTGCCGTGGGGAATCGTGTTCCCGGGCACAACCGAACCGCACCATCCGAGCATGCTGTATGAGGGCCTGGCAGCAATCGGGCTCTTCGCGCTCGCGTGGTGGTGGGCCGCCCACCGGAAACGGGAAGGCGAAGTCTTCCTCAAGAGCCTGCTTGTCGTGTCGCTGGTGCGGCTGCTGGTGGACTTCACGCGCCCGCGAGGCGAGGGCATCATCGCCGGGCTCATGCTGACGCAGGTGCTCGCGCTCCTGCTGGCCGTTCTGGCGGGCGTCACGTTGCTGGCCCGCTCAAGGCGCACGGAGGCCATCTGAGACACCTGCGTATCTGTCGCTCCGGCCGGTCTAGTGCCCGAGCCTCGATATTCCCAGTTTCGCGTGTACCTCGTCAAGCGTCCTCCGGGCCGTCTTCCGCGCGGCGATGCCACCCTCATGCAGCACCTGTTTCACATAACCGGACCTTGACGCGATCTCCGCACGACGCGCCCTGTGCTCGCGGAAGTAGTCGTTGATCCTGCCGGCCAGCCGCGACTTGCACGCGACGCAGCCCACCGCGGCGCCCCTGCACTGGGTGGCGATGTCTTCTGCCTCTTCCGGCACGAAGGCCTCGTAGTACTGGTGGGCCGGGCATACCTCCGGACGCCCCGGGTCCGATTTCCTGACGCGCTGCGGGTCTGTCACCATCTGGGTGACTCGGGCCTCTGTCTCCTCTGCGCTCATCCGCAGGTCTATCTGGTTGTGCAGGCTCTTGCTCATCTTGTGTTCCCCATCCAGGCCGGCGAGCCGCGGCACATGGCTCAGGTACGGCTGCGGCTCGGGGAAGTCGAAGCCGTAGGCCTGGTTGAAGCGTCTGACCACTTCTCTTGTGAACTCAAGGTGCGGCACCTGGTCGTCGCCGACCGGAACCGTATCGCCACGGTAGACCATGATGTCCGAAGCCATGAGCACTGGATATCCCAGCAGCGCAAACGTCGGAGGCCTGCCGGTCTCCTGGATCTTCTCCTTGTAGGTCGGCACTCGTTCGAGATGGCTCACCGGAGTCAGCGCTCCGAGCAGGTATGCGAGTTCCAGGTGCTCAGGGACTTGAGATTGCACGAATACGACGTGCTTCTCGGGGTCGATCCCGGCGGCCAGGTAGTCTATGACCATTTCCTCGACGGCATCGCGCACGCTGAGCGGTTCCAGGTAGTGCGTGGTGAAAGCATGGTAGTCGGCCACCATGACATACGCCTCGTCGGCGTGTTCTAGCGCCGCCAGCGTCGGCACGATCTTGCCCACGTAGTGCCCTATATGAAGAGGCCCTGTCGGCCTATCGCCTGTGAGTATGCGTGTCACTGCGGTTCATCTTCCTTTCTGTGCCTTCTCGGCGCCTACGGGTATCTCGGCCCTATCCGCGTTCTGCGGCCTGCCCAGCGCCCGCGAGCCCGTACCGGATCGCGCCGGTGGGACATTGCTCAACACACTTCGGTGAGCCGCCGCAGAGGTCGCAGACCAGCACATGACCTGCGCCCGAGGGACTACGGCCCGAAATCCTCACCGCTCCAAACCTGCACGCAGCCTCGCATGCTCCGCATGATGTGCACCGGGCCGGGTCGAGTTCCACCGCCCCTGTCTCAAGGGTCCTCCGCAGCGCTCCCGGCGAGCACGCCTCCACGCACGGCGCGTTGCCGCACTGACGACAGACCTTCACCTCATGTCCGCTGGCTGTGGGTTCACCGCCCGCGTGGACTGCGCGCTCCACCCAGATCCGGGACAAGGCGGTGTCTTCCGGGCGGTCTTGCCACACAGACCTGCACACTTCCTCACACTTGCCGCATCCTGTGCACGAGGAGTCGACGAGCATTCGCGCAGGCACCGGCCGCTGGGCCTCTGCCTTTGCGACAGCCGCTCCATCCAGGCCGATTCTCGTGAACCTGTAGACGACCATGCCGTTGGGATCAGGGCAAATCATCCTGTGAGTATGGTTCACCCAGTCGTTGCTTTCTGCTATGGTCCGTTGCTTGAGAGGGATCATCGGCAACAGGCTTTGCAGCGCCCAGATGCACATGTGCTTCCCTTCCGGGATGATGAGCCGGCCGCCCCGGACTTCGAAATAGTCTCCTGGCCGCATGGGAAGATCGCAAAACCCCTTCACTTCTTCTACTTCTACCCGGACATCAAACAAATGCCACACCCCCTATCGCCCCAGTCCCGGCCAGAGCCTTCCTGCAGATGACAAAAGACCCGTCCCATCGGGACGAGTCTCCTCGGTATGCCACCCCAAAGCAGCAGGCGCTGCACCAGGTACGGGGTCTTGGCCCTCATACCCTGTCCGTGTAACGGCGGACCGCCGGCAACCACTACTCCGCGTTTCGCGTTTCGGTCTGCTTCTCTGGGGTCCATTCGTGCGTCTGGCTCCGTACCGGGCTCACACCATCGCCGGCTCGCTTGACGTACCCAAGCGTCTACTATTCCCCGTCATTGAATCGCTTCTTAAGTTTTCTACTACAGATTATACCACTGGCCCGGCGAGCTCATCAATCAAGCAGGAACGCGCAGTGCTGTTGCCCAGCGATAATGTCAGAGCTAAGCGTGCAGCAAATATGTCACCCCATGGATTGGGACCTGTTGAGGCTGGAGCGTGCCTGGCAGTCTGTTCGTCACCGGAATGG
>JAUYEF010000305.1 GCA_030691635.1 Bacillota bacterium
ACAAGGGCATCGAGTTTGACGAGCTGGCCTCGGTCATTGCGGACCAGGTCAAGATACTGTACCTGGTCGGCGCCACGAGCCGCAAGATCGCACAGGCGCTGTATGACTTCGCCGAGGTTGCGCGCGAGAGTGCAGCCGCGCCTACGACGCGTGAGAATGCAGCCGCGCACGCACCGACAACCCTGGCCGCAACCCCCGACGCCGGAGAGCCTGGCCAGCCCGTATCGAAGCCATTGCCGACCATCGTTTTCGCCAACACCTTTGAAGGGGCCGTCGCCTGCGCGGGGCGGATTGCCCAGCCAGGCGAGGCGGTGCTCCTGTCTCCGGCCTGCGCGAGTTTCGATATGTTCACGAACTTCGAAGAGCGCGGCCGAAAGTTCAAAGAGCTGGAGAGCCGGCTGTGACAGGCAGGACCTCAGCCCGGGGCACGCGGGCCAGCGGTGTGGGCCCGGCCTCTGACCAGGCCAGCAGCGGGCGCGCAGCACCTGACCGGGCGCGCCGCGCGGGCACAGACTGCGCGTCTCCCTCCGCCATCCGCGAAATCGCCCGGCGGCTCGACGAAAAGTACGGCCCACCGCGGAGCACGGACTTCCTCAAGCAGGTGGCCACTGACCCTGTCGACACGCTGATCAAGACCGTCCTCTCCCAGGCCACGAACGACCGCAACAGTGAGCAGGCCTTTGCCAGGCTGAAGCAGGCTTTTCCATCGTGGGAGCAGGTGGCAGCGGCCCAGGAAGATCAGATCGTTGGTCTGATACGCATTGGCGGGCTCGGCCCGCAGAAGGCTGGGCGGATCAAGGCCCTCCTCCATGCCATCAAGGAGCAGGCCGGTTCGTACAACCTGGACTTCCTGGCGGGGATGACGACCTCAGAAGCCTGGGACTTCCTCATGGGCCTTGAGGGAGTGGGCCCCAAGACCGCAGCCTGCACCTTGCTGTTCGCATTCGGCAGGCCGGTGTTCCCAGTGGACACTCACATCCACCGCATAGCGAGGCGGCTCGGGCTCGCTCTGGAGAAGGGCACTGCGGAAAAGGTGCAGCGCAAGATGCAGGACCTGGTCCCGCCTGACCTCTCGGAACCGCTTCACGTCAACCTCATCCGGCTCGGCCGGGATACATGCCATGCCCGGAAGCCAGATTGTGAGGGTTGCCCCCTCCGGGACTTGTGCCGGTCTGAGGATGCCGGTCCCGGGAGCTACGCCCAGACAAGTTCGCACCCATCCTAGCCCTCTCCCAGCACACGCACCCTGCAACGGCCACCATCATCATGGTCGCTTCCGGGCAGGAATAAGAAAGCCTTTGTTGTACAGTAGCTACGAGGCGGACTTCCTGTCGCCCTGTGTCTGCGCCTGCTTTGCCCGCTGTGGCCAGATCTCTGGAGAAGAAGTGATGTTCTTACTGCAATACGGGCACGACCAGTCGTCGTACCGGGTCGCTGCCGAGTAGGAGAGACCTCCACAGAACGGGCAGCATTTCCAGGGCATGGTAATCCTCCTCCATGAGTGCTAACCATCCTCACAGGTATTGTAGCATATCCCTGACAAGTATTTCCAGGAAATGATGACGCCCCGTCCTTAGCTACTCTCGGGTCATTCCGGAGCAGTGCCCAGTATTGTTGTCAATATCAGGTCCGCGGTGTGCCCAGACTGGCGCGAAGGGATAGGTGGCAGGTGCGAGGAATTGCTGACTACATGGCTTTGTTTCTCGTATCTTAGCCCGCTGGGCGGCCGGGACATGCACTCGTGGAGTGCACATGGCCCAAAGTGCACGCGGGTCAGGGTTACGCTTCTTACTGTACGGTCTGAAGTGTCTGCCGAACCGGGTCAAGTCCATTTTGCGGCCTTCGACCAAGCACCAGCCCATAGCCGCTACTTGTCAGTTCCTCCATAGGAGTGAGGTGTCGTGGCGGACTTTGTTCACCTGCACCTTCATACCGAGTACAGCCTGCTTGATGGAGCCTGCCGCATTGCGGAGGTGGTGGCGAGGGCGAAGGAACTCGGCATGCCTGCCCTGGCCATCACGGACCACGGGAGCATGCACGGCATCATAGACTTCTACAAGGAGTGCAGGCAGGCCGGCATCAAGCCGGTCCTGGGCTGTGAGGTCTATGTCAGCCAGCGGACGCGCCACGACAAAGAGGTCAGGCTCGACGACGACCCGTACCACCTTGTGCTGCTGGCGAAAGACCAGGAAGGCTACAAGAACCTGATGCGGCTGGTGTCGCTGGGGCATCTTGAGGGCTTCTACTACCGCCCGCGCGTCGACTGGAAGCTACTGGAGAAGTACCACGATCACCTGATCGCGCTGTCCAGCTGCCTGGCTGGGGAGATCCCGCGGCTGATCCTCTCGGGGAACAACCAGCGCGCTCTGCAGAAAGCGGTGGAGATGGACACGCTCTTCGGGCGCGGCAACTTCTACCTGGAGCTGCAGGACAACGGGGTGGATGGCCAGGACCTGGTCAACGACGCGGTGGGAGAGATCTCGCGCCTGACGGGCATCCCTCTTGTGGCCACGAACGACGTGCACTACACGCACAGGGCGGATGCGCGCGCGCAGGACATCCTTCTGTGCATCCAGACGAACAAGGGCGTGGACGACCCGGACAGGCTGCGGTTCCAGGGCGAGGAGTTCTACCTGAAGTCGCCTGAGGAGATGGCCGAGGTCTTCGCCTCACAGCCGGAGGCGTTGGCGAATACTGTCGAGATCGCGCGGCAGTGCAACGTCGAGATCGAGTTCGGCAAGTTCGTGCTGCCACGCTACCCGATCCCGGAGGGCTTCACCGGCGAGACGTACCTCCGGAAGCTCTGCTACGACAGGCTGCCTCACCGGTACCCGGACCCGTCGCCAGAGGTGTTCGAGAGGCTGGAGTACGAGCTCGGCATGATCGAGCGGATGGGCTACCCGGCGTACTTCCTGATCGTCTGGGACTTCATCGACTATGCCCGGCGCAGCGGAATCCCGGTCGGCCCCGGCCGGGGGTCGGCGGCGGCAAGCATCGTGTCGTACCTGCTGGGCATCACCGACGTGGAGCCTCTGGGCGCAAACCTGGTGTTCGAGCGCTTCCTGAACATCGAGCGCATCACGCTGCCGGACATAGACATCGACCTGTGCTATGAGCGGCGGGGCGAAGTCATCGACTACGTGGTCAAGAAATATGGCGAGCAGAGCGTGGCGCAGATCGTCACGTTCGGCACGATGGCGGCCAGGGCCGTGGTGCGTGACGTCGGCCGGGCGCTGAAGATGCCATACGGTGAGGTCGACCGTATCGCCAAGGCCATCCCGTACCAGCTGGGCATGACGCTCGACAAGGCGCTGGAGGTGTCGCCCGACCTGCGCCACATGGTTGATGAAGATGAGAAAGTCGCTGAACTCATCGACCTGGCGCGGAGGCTTGAGGGCATGCCTCGCCATGCGTCGGTGCATGCGGCCGGCGTGGTTATCACGAAGGACCCGCTCACCGAGTACGTGCCGCTGCAGAGGTCGGCGGAGGGCGCGGTGATCACGCAGTACACGATGGAGGCCCTCGAAGAACTCGGCCTTCTGAAGATAGACTTCCTCGGGCTGAGGACTCTCACGGTGATCGCCAGGACATGCGACCTGATCCGCGAGCACAAGGACCCATCTTTCGACATCTCCCACGCGCCTCTCAATGACCCGGCGACGTACCGGTTGCTCTCCCAGGGTCACTCGCTTGGCATATTCCAGCTCGAGAGCGGCTGGGTGCGTGACGTGTTGAAAGAGCTCAGGCCGGCGCGGTTCGAGGATATCGTTGCGAGTGTCTCGCTCGTGCGGCCTGGTCCGATGGAGCACATTCCAGCGTTCATTGCGTCCAAAAACGGAACACCCACGTACCTGCACCCGGCGCTGGAGCCGATCTTGAAGGACACGTACGGCATCATGATCTACCAGGAGCAGATCATCCAGATAGTGATGGCGCTGGCGGGGTTCACGGCGGGCCAGGCGGATGTGCTCAGGCGGGCGGTTGGGAAAAAGAAGAAAGACCTGCTGGACGAGCAGCGTGATCTGTTCGTCAAAGGCTGCCTGTCGCGTGGCCTGGACAAGTACATGGCCGACCAAGTCTACGACTTGATCATGAAGTTTGCGAACTATGGCTTCAACAGAGCCCACGCCGCCGCGTACGCGCTTGTGGCCTTCCAGACGGCATATCTCAAAGCGCACTACCCGGCGGAATTCATGGCGTCTCTGCTCACCAGCATCATGGGGTCTAATGAAAAAGTGGCTTTGTACGTAGAAGAGTGTAGACGGATGCACCTTTCGATCCTGCCGCCGGACATCAACCGTAGCCGGGCCGAGTTCAGCCTTGAAGGCAAGGGGTTACGGGTGGGGCTGGCGACGGTCAAGAACGTGGGCCGCATGGCAGTGGACCATATGCTGAAGGTCCGCGATGAGAAGGGCCCGTTCCGCTCGCTCCGTGACTTCTGTGAGCGGACGGACAGCAGGATGCTCAACAGGCGGGCCATCGAGTCGCTGATCAAGTGCGGCGCCTTCGATTGTGTGGGCGCCCGCAGGTCGCAGATGATCGCGGTGCTCGAGAGGACTCTGAACATCGCGGCGGCCGGACAGAAGCTGAAGCAGAACGGCCAGATGACCCTGTTCGACGCGGGTGGCGTGGAGATGGAGGACGACGTCGCCGACGATCTTCCTCCGCTCGACGAGTATCCTGAGCAGGCGATGCTGGCCATGGAAAAGGAGCTGCTGGGCCTGTACACCAGCGGCCACCCGCTCGCGCGCTACAAGGTGCAGATGGAGCGGGCGGGCGCGGTCCCGCAGGCGCAGCTCTCGGAGCAGGAGGACGGCGCCGGCGTCGCGGTCGCGGGGCTCGTCTCGGGCCAGAAACGGTTTGTGACGAGGAACGGGGACGTGATGCTGTTCCTCACGCTCGAAGACTTGACGGGGACGATCGAGACGATTCTCTTCCCGCGAACATACCAGCGGTACCAGGCGATTCTTGAAGACCAGGCGCCGCTGCTGGTGCGGGGAAGGCTTTCTGTGCAGGAAGAAGAGACGAAAGTGATCGCGGAGGAGATCAGACCGCTCTCCGTGGACACAATCGTCCACATTCGCGTGTCGGACAAGGAGGGCGCGCTCGACAGGCTCAAGGCGCTGCTCTTAAGATATCATGGAGAAACCCCTGTACATATACACCTAGAGGGCCGGGCCAAGATCATAGCGGCAGATCCGAAGTTCTGGGTTCGCCTGGACGATGGGTTCGTCACGAGGGCCGAAGACCTGCTTGGAGAAGGCTCGGTATGGGTTGAGGAGGATTAGTCTCTTGTGGGGCGTGGTCTACGCCTGCGTAAGCAGGTCGCGAGTTGAGCGCATCGTTGCCTTGCTCAAGCGGGAAGGGATTCTTGCCATGTCGAGGAGGGAACCACCCGACGGCGACGAAGCGCTATATGAAGTGCTCGTAGCAGGTTGCGAAGTAGGGGACGCACAAGAGATCATCCGAGCAGTGAACCCGGTCACCATTAAAGTAGGGGAGTAGGCCAAAGTAGGCGAATGGGCGTGAGGAAGGCCAAAATAGTGGCGACGATCGGGCCTGCGAGCCAGTCGCCAGATATCCTTTTGCAGATGATCGAGGCGGGCGTAAACGTCGCCCGCTTCAATTTTTCCCACGGTAACCATGAGACGCACGGCAAATGGATGGAGACAGTGCGTGCGTCTGCTGAGGCTTGTGGCGTTCCAGTGGCCCTCATGATCGACACAAAGGGCCCCGAGATCAGGCTCGGCAAGTTCGCCGGCGGGTCGGCGAGCCTCGTGGAGGGCTCGACATTCGTGCTGCGCACGGGAGAAGTCACCGGCGATTCGTCTCAGGCCTGGGTGCGGTACCCGGGCATCGTGGGCGACGCAGCTGGGGGGCGCGAGATCCTCCTCGACGACGGCAACATCGCGCTGGTCGTCAAGAGCATCGCGGCTGATCACATCGTCACGCAGGTCAAAAGCGGTGGCGTCATAACCGACGGCAAGAAGGTGAACCTGCCGGGCTGTCCGGTGTCTCTTCCATCGGTATCCGAGCAGGACATGTCCGACATCCTCTTCGGGCTGCGGTGCGGGGCCGACATGGTCGCGGCCTCGTTCGTGCGCAAGGCGCAGGACGTGCTCGACATCCGCAGGATCATTGAGGAGTCCGGCGGGAGCATGATGGTGATCGCCAAGATAGAGAGCCGCGAAGGCGTGGATAACCTTGACGAGATCCTGGCGGTGGCGGACGGACTGATGGTCGCGCGGGGTGACCTGGGCGTCGAGATCCCGACCGAAGAGGTGCCGCTTCTCCAGAAGACCATGATAGATAAGGCTGTCAGGCTGGGCAAGCCCGTCATCACGGCGACACAGATGCTTGAATCCATGGTGCAGAGGCCGAGGCCGACGCGCGCGGAGGCCAGCGATGTGGCGAACGCGATCCTGGACGGGACGGATGCCGTTATGCTCTCCGCCGAGACGGCGACAGGCAGGTACCCGGTCGAGTCCGTCAAGATGATGGCTCGCATTGCCGAGAAGACGGAGGGCTCGCCGGAGTTCGCGCACCTCATGGCCAGGTACTCCGGCACGGAGCCGGCGACGATCGCCGGCGGGGGGACCCAGGCGAACGGCACGACACCCGCCTCGGTGACGGGTGCCGTGAGTCACGCGAGCTGCACGACGGCGGCCGAACTGGGCGCCGCAGCCATCATCACTCCAACGCAGTCAGGCCACACGACGCGCATGGTCGCAAAGCACAGGCCGGCTGCACCCATCGTCGCAGCGACGACGGATCCACGGTTGATGCGGAGACTCGCCCTGCTCTGGGGGACTTACCCTGTCTTGATCGAAGCCACAACAAATACCGACCTCCTGCTCGAACGCTCAGTCAACGCTGCGCTGGCCTCCGGGATCGTCCGGGAGGGCGATGTCGTAGTCATCACCGCCGGCGTGCCCGTGGGCGTGCCGGGCACGACGAATATGATGAAAGTGATGTTCGCGTAGTCTGTCCCGGGCATCCTGTTGCAGTTGATCGAAGCGGGCGGAACGTCACCCGTTTCGTTTCATTCATGACTCCGGTGACCAGCGAGGCGATCGGTCAGGGCAGCCACCCCCTTGTCTATTCACTAAATGTCAATGAACAGCCAAAATGTCCCCCAAAGTAAGCAATAAGAATGTTACCGAACGAGTGTTTGTGGTATCTTATGAATCATTGCTTTGCAAGGCCTGAACGTCTGTTTCCAAGGATGGTTCCGGGCCGGGGCATGAGCTGAACTGCGCCTGCATGAGGAGCGGCCTCCTGCATGCTCGGTGCGGAAGACCGCATTGCCGCAGACTAGATTGCCAGACAGTCTAGTCTGCGGTGAACGGACTGCCAAGGTAGTCCATTCGACGAGCGACCGGTAGTCCCAGACTGCACTTGGAGCGAACGTGACTGCCGAGCAGTCCATTCCGCGGT
>JAUYEF010000308.1 GCA_030691635.1 Bacillota bacterium
AAAAGCGTGGGTCGAGTTCCGGGAGAAGACTGAGGGCAAAAAATACCGTTGCGCCATACCTGACCATGTGCAGCCTCCGCTGCACCAGCTCGACCCGAACAAAAAGCACTAGGAGGGACTTCGATGAACGTAGGTTTTATCGGCCTCGGCATCATGGGCAAGGCCATGGCCACGAATCTGATTAAAGCGGGCTTCCCCGTAACGGTCTACAACAGGACAAAGAGCAAGATGGATGCGCTGGTCGCCATGGGCGCGAAACCTGCCGGTTCGCCCAAAGAGGTCGCAGGACAGAGCGACGTTATCATCACCATGGTGAGCGATACCCCTGACGTGGAGCAGGTGATCCTCGGGGAGAACGGCGTGATCCACGGTGTCAAGTCAGGCTCCATCGTTATCGACATGAGCACCATCTCCGCCACTGCGACGCGGAAAATCGCGGAGGAGCTGGCTGCGAAGGGAGTCGAGATGCTCGACGCCCCGGTGAGCGGCGGCGACAAAGGCGCCGTCGCAGGCACGCTCTCGATCATGGTGGGCGGCTCTGAGAAGGCGCTCGAGCGCGTCACGCCGGTGTTCAACGCGATGGGCAAGAAGATCACGCATATGGGGCCGGTCGGCAACGGGCAGGTCACCAAGATGTGCAACCAGATTGCCTGCGCACTGACCATATTGTCGTTCGCCGAGGCTTTTGTGCTGGCCGCGGCGGCAGGCCTCGATGTCGACAAGGTGCTTGAGGCCATCTCCGGCGGCGCCGCCGGGTCATGGTCGATGTCGAACTACGGGCCACGAGTGCTCAAGGGTGACTTCGCTCCTGGTTTCATGGTCAAGTTGCACCAGAAGGACATGAGGCTCGTCATGAACTTCGCGCGCGAGATGGGCGTGGCGCTCCCCGGCGCCGCGATCGCCCAGCAGCTCCTCTCGGTGGCTGAGAAAGAGGAAGACGGGCGTCTTGGAAACCAGTCCATGATCAAGCCGTTGGAGGCCATGGCCGGGGTGAAGGCGCGCTCTGCCAAGTAGGCGGCACGGAGGCAGGGACCGTGAGCGTCATTGAAGTACTGGAAGTCGCAGATGCGTCTACCAAGAGGCAGTACATTCGATTCCCGTGGGCGATATACAAGGATTACCCGCGATGGGTCCCCCCATTGCTGCAGGACGCCGCGGCCGTGATGTCGCCTGCCAGCAATCCGCTGCTGCAGACAGGGCCCTGGCGGTTCCTGGTCGCCCTGGCGGCCGGCCGGCCTGTGGGCCGCCTGCTTGCCGGCCTGGACACGAAGTTCAACCAGGCCAAGGGCGCAAACGACGGTTATGTGTCTCAGTTCGAGAGCGTAGACGTTGTGGCCGTCGCAGGAGCGCTTTTCGACCATGCGTCCAGGTTCCTTGCTGGAGCCGGAGCTGTCCGGGTGAAGGGCCCGGTGTCCCCGACCAACGGAGACGAGCAGCGTGGCGTGCTGGTTGAAGGGTTCGAGCACATGCCCGCTCTCTTCCAGGCATACAACCCGCCCTACTACCCGAGGTTGTTCGAGGCCTGCGGGTTCCAGAAACTCTACGATTACTTCGCCTTCCGCACGCCGCTCGATAGCATACCTCCGCCTCCCGAGGCCCTCGAGTATGCTGTCGCGCGGTACGGCTTCCGTGCCGACCCGGTCGATTTCAAGAGGCTGGAGTCAGAGGCCCAGGACATCAAGCAAGTGCTCGACGCCTCCATGCCCGGCGAGTGGCCGGACCTCATCCCGCCGACCATTGAAGAGATCCTCGCCATGGGCCGCAGGCTGCGTGGAGTCGGCGTCCCCGAACTGACTCGCATCGCCAGAGCGGGCGGCAAGCCAGTCGGCCTCTCCGTGGCGCTCCCGGACTACAACCAGGTTCTCAAACGGATGAACGGCCGGTTGTTCCCGACAGGTTGGATCACATACCTGCTCGGGCGCCGCAGCATAGACACTGTTGTGATGTTCATCACGTTTGTGGTGCCCGAGTTTCACAACAAGGGCGTCACGCAGTACCTGTACTACTCGACGCTCCGGGAGGCGCTCAGGCTCGGGTACACGTGGGGAGAGGGCTCGACCGTCCTGGAAACGAATACGACCATGATACGGCAGGTACGGCGGCTCAAAGGCATACACCACAAGACCTATCGCGTCTACTGCAAGCACATCTGAGGCAAGGAGTCCAGTGGCCGCGCTATCTGGAGGGAGAAAAATGCTCATTGGCGTCTTGACCAGCGGGGGAGATGCGCCCGGGATGAATGCGGCAGTGCGCGCCGTAGTCAGGACGACGATATTCCGGGGATGCCAGGTGATCGGTATCAGGCGTGGCCTGCATGGCCTGCTTCAGAACGATATGGTCCTGCTGGACACCTCGTCCGTGGCAGATATAATCTACAGGGGCGGCACGATCCTGTACACCGGCAGGAGCGAGGAGTTCCGGACTCCGGAGGGGCAGAAGCGCGCGCTCGACATCCTGCGGGATAATGCCATAGATGGCCTGTTGCTGGTGGGCGGCGACGGGACTGTGCGAGCGGCACAGGTGATCGACGACGCTGGCATCCCGGCCAACTGCATCCCCGGAACGATCGACAACGACATACCGTACAGCGACACAAGCATCGGTTTTGACACGGCTGTGAACACGATTTGCGACGCAGTGGACAAAGTCAGGGACACGGCCGAGGCGCTGGAGAGGACTTTCATCGTGGAAGTCATGGGCCGGTCGTCAGGGTTCCTTGCTCTCACCTCTGGGGTTGCCTGTGGCGCGGAATCCATCATCGTTCCCGAGTTCGGGATAGATTACGAGCGCGTCTGCCAGCGGCTGAGGAACAGCGTCGCGAGGCGGAAGAGGCATTCCATAATCATCCTGGCAGAGGGCGCGGGAGACGCCCCAACCGTTTCCGCCGAGATCCGGCGGAGGACCGGGTATGACCTCAGGGTCATCACGCTGGGACACATCCAGCGCGGCGGAACGCCGACCGCGCAGGACAGAGTGCTAGCATCCACGCTGGGCTACCATGCGGTTGAACTGCTGGTCCAGGGCACTCACGGCAAACTCGTCGGCCAGGAGAACGGGAGGATCTCGGTGGTCGATCTGGGAGCCGCCGCATCCTCAAAGAAGCCTTTGAACAAAGAGTCTTTCGAGATGGCCGAGGTGTTGTCGGCCACGTAGCAGGCAGAAACAGGGGGCCGCCCGTTGAACTCACCAACGCAGGAAGCATTGAAGGCCACACCACAGACACGGGCCGGCCTGTTCCGGAAATGGCTGGAAACGTCGACCGGAACTGCGCTCCTGTGCTCTACCGTTCACGGTCTGAACGACACGTACAACTCCTACCTCGGCGCGCTGATGCCTGTGCTCATCGATCACTTCAGGCTGAGCCTGACGATGGCAGGCGTCCTGGCTTCGGCGTCCACCCTCGCCACGTCCCTTTTCCAGCCGCTGTTCGGCTACATGCTGGACAAAGCCACGGTGAAGCCCAACATATTCACATGGCCCATAATCACTGCCATCGCCACATGCTCCATCGCGCTCGTACCCAACGCGAGCATGCTGATCCCTCTTTTGGTCATAGCGGGCCTTTCGACCGCGGCGTTCCACCCTCACGCAGCCTCGACGGTGCCGCCTGCAGGGCTTCCGATGGCGCTGTTCCTGGCGGGAGGCACTGTCGGCTACGCCGTCGGGCCGGTGATGTCGCTCGGGATCGTCAGCTCGTTTGGGCTCCGGAGCCTCTGGCTCCTGGCCGTGCCGACCGTGCTGGCATCTCTGTTCCTGTCCAGGTTCGCGCGATCGGCGCGGCGCGAGGGCCGCAAGAATGGCGGGCGGTTCTCGCTCTCGCTGACCGGAGACAGACTGAAGGTGTTCCTCACCATATGGGTCATCGTGGCCATGAGGAGCACCGTGGGCACGACGTTCAGCTCGTTCTTATCGGTGCACCTCAGGCAGACAGGTTTCCCGCTGCTTCTCGTGGGCGTGGCACTTCTCGTGCACACTGGGGCAGGCACGTTTGGGAGCGTGGTCGGGGGTTACCTCAGCGACACCATCGGCCGGAAGACCGTCATCACGCTCGGCACGTCTCTGATCCTTGTGTCCTATCTGCTGCTCCTGAAATCGAGCGGCATCTGGACATGGCTGTTCCTGGCGCTCGGTGGGTTCGCGATGAACTCCTTCAACCCCGTTACAGTGGTGATGGCCCAGGACCTCTTTCCTGAGAACCGCGGGATGGCCGGCGGGATGGTTATGGGTCTGGGCTGGTCCGTCGGCGGGCTTGTTGTGAGCCTTGTTGGCGCCATGGCCGACCGCATGGGCCTGGCGACGACTCTCATGAGGATAACGCTGCTGCTGGCGCCGGCCGCGCTGATTTCACTGACTCTTCCTGGGAGATACTTCAAACCGCACACTCCGGCCGGGGCTGCTCCCACCACGGCAAGCCACGGCGAAGCGAACATCCAGGCCAGGGGTGGGAGCCAGTGAACCTGTTCGAGGTCAGGCAGACGGTCAAGATGTCAGGCATCGATCTTCCGGGCCGAGTCCTTGACGTGGGCGGTGGAGGAGAAGGCATCATCGGCCGGCTTCTTGGCGAGCGGGCTATCTCCATAGACAAGTGGAGCAAAGAGCTGACCGAAGCCAGAGAGGCTGGAAGCGCGGCGCTGATGATCGAGATGGACGCCACGGACATGAGATTCCTGGACGAGAGTTTCGACGCGTGTGCCGCGTTCTTCAGCCTGATGTACATGGAGCCTGATGATCAGGAAAAGGTATTCAAGGAAGCCTGGCGCGTTCTCAAGCGCGGCGCGGACTTCTGGGTATGGGACATCGCCATACCTCCGCGCGGTGACAGGGAGGAGGACGTCTTCGTTGTGTGGCTGGACGTGGAGATGCACGGTAGGAGCGTCCGCGCAGGCTACGGCGCTCCCTGGGCACGGAAGCAGCAAGACTTAGCAGGGTTCCGCCACCATGCCTGTGCGGCGGGCTTCGAACCGCTTGAGATCAGGCAGGACGATCAGGTGATCTTGATGCGGCTGAGAAAGCCGCCCGGCCCGGAGACGCCCGTCGCCTGAGCCACGAAGTGAGGAATGCGAATGGAAGGCATGAAGATCGAAAGGACCGTCATAGTCGGGGGGGTCGCCGGAGGGGCGACCGTGGCAGCGCGGCTGCGGAGGCTACATGCGCCGCAGCAGTCTGGGCGCCTGTAGCAGCAGGCACACGAGAAGCACGATGCCTGCGTATCCCGCCGCAGGATAGACGGTGCGAACCACACTGGTGAACCCCAGCCTTGCGCCCGCGAGGGCCAGGACACTTGCCAGGAGGATCGTGACTGTGAACGCACGGCTCTGCGGCCGCGAGAAGCGAGCGGAAAGGCCGTAGAGGTCCGCAACGGCCGTGCTGTATATCTCGGCGAGCAGCACGATCGTGTAGGCAGCCTTGACCGGCGTCCCCAGTCTTGACGCGATGTAGGCCATCGGGATGTCGCGCGTAGCCGAAGCCGGCAAGAGGCTGAGTATGGCCAGGTGTATGGCCATGGCGGCGAGGCCCAGCCCCGCGCCCCCCAGCAGCACGCCCCCAAGTATCCTGCGCCTTGTCCCAGCCGCCGGCCCCAGAGGGGCCAACACTGCGGACGCAGTCAGCAAGTTGTACGAGACGTAGATGATCGCCGAACCCACCCATGTGCCGACGGGCGCGCGCGACGGCTCCGCATAGGAGAGCGCGCGGGCATCAAGGCCGGCGCCGACCAGCGTGATTGCGCTAACACACACGACCACCGCAAGTATGAAAGGGACGAAGGCGCTTATCGCGACGACGATCCCCCTGAACCCGAACATGACGGTCAGTGCGGACAAGCCGGCCATGGCCAGAGAGCCTGCGAGACGGGGGACCCCAAACTGCTCGAAAGCCACAGCGCCCGCCCCTGACAGCATCGCCACTATCCCGCCGAACAGGAAGAATGTGATGGATGCGTCCAGCGTGGGGGAAAGGCGGCCGGCCATGCTGCCGACGAGGCTCGAGTGTGAGGACGAGCCCAGTTGCCGGCCGGCCTCGACTATGGTGAACCCGAACCACACAAACAGCGCAGCCGCGAGGCAGATCCCCAGCGCGCCCCACAGACCGAAATGTCCGAAGAACTGGTAGACCTCCTGGCCCGAGGCAAACCCTGCGCCAATCACGGTGCCGATATAAGTCCCGGCTATGCCGAGGACGCCCACATGCTGCCCCTTGACACCAGACCGTCTTCTTGGCACCCGCCGCTCCCGCCTCGTCCCAGCGTTGCGTCACTTCTATGCATACTGCCGCGAGCGCCCGCGGATGACACCTGCCTCGCGTCTGACTGTGTCGCGCACGCCGCTGGATGACACCTGCCTCGCGTCTGAATAGGGCAGGAAGAACTGGCAGATTATGAGAGGGGTGGTGTGATTGGAACCATTTGGCGAATCGCTCGGTGCGCTCGGCCAGAGCATCGAGCGCCTGATATCGTCCAAGACCGTCATTGGCGACCCCATCAAGATCGGCGACATCACGCTGGTCCCCGTAGTTGATGTGGTGTTCGGGCTTGGGTCGAGCGGCGCCGGAGCGTCTTCCGGCGCTTCTGAGCGCGAATGCGGCAAGGCAAAGGAGGGCCATGCCGTGTTCGCGACGGGCGCCCGCGTATCTCCCCGGGCGCTCATAGTGGTCAAGGCAGACCAGGTCGAGGTCTACCCACTGAGCGCGGGAAGCCCGGTCGAGCGGATACTCGACAGGCTTCCGATGCTCACCGGCGCGATCCTGGACAAGATCCGGGATGGCGGCGAAGGTGAGGAGCCGGGCGACTGGCGATAGCTCAAGCATGGCCCAAAGGCACAGGAGGGAGGAGGGAGGTCTGCGTGGAATTCCCTTGGGCTTGGCCTCCAAGGCCTCAAGACGCCTGATGGGAGATGGGAGAATGGCTTTTCCCTCTCGCGACGACTGCCTCGAGATGCTCTCCAAGTACCAGGTGGACGAGTTCGTGGTCCTGCATTCTCTTGCGGTGGCGGATGTCGCCGTGCAACTCGCCCGCCTTCTGCGGGAGAAGGGCGAGACCATCGACCTGCATCTCACAGAGAGCGCGGCGCTCCTGCACGACATCGGCAAGGGTAGGCTCGCGGAGAAGTACACGGGCACTCACGCAAGCCGTGATCATGCTTTTCTCTCAGCACAGGTCGTGTGCCGCGAGAACGTGCCGGAGCTCGCGACCGCAGTCGGCAAGCACATGCTCGACTCAATCCTCGACCCGGTGGCACAGCCCAAGTCATGGGAAGAGAGACTTGTCTGGTATGCGGATAAGACCACCCAGTTCAGGCACATGGGCCTCTCTCGCCGGATGCGCGATATCGCGGCGCGCCACAGGCAGGCATCCCGCACTGTGTCGCTGGTGCTTCCCCACGCCGAAAGCCTTGAGAACGACATATTCAGCCGGCTGGGCGACGCATCGCCCGCGGAGCTCAAGGGCCTTGTCGCAAGGCGCACCGCGGGCCGCCTCGATACGGCCATAGGCACAACCTTCGACTACTCCGTAGAGATCGGCGATATGATGGCTGCGGTGGGAGAGGAGGGCTTCGGATCAGTATCCCTAGCGGGCGGCAATGTCGGCCACTCGGGATACAGCGCTGCCGCAGGGCTTGAGCGGCTTCGAGACCTGCGGTCCCGCACGGGCGTGGGCATCACCTCCATCCATGCGCCGTTTCATCACGACATGGCGTCGCCCGATGCCGGCGCTCGACATAGCGCGGTCGAAGACGCGCTGGTGGCGGTCAGGGCCGCTGCGACGCTCGGCGCCGGTGTGGTGATCGTCCACCCGCATGGCTGGCTCGAGATCGCGGAGGAAGAAACGATCCGAACCATCAACTCCTCGGTCCGGGCCATCGTGGATGGGTCGCCGGAAAGTGTGAGGATCGCCGTCGAGAACCTGCCGAGCCCATGCTCACCCGCGGTGTTGCGGGCCGTGCTCGGCGCGTTTCCATCAGAGCGCGTCGGTTTCTGCTACGATTCGTCCCACCATAACCTCAGACCGCGAGAGTTTGACTTCCTCGGCGAGTTCGGTGACCGCCTTATCTCCGTCCACATCTCGGATAACCGCGGAGAGCGCGACGACCACCAGATCCCTGGAGAAGGCGTCATCGACTGGCGCAAGTTCGCCTCGCGCTTCGGCAGGATCGATTACCATGAGCCGTTCTTGCTGGAAGTCGAGACCCGCGAGTCTTCGTGGAAGGACCACCGAGCGTTCCTGCCAGAGGCATTCGCCATGGCGGAGTGGCTCCTGGCCCTCTCAGACAGGCTTGGTGTGCTCACATAGAAGTACAGCCGGAACATAAGCCCCCTTAAGTTGTAAAAACTGGGAAATAGTGGCAGGGAATACTCACCTCCAGGTTGAATCATCTGGCGACGGTCAAACACGACCACCTGGAGGTCTTTCGCTTATGGCTGCTGTCACTGACACATGGTCTGAGAGGCTCACAGAAGGATACTTGAGCCTCCGGGCCGGCAACCTCGCCGGCGCGGCAAGCGCCTTCGCGCTGGTGGCGCTGAAAGCGCCGCCCGAGGTCTCGCGAGTCGCCCGGCTGGAGATCAGGGCCAGGTTTCTCGAGAAGGTGCTTTCCGCCGGCACTGACGACCGGGCGGTGCTCGCTGAGGATGTGCTCGACGCCTGTTTCCCCGGCCTTGACCCAGAGGGCCGGGATATCGTTCGCCAGGCCTGCAAAGCGATCTTGCGCGACCTCGAACAGGAGGGCAGGGCTATTGTGCTGGGCCCCCTGTTCATCACCCGCTATGCCTTCCAGCAGAAGAAACTCCGCCTGACCGGCATGCTGTCCCAGCTCGAGCGCAAGGCGATGGAGTGGGGGAAGGCCCTGGACTTCATCGTGGGGAACGGGAAGGGTTCGCTGATGGGCAAACAGGAGTGGCGCAAGGTCTCTCGCCTCCTGCGAGAGGGCGGCGCCCTGTCCTGCACCTCGACGCGTGTGCAGGTCGCGTCGCAGCCAGAGCCGCTCGACCTCATGCATGACTGGATGGCGCTCACACGGCGCCCGGTTGAGATCGACACCGTTCTCAACCAGGTTACAGGCATAAAGGGCATGCTAGACAAAGCGCTGTTCGAGCAGGCCGCGTCGGATGAGAGGTTCTGCGCCCTTGGCGACTTCCTCTGGCTGAAGGACTTTTCTGGTCAGCTCGAAGACCAGTGGATCCGGGCGCTCAAGGCCGCCCGGACTGCCCTTGACGTATACAGGTGGTCTGCGTCGAACCTGCCGAGCGCCCCAGATTCGCGCCACTGGTCGTACCCGAAGCGGTTTACGGACCTGGTCTGCATGCGGCTGGGCGAAATCGCGGCGGGCGCCGGCCTATCCGAGATAGGCCGGGGCGCCTGGGCGGACCCGGGGATCTTCTACGACGCCTGCGCCCAGCACTTCGGCCGGCTCAAGAAGATCGAGGTCACGCTGGCGGAGATCAAGGAAGGCCTCGGGCTCAAGGGCACTCGCCTCTCCGGACGAGCCATCTGGAACCTGGCACTGCTGTTGAGTGACGCCGGATTCCAGAGACTGGGCCCGCGTTTCGTGCACGTCCAGAGGCTCAGCGCGGCGCTTTGGACCCTCATCGAGGAGGGCGCGCCGGAACCGCTGGCGTGGCAGGACGCGTGCGGAGCGCTGCGTAAGTGGCACCGCGCTGACCTTACCAAAGACGAGATGCGTAAAGCGCTCGAAGCCGACGGCCGGCTAGTGTGCGCCCAAGATGGAGTCTTCCGCAAAGACCGCGGGGCGTCGGTCACAGAGATCCAGCAGTCGGTGATGACGGCAATAGGGGAAAAGGGCTACGCAAGCGATTCGGAGATCATCGGGCAGGTCAAGTCGGATTGGAACAAGATCGCGAATGTCGGCAGCGTACAACAGGTGCTCTCGACGGACCAGCTCTTCACGCGCATCCACGGCGGCTGGGCGCTCGCCCCTGAGTTTGATTGGATCGCCGACGCCCGCGCCCACCTGGGTGCCTCGCCCGCGGGCGACTGGTCACTCGGCCTCGTGGGCAGGGCTAGCGACGACCAGGAACCCAAACTTGTCTCGTCCGTGGACCGGGACCAGAACTCATTTGCCGCCAGATCCGCGTGTTTCTTCGTCACCGGCTCCGACATCCTGAACTCCAGGCTGCAGATCTACTGGGAGACCTCTGGGCTCTTCCCGGCCGGGCGTTTCGTCGCGTCCATCAAGGGGCCGCTTGACGTGCATGTGACCGTGCACGGCGACGGCGGGGCCGCGCTGGTGCAGTTCCCCCACGGGTTCTGGGAGTCACTCGGGATCTCCCACGGCGACGAGGTCCGGATGGTGTCGCTGGGAGGGTGGCCCCCTGCCTACGAGATCGCGCCCACAGGCCGTCACGACGAGAGCATGGGCGAGACCGGCGAGCGTATCCAGACGGCATTCGAGAATGCGGTCGCTCAATGTGACCCCGGACTCGGGGCGCAGGTGGAAGCGGTGCTGCAGGCTGCTCGAGTCCCGATGACGGCGTGCGAGATCCGCGACGCGCTTGCGCTGTGCCGTGTCCATGCGGACAGGTCTCAAGTCGCGACCCACCTCCGAGACTACAGCTACTTCACCAGGCTCGCAGGAGGAGCATACTACCTGGACGAGGACAGAAGGAGGCGTTACCTCTTGAGGATAAGGGACATTGAGGAGCAACTGCGCAAGACCAGGGAGGACTCGCGGCAGGCTGAGACCATGATCCTCGCGTTCAGGGGAGAGAACGCCAGGCTCAAGAACGAGGCCCGGGAACTCAGGAACCGTGTGTCCGGTCTCGAACTCGAGCGGCTCAAGCTGGTGGAGGCGCAGCAGGCCGCAAAGACTTCGCTCGAGAAGCTGAACACACAGGCGAAGAATGTCGCCGGCCAGCACGCAGCCGCCGTCAAGAAATCATCGGAACTGGAAGCCCGAGTCGAGGAGCTCATGGCCGAGGCCAGGCAGCTGAACATGCTCCTCGCGCGGCCTATCTGGGCGAAGGCGCTGGACTTCCTGAAGACGCTTTTCGGAGTGGCGCCAGCCCAGGGCAGGGGCGCCCAGAGGGGTGCAGCAGCGCCGCGATCTTAGCGCGTGAATCTACGTGAATATCTCCGTGAGCAGCGCCTTTACCATCATCGTCCCGTAGGCGCCGCGCGGCAGCTCGAACCTGACGGTCATCTTGAGATGACCGTCATATGTCTCATCAGCCTCCGCCTCATCGACGGAGAACCCCGTCGGGATGACGATCGTCGCTCGCTGGACCGACTTGAAGTATGCCTGCCGGATGCGACGCAAGTTGAAACTGCCCCGGTCAAGGCCCTTTTCCAGCAGCACAGAGTCGTACAGCACCTCGACCTCAGGGTCCTGGAAGGCAAGTTTCGACCCCGCTGTCGGTATCTGGAGGCCCTTCAACTTCTCGAGATGAGTGTCGGACAGGTCTTCATAGAACAGGTACGGGCCTGCTACGCCAGGATACTCTCCGAGCGGTATGTCCAGCCGGCCGAGATACCGTCGGAGCATCTCATTCCATAGAAAGCCCTGGTAAGCCGAGAACAGCATAGACAGTTCCGGCGCCGGAATGGCCTGCAGCGCGCCCACGTAGTCGGGAGGCTTCTGGCAGAGCTCGCGGATCATATCGTGCTCGAACTGGGTCTTGGCGCCCCTACCGCAGGCCTCCCAGTTGTCCCAGTTGGCCGCGTAGAATTCCCTACGCTCCCTCTGCTCTGTGCTCTCGTTCCTGTATTCGGCCGTCAGGAAAAGCTCGACGGCGCCTCTCCAGTGGCGCTTCAGCATGCGTTCCGCCACAAACCCCCGCTTTTTCTCCATGCTCCCGAACCGCTGGTCGTCGAAGAAGTTAGGGCAGCCGAAACGGGACACCAGGTACTCCCGGTGGTCGACTGTGGCGACCTCTTCATTGGACATCGACCGCAGGGTGATCTCGAACTTGTTGGACCTGATGAGGTCAGGGCCCATCGGACGGGCGCTACGGCCCAGGCACGTCAGCGAGCATCCTTCCTGGTCGATGCTCAGGTCGCGGCTCGAGCGTGCGGTCACGGTCTGGGTAGTCAGGGCATGCCTGTCCTTGCGGCCGCCGTAGGAGAAGATCGAGTGAGGGACTCCCAACGCCCGAGCGACCCGGGCCAGCGCGTCGAGAGTGTTCCAGCCGGCCTTCTTCAGTTCGTAGACGGCGTAAGGGCCGGATGACTCGATGTCTATCGTGGAGACTTCGTCGACCCGGACATCCTCATTCTTCACTCTCAGTTTCATTAGCTGCTCCGTTCTCCGAAACTTACCCATCTAGGACACCGTCCCATCAGGCGCTCGGTTCCTGCTTCCACGCCCGCTGCCCGGCAAGCCGGGTCTTACACAGGCTC
>JAUYEF010000322.1 GCA_030691635.1 Bacillota bacterium
AGGTCTGCACCCTTGCTACAGTCCCAGGTCCGCAAGCCGCTCCAGTACAAATATCTTCCAGCCGAAGAACTTGCGCTCTTTCTGGATGAAGGCTGCCTGTTCCTTGCGCTTCCTCTCCCAGAAGGCCCGTGCGGTTGCGTCGCCGGGTTGGGCCGCCAGGTTGCGATGGAGCGCCAGCCACTGCAGCGACTCGTACCTGTCCCAATCCGACAGCGACGCCTCGATCATGTACGTCAGGTCGTACCCCCGCTGCCCGATGATCTGCAGCAACTCATAGTCCGTGCGCAGCGCGATCTCCGCAGAAACCTCTCTGCGGAAGGCCTCGGCGCCCTCCAGGTCGTTGAGCGTGGCCTCACCGATCGCCAGCACGCCGCCGTCCGCCAGGCATGGCTCCAGGGCGGTGATGGTATCCTCCAGGGCGCCGAAAATGAAGGTAGCGCCTATGCACATCGCAAGGTCGAACTTTCTGCCCTCAGCCGCGAGGCTCTTTGCGCACTCCCGCCCGTCGGCAAGCACGAACTCCAGGTGCTCACCCTTGGGCGCGCCCTGCTTCCTCGCCAGCGCCTGCCGTATTTCGCCGTCCGAGAGATCGACGCCGAGGCAGTCCACAAGGAAGTTCTCCGCGAGCAGGAAACCCAGACCGCCCTTGCCGCAACCCATGTCCAGAACACGCTTCGGCCGGCCCGTGGCGCTGCGCTCCACCGCGGTCTCCCCGAAAAGCTTGGCATTCAGGTTGGCGAGCCTCCAGGTCTCAGGGGCGTCGCGCCGGAACTCCAGCCCGCAGGCCCACCCGAGTTCCATGAGCTTGTCTATGTTGGTCGGGTTCATGAACCGGTGGAAAGAGTGCCCGGTTGAGTAGAACTTGAACTTGTCCACTCTCCGACGGTCCTCCTTTGCCTGTCTTCGGCTCCACCTTTTGTGCGATGCCGCGGGTCCATGGTCATCCTCAAGCAACCAACTGTTTCACAGTCGAACGCGAAGCCGCTTGGGCGTTCTACCATAGAACGCAAAATCGGACCTGCATTCGATTTGCGGGTTCTTGAGGCTCCCTACGTTTCACGATCGCACGCGCGCCCGCCCTAGTCCCCTGGCACCGGGTGCGTCTCAGGCAGATCCACCACGGCCACGCCATACGAGCCCGGCCCGGCGTTCGCGGTGATGGCCGGCCCCGCGGACGCGAGGATAGAACAGGTGTTAAGCGTCCTGTCCACTTCCTCCTTCAGTTTCTGCGCGTAGTTCATCGCGCGGGCGTGTATCACCGAGGCCCTGCACCGCGCTGTCTGGACGTGGGCCGTGCACATCTCCACCAGCCTCGGAATCACCCTTGCCGCGCCCCGCACGCGGTCGAGCGGTTCGAGCACACCGTCCGTGAGGGTGATGATTGGCTTTATGTTCAGCACCTGAGCTATTATTGCCCGCGCCCTGCCGACCCGGCCGGACCGCACGATGAAGTCCAGGCTGTCGAGCGACACGTAGATCTTGACGCGTTCGACCATGCCCTTCACCATCTGCATGATTTCGGCCTTCGGCAATCCCAGCAGGGCCGCTCTGGCGGCCTCCACCGCGACGAGTCCCTGGGCCATCGTGGCCTGGCGTGTGTCCACCACATCGATGTCCGCGTGAGGCAACGACGCCCGGGCCAGGCAAGCGGACCCAAAGGTGCCGCTAAGCGCGCCTGATGGCTGGACGCTGATAATGGACGCGCCGGTCGAGGCGACTTTCTCAAAGGCGGCGAGGAAATCCGCTGGCGATGGCTGAGAGGTCTTGGGCAGGTCCTTCTCAGTCACGAGCTTATCGTAGAACTCCTCGATCGAGAGGTCCACACCGTCGCGGTAGGTCCTCATGCCAAACGTCACGTAGGCAGGCACCACCGTGATCCCGTACCGCGTCGCGACGTCCGGAGGTATGTCCGCGACGCTATCCGTGACAATCCTCACCTTCTCCACTTTCCTACCTCCTGAAGGAAAAGCGCCCCGTGCATGAAACTACTCCAAGGGCGTTCCCAGTCTCAAGCCAGAGGAGCTGATCGAATGAAGATACTCGGCATCTCCGGAAGCCCGCGGCCGGGAGGCAATACGGATACCCTGCTCTTGGAGGCATTGCGCGGAGCCAGCCACCAGGGCGCGGACACGACATTCGTCGCGCTCCGCGACCTCAGTATCTCGCCGTGCTCCGGCCACCCCGATTGCGCCTCGCGCGCGGCCTGTCACCATACAGATGATTTTCAAGCCCTCTCTTATCAATTCCTGTCGTCGGACGCTGTGATACTCGCCACACCCGTATATTATTGGAATATGTCCGCACAAATGAAGACGTTTGTGGACAGGAACTACTTCAACTACAAGCACGAAGGGTATATGGACGCTCGCGCCGCGGGAATCATCATAGTTGCGGCCAGCGAAGGGTTTGACGAGACCGAGCAGGCGATGCGCAACTTCCTGGTGTCCGGCGGCCAGTTCACCGGTGCGCCTGACGCGCTTGCGGTCCTGCGAGCCCAGGCAGGGTACCGGCTGGAAGCGAAGCAGCAGCCTGCGCTGTTGAAGGCGGCTGAGGACTTCGGGGCAGGCATAGCGCTCAAGGTTTCCCAGACTAGGTAAGGCGGGGGTGGGATATTGGCAAGCCAAGGCACGGTGTTGCTAAACAGGCAGATATTCAGGGAATACGACATCAGGGGCAAGGTGGGGACGGACCTTACCCCGGAGACGGTCACCACTGTGGCCCGAGCGTATTCCACCTACCTGCGCGACCGGGGTACCACTCAGGCGATAGTGGGCCGGGACAACCGCCTGTCCTCCGGGTCCTTCAGAGACGCCGTCGTGTCAGGCCTGACCGGCTCGGGAATAGACGTCACCGATATCGGGCTTGTCGTCACCCCGCTCTTCTACTTCGCGCGGGTGCTCTACGGTATAGACGGTGGCGTGATGGTGACCGGAAGCCACAACCCGCCGGAAGACAACGGCTTCAAGCTCGCAAAAGATTTCGCCACTCTCTACGGGCCCCAGATACAGGAGATCCGGCAGATAGCGGAGCAGGCCAGGTTCTACAGCGGGCGCGGCGGCGTCTCTCGAGCTGACCCGCGTGAGGAATACTTCAAGGCGATCCTGGAGCGCGTCAGCCTGGGCCCGCGTCGGATCAAGGTCGCGCTCGACTGCGGCAACGGCATAGCCTCACTGTTCGCCCCAGACCTGCTCCGCAGGCTGGGCTGTGACATCGTCCCGATCTACTGTGAATCGAATGGGACATTCCCACACCACTTCCCCGACCCGGTGAAGAAGGAAAACCTCACCGACCTGACCGCCCTCGTGCTTGAGTCGGGGGCAGACGTCGGAATATCCTACGACGGCGACGCCGACCGGATAGGGGTCGTCGACGACAAGGGCAACATCCTCTGGGGCGACGTGCTCATGGCCATCTACTGGCGTGAAGTGCTCGCCAGCCATCCCGGCGCCCAGGCCATAATCGAGGTCAAGTGCTCCCAGGCGCTTGTGGACGAAGTCGAGAGACTGGGCGGCCGCCCGTTCTTCTACAAGACAGGGCACTCACTCATCAAGGCCAAGATGAAGGAGATAGGCGCGGTTTTCTGCGGCGAGATGTCGGGGCACATGTTCTTTGCGGACGAGTACTTCGGGTTCGACGACGCGCAATATCCATCTTGCCGGTTGCTCCGGAACCTGTCCAACACGCAAGCCCCCCTGTCCGAGATGGCTGCCGACATACCCCAGTACGTCTCGACCCCGGAGATCCGCGTTGGCTGCCCGGACGAAAGCAAGTTCGACGTTGTGGACGGGATCACCAGGCGGCTGAAAGCGGAGTATGAGGTCATCGACATCGATGGGGCGCGAGTGCAAGTGTTCGGTGGCTGGGGCCTTGTGCGGGCGTCAAACACGCAGCCCGCGCTCGTACTCAGGTGCGAAGCCAGGGACTCCGCCTCTGTCGATAAGATAAAGGCCCTGCTCGAAGCGGAACTCAGCAGATACCCCGAGGTCGAGAAGATTCGCTGGTAGGCCTGGGCCCCGGGGCCTGGTGCGCCACCGCCCCAGCGCCAGGCGGAGACGCGCCGGAGGCCATGAACCTCAACGCGTGCACGATCCTCTCAAGCGCTGGCGGGTGTGTGTAGAAGAAGAACTTCACCAGCGCAGGAGGGTCGATATCCCCAAGCGACCCGTCGGTGAGGCGTGCCATCATCCTTGCCATGGCACCGCCGAGGCCCGTCATCCGGAGCGCGAAGTCATCCGACTGCCATTCAAAGAACCTGGACAACCTGCTTGACACCGGCGACGACAGCAGGCTCGCCAGGTAGAGCACGGCGACGAAAACACCGAGATACCTCATCGTGCCTGGCCCCGGGCCGGCAAGCCGGGACGCGATTCCCATTATCTGGAGGGCAAGGTAGAAAATGGGAGGGAGGGCCAGCGCAGAAAGGGCCAGACCCCAGGTGATGTGCTTGTGGTAATGGTGGGCCAGTTCGTGCGCCATCACCACCTGGACCTCGTCCTCAGGGAAATCCGCCAGCAAGGTGTCCCCCACGATCATCCTGCGTGTCGGGCCCAGCCCCGTGAGCATCGCGTTCGCCGTCGTGGTACGCCGGCTCATGTCCATCACGTACACGTCGGTCACCCTGATGCCTGCACGGTCTGCCATCTCCAGCAGCGCGCGTTTGAGCCCGCCGTCCTGCATGGGCACGAACCTGTTGAAAAGTGGCATGAGAAGGACCGGCGCCAGGGCGGTCACAATTATGGTGAATGCTCCCGCCAGCACGCTCGCATACAGCCACCAAGAACCAGGCCTGGCGAGAATCAGCCACTCCAGCAGCGCGGCGCCTCCCGCGGCCACGGGCAGGGATACTGCCACTGACACCAGCAAGTCCTTGAAGTACTGGACTGGCGAATGAACCACCAGCCCGAACTTCTTGGGCCACAGGTAGCCGGTCAGATAGGACAGCGGCGTGGCAAGCGCGGAGCGGAGGATGAACGTTGACGCGGCCCAGATAGCGGCGCGCCAGGCAGGAAGAAAATGGGAGGGAGGGGCTGCTTCCAGGGCCCGGCCGGCCGGAGACAGGATAATTAGCCAAAAAAAGGCAAAGTCAAATAGGAGGGAGGCGATCAGGGAGAAGTAGCGATACGGCCGGTAAGCCCTGGCCAGGGCGCGCCTCCAGGCATCGAAGTACGAGCGGGCCCGTTTGATCTCGTCGTCAAAGGCTCTGCCAGGGGTCATCTTCTGCCTTGAAAAGCCTCCTCCCCGGCGTGGCTGGCCAAAATGACCGGGCCCTGCCCCAGTGGGTCGCCATAGGCAGTGTGTCCGACACCGCTGCGTTCCCCTAGGCAGTATGTCCGGTGCCTTTACCTGCCACACCTGGCAATTTCTGCCTTTCCTCACGTCCGTAAAACGCCCATAACGCGAGCACGCCGGCGGCGACAAGCGCGTTTCCTGAGACGATGGCGGTCGCGAAGCCAAACGTCTGCGCGGCGGCCCCAAGGGCGAAACCGCAGTTCACCCGGCCCGCATTGACCGCGGCAGCATCGAGCGCCATCCCGAGGCTCCGCTCCTCGCCATACGTGTTTTCGGCTATGATCGTCGAGATCACCACGGGGCACACGCCGAACGCCGCCCCGGCGATAAACGAAGCTGGGAGGATGAAAGCGGGCACCGGGAAGAGCGCCACTGCCGCCGCAACCACTGAGCACACAATGATCGACGCCAGGAGAAGTCTCGTCGTTCCCAGCCTGTTAACGAGGTCCCCGATTATCAGCCGGATGACTGCGAGCCCGCCGGTTCTCAGCGTGACCATAGTGCCGATGAGCGTTGCGGTGTAACCCTTGTCCCGCAACAGCGCCGGCAGGAAGTACTCGATCGTGCCGACGTTCGTGTAGAGAAGGAGCCCGCCCAGCGTCGTCAGCTGTATCATGGGCCTCCCGATGATCCTGCCGATGCCGGTGACCCCTTCAAACAATGTCTTGACGACCGAAAGGTCCCTCCGCTGCGCCGATCGTGGGAACGTCCTCGCCAGCAGGCAGCCGGCGACGGAAACCCCGGCATAGACGACGAAGGCCGACCTGAACCCTGCGTGGTCTATCAGGTATCCTCCGACGGCCGGCCCCGCCGTCGTGCCGATGCTCGACAACGCAAGCGCGTATCCGATGACACGAGCCCGCATCGCTGCAGGCACAATCTCGGTCAGGTGCGCCATGTAGGCCGGCCAGAAGAACATGTGCGATATGCCGAACGCCAGCTGGGGGACCACCATGAAGCCCAGGCTGTTTGTGGCCCAGAACAGCACGCCACACAAGACTCCCATCGCCTGGCTCCAGATGAACAACGCCGTGCGGCCGTATTTGAGCGCCATCGCGTTGCAGGGAATGCTGAACACGATGGTGATGGCCGCCGGCACGATGGCTATTGCGCCGAGCTGCGCTTCGCTTGCCCCCAAAGACCGGGCGAGCAAGGGCATGACCGTCAGCATCATGCCCCAGACAAAACCCTGGAAAGTCGCAAGACCGAGCGCTATGAGAAACTCAGGTTCACGGCCGCCGGTAGCGACCGCGAGATATTACCGGAGCCCTTTCGTGGATACCAGCTTCCCTTCGCCAGTGCCGCACTGTCACCAGTGCTGTGTCATCGCCAGTGCCGCGCCTCGCAGGCGCCGCGGCGCCTGCCGCTTCACCTTCCAGCCAGAGCCATCATGGTCCTGGCAGCCCTGAGGCAGATGATGTATTCGTCGTCGGTGTAGGAGACAGTCAGGTCGTCCTCTCTCGTCGAATGCGGCAGCACCGAAGCCCCGTCCGCCTGCCCCGAGTTCGAGAACTTCACCGAAACGGTCACAGGCTTCGAAGCCACAAGCGGCCTGGGCCAGGGCGACTTGAGCGCCTCCTGCACGCCGGCCTTTATGAGCTCGCGTGCTTTCTCCGGGTGCAGGCACTTCGCGGCGTAGCGCGTGGCCGGTTCCTTGACCGCCACCGTCTGGATGTCGCCGATCAGCCTCTTCGCCTCCGCGGTCACGGTGGAGTCCCCCGACAGGAAGATCACCGGCACACCAAATGCCCCCGCAACCAGCGCATTCATGCCTGTCTCGCCCATGAGCTCCCCGTTCACCCGGTACTCGAGAACCTGCCCGGTATATGTATGGCTGAGTATCCCCCGGGCGCCGGCCCTGGCGTGATAGCCAATGAACATCGCCGCGTCGTATGAGCCGTCGAGCCCTTCCATCATGCTCATGAACTTTGAGGAGCCGGTTATCAGCCTGGCCTCTTTGTGAAAGTCCTCCAGCATGATGTTGCGCATCCCGCCGTGGGAGTCGTTGACCACGACTTCGGTCGCGCCGCCCGCAAACGCACCCTCGACAGCCGCGCTGGCCTCCAGAGTCATCAACTTGCGAAAGCGCTGGTAGTCCTCATGTCCTTCTCTACCGGTGTCGTCCCAGTTCACAACCCCGCTGATTCCTTCCATGTCGCAGGAAATGTAGATCTTCAGTTTCCATGCCCCCCCGCACGAAGTACAACTCACTAAGTTAGTCGCGCGCGGAGGATTCCCTGCTATGCTGCCAGAACCAACCTACACCACGCGTTATCGCAAAAAGGAGATGTCGAATATGAGGTGTGCCGAATGCCCGACAAGAGCGTGTGGCACCCGTCCGATTGAGAAGATGCCGGCTTTCTGCCCGATGCGCTGGGAGGATGATCCGGCCGGAATCGCCAGGCACGAGCTGCAGGACCCCTTGAAACTCGGCCTTGCGCTCAATGCGGCTCGGGTGGAGGGCGCGGGCTACGGCAGGTGGACGCGGGTCGAAGAGACAATGGAGTTCGCCAAGCGTTGCGGGTTCAGGAAACTTGGGCTGGCTTTCTGCAGCGGCCTGCGCGAGGAAGGCCGCATATTGAACGATATTTTCAAGGAAAATGGCTTTGAGGTGGTCTCGGCCATTTGCTCGTGCGGCGGCATTCCCAAGGAAAGCATGGGCCTCACCGATGCTGAGAAGGTGACTCCCGGCAGGGACGAGACGCTATGCAACCCGATCGGGCAGGCACACATCCTGCATAAGGCCGGCGCTGAACTCAACGTGGTCGTCGGCCTTTGCGTCGGGCACGATAGCCTGTTCTTGATGCACTCAAAGGAACCGTGCACTGTGCTGATCACGAAAGACAGGGTGCTTGCCCATAACGCTGTGGGCGCCCTCTACCTGAACAAGGGCTACTACAGGAACAAGCTGCGCAGCCATCATTTGGACGAATGAGGAGATTCCGGCGTGGCGGGAGAGCGCTTAACCGCGTACCTTCTCCCACGCCGCTCGATTGTCCCGGCGCTCCTCAATTCGCCCAGGACATTGGCGACCATGACTCTCGAGGCCCCGACCATGGATGCGATCTCCGACTGGGTCAGGTCAAGTTCGATCAGGACTAGTTCCGAACCCAGAGGTCTGCCGTGCTTCTCGGCAAGCCTGCACATCAACCGCACCACCTTTTCCTTCACAGGTATTCCTGCCAGGTCTTCAATCTTGTTGGTGGCTTCACTGAGTTTCCTGCTGAGATGACCTATGATCTGAACGGCCACGGACGGGTACTGCCTGGTCAATACCTCAAGGCGCTCACGACTGTATCCGCAGACGCACGTTTCTTCTAGGGCGATGGCGTCACAGGGTTGCTCAGTGCGGGAGAACAGCATGTGCTCGCCGGTGGTGTCGCCTGGGCCCAGCACTCCATGGATGATCTGCCGGCCCTCTGGTGTCACCTGGACCAGCTTGATCTTACCAGACTTTACCAAGAGCAGCTCTGCCGCGGTATCCCCCTGCCTGAAGAGGTAACTCCCTTTTGGCACCAGGCGCTTCAGAGCGGTGGCGCAGACGCTCTCAAACGCCTGGGAATCCAAGCCTTCGAAAAGATCAAGATCCCGCAGGCAGCCTACGAACGGCTTCGGCACTACCACCCGGACTTCATCCCGGCATCACCTGTAACATGATACCATGACAAAACGGGATGAGGGGGTTCGCCCGTATGGAGGCCTGTTCAAGACCGGCGAGTGATGATCGGGGATTTCTGTCACTCGCTGTAAAGGAGTTTACTACTCGACTGGCGCGCATGCCGTATCGTCGTGGGTGAAACGCCCGGGCGTCGCACCAGCATGATCTCGCCAGACACAACAGGTCATGCCACTGTGCAGTCCCGGGCCACTCTCAGAGAGGGGGAGCGCAATGCCGTCATCCGAATGCCCGTGCCCGTACGACACATGTCCGAGACACGGGAAGTGCGAGGAGTGCCGGGAGTATCACCGGGCCAAAGGTGAACTTCCATACTGCGAGCAGGGAAAATAGACCGAGAAACCATGAGGGGCCGTCCCAAGAGGCGGCCCCTTTCTTCTCATCACCGAAGCCAAAGGGCTGATATCACGTGAATGGATGAAGGCCGGTTTCCACTTATGGGCTCCGTCAGGCTGACGTGACTGATGGGCAGTCCAATCTACGGAAAACCGGGTGCCTCATCAGTCCGATCCGCAGGCAACCGGTAGTCTGGGCGAACTCTGAGGTCGACGTGACTGATTGGCAGTCCAATCTACGGAAAACCGGGTGCCCATCAGTCCGATCCGCAGGCAACCGGTAGTCTGGGCGAACGTTTGAGGCCGACGTGACTGATTGGCAGTCCAATCTGCGGAAAACCGGGTGCCTCATCAGTCCGATCCGCAGGCAACCGGTAGTCTGGGCGAACTCTGAGGTCGACGTGACCGCCGGGCAGTCCGTTCCAGCGGAAAACCAGCTGCCAAGAAGTCTGCCCGTCCTACAGCCAACGGCCAACCAAGCAAACAGAAGACAACCAAGGGGGCCGTCCCGACTAATGCTTTTGGGACAGCCCCGCCTTCGTGGCTTACTACAGCCACCGCCTCTTCCTGAACCACACCAGCATGCCAACTGTGATGGCCGACATGACTGCAAGGACCGCCTGGTAGCCGAGCTTCCATTTGAACTCGGGTATGCCTGGGAAGTTCATCCCATAGATGCCGGTGATGACGGTCAGCGGCATCATGATGGTGGCGATGATCGTCAGCGTCTTCATAATCTCGTTCATGCGGTTGGACTGCGCCGACAGGTAGACCTCGAGCGCGCTGGACAGCAGGTCCCGGTATGTGTCGACGGTCTCGAAAAGCCGGAGAGTATGGTCGTATATGCCCAGGAATTGCGGCCGCAGCACCGGGCGCACGAACTTGCTGTCCATGCGCGCCAGAGTTGAGAACACGTCGCGCAGCGGTCCGAGCAGTTTCCTCAGGTAGAGGCATTGGCGCTTCAAGAGGAACAGGTGGTTCAGGATGCGCTCTCGCCCTTCATTCAACACCCTGCTTTCGATGTACCCCACTCGGCCATCTATCTTGTCGAGGGCCGGGAAGAACCTGTCGACTATGTCATCTGCAAGCATGAGGAGCAGGTAGTCGGCGCCCCTGGCCATGGGTGACGCGTCGCCCACGCATTTCTTCATCAAGGCGTCGAGAGGGCCAATGGCCTCCTTGTGGATCGTGAGCAACAAGTTCCGGCCGACCACGACAAAGAGGCTACGCGCGTCCTGCAGGCTGTCGTCGATGCAGTTGAGCACCACGAAGAGGTAATCGTCGAACTCTCTAGCCTTCGGCCGGTGGCGCACTGAGGACCAGTCCCCGCCGAGCGAAGGGTGCAGCGCGAAGTCCGCGATCACGCCCTCCAGTTGCCCGGCGCTGGGGCTCGGAAGGTCGACCCAGAGAAGGCCCTGAGAGGGGCATGTAGTTGCAGAGGCTGCCTCGGAGGAATGGAAAACGGCAACAGCGGACTCGTACGTCATTTCCCTGGCGACAGCCGCCCCATCATAATGGACAAAGCGCATGAACGTCTCCCCGGGGGCATGTCTGCGCACGACGGGAAAACCGCGCCGGCCCCCAATTGATTCTACTTTCGCGGGCTTGGCCAATAACCCTGTGTTCTCCGCTGTTTCTCCGCGAGTCTACTCCTTTGCGGCAATCATCCTGAGTGACAGAGCAATATCGCCCAGGATCCACAACAGGGGCAGGGTGAGAATGACGCTCAGGAAGAGCAAGGGGACGAGGCCGTCTTGCTTCACCAGCGGTTTGGTGAACGGACCTTCGACCATGGACGAAATCACCTCCAGAAGCAGCTTCTTCACCTGCCCGGCGGGCCAAACACGCAGTTGCTGCCAGATCATCCTGTACGTGGGCGGCAAGAAAAGGTGCAGGGCTCAGCGCCATTGAATCTCTCGTCCTATCCGGAGACTCGCAGCGGAGGACGCCGTTGAGACCTATCACACTCGCGCTGGTCATTATGTCAGCCACCATGCAGTGCACGTGGAACTTCTTCTCCAAGCGCAGCAAAGACAAACAGGCTTTCCTCTGGCTCTCGCTGGTCGCCGCCGCGGTTTTCTTCTTCGTGCCGTTTTGCGTATTCTACACTCCACTGCCCGCGGTGGGCTGGTCAATCGCCCTGTTCTCCGGCTGCATCGAAGCGCTGTACTACATGCTGCTGGGAGCGGCCTACCAGCGTGGCGACCTTTCGCTCATCTACCCCGTGGCACGAGGGTTCGCGCCGTTGGTTATCGTGTGCACCGCGCCGCTGCTCCTCGGAGAGTCGGTCTCATGGCTGGGGGCTGCAGGGGTAGTCGTGATAGCAGCGGGCATCTACACGCTTCACTTGAAGTCGGTGGCACGGAGCGACCTGCTGGCTCCGCTGAGCGCACTCCGGGAGAGACAATCACAGCTGGCACTCCTGATCGGGGTCGTGATAGCAGGCTACTCCATGCTGGATAAGGTGGGCGTCCGCTACGTGCCCCCTCCCCTATACGCCTACCTGATATTCACCGTGCCTGCGGTGATCCTGGCACCGTACATGCTGACCAGGAGAAGAGCGGCGGTGATGGCGGAGTGGAACATCAGCAAGCGCATCGTGCTGCTCGTGCCCTTCCTCATGGGTGGGGCGTATACGATCGTGCTCTTGGCGATGCAGACCACCCAGGTCAGCTATGTGTCCTCCGCCCGGGAGGTGGCCATCGTGTTTGCCGCCATCGCCGGGACCGTGTTTCTGAAGGAACCGTTCGGGAGAATGAAGATAGCAGGCTCGTTGCTCATATTCGCCGGCATCTTGATGATAAGCCTGGCGCGGTAGCCGGGGACTGCGCTGGCCGAGGCTTACGGTAGCCAGGTCGTCGGTGTCCAGCGAAGCATGTGTTACGCCTTACTCGAATATCACCAGCGAATCGCTCCTGCGTATCGGTTTGGATGCGTCAACATGCCCGCCAAGGGTCTCTACCTTCTTACCGTCGACCAGGACCTGGACCCTGTCCACGATACCTATCTTGGTTACCGTGTTGGCGATTGCGGCCAAAGCCAGCGCCTCGCCCCGGGAGCCGACGTTCATCCTAGTGATCTCCGCGCTGAAATTCACGGTAGCCAGACCCTTATCCGTCGTGACTGAAAGGACCTTTGCGTCCTTCGGAAGAACCGGCTGCAGGCCTGGCGTCTTCGGACCCGCGATGAGTTCCTGCAGCGCCGCCCGCATCAGTTCGGCGGGTTTCTGGCCCTGGACCTGCCGCTCCTCCGGGAACAGGTAGAATTCCGTCGGCAACGACTTCACGAAATACAGTGTGGCCGTGACCTTTGGCTTCTGCTCGCCGAGCTTCTTCACCTCGGCCTCAAGCTGCGTTACCTTTGTCTGCAACTGGCTTATGGTCATGTCGCGTTTCTTGATTTCCTCGGCCGACGTACAGCCCAACAGCGACACGGCGCATATCATCACAAGCAGAGTGAGAGCAACGACCCGCTTCACTGGACAACCTCCTTCTATCTTGAGTCTCAACGCTCTTGTGCTTTCCTGGGTCCGCCTCAATCCACGACGCCCCGCATGACTTAGTGTTCCAGCCAAGGCGCTGTTTCATCTGCTTGCCGCGGCGCGGTGTCTACTTGCCGCAGGCGCCGATGAGGGAATACGCAAGGAGTGTCACCCAGTCGGGGAACGTGTCGAGTTGCATATACTCATCAAGACTATGCGCGAAACCACCCTGGGGTCCCATCCCGTCCACGGTTGGTGTCCCTATGGCGGCAGTGAAATTGCCGTCGGAGCCGCCACCGGTGGCGCGTTCCCCGACGACCAAACCCAGCCTGCGCCCCTCAGAGCGGACTATGTTGAAGAGTCTCTCCGTGGCCGGCGTCCGCTCCATCGGCGGCCTGTTTAGGCCGCCCTGAAGATGGACGGTCGCTCCTTTCAGGGACGGGGCCGCCACTATGCGGCGGAGCTCGGACTCGACCCATTCTCCCTGCTCCCTGGTTACGACGCGCAGGTCGATCTCCGCGGTCGCCTCGGCAGCCACCACATTGCGCCGTGTGCCGCCGCTCAGCACACCCACGTTGAGCGTCCTGCCCGACGCATAGTCCGTCAGGGCATGTATCTCAAGTATCTTCCGGGCAATCTCCTCCACGGCGCTGACTCCCAGCTCCGGGTCCGCCCCCGCATGCGCGGCTTTGCCCGTGACACTGAGCAAGTACCTGCCCACTCCCTTCCTGGCGGTGACCATGGTCGCGTCAGGGTAGGCGCATTCCAGCAGAAAGGCCACGTCCGAGCCGCGGGCGGCCTCTTCTATCAGTGCCCGGGAAGACGGTGAGCCTACCTCTTCGTCGCTGTTGAACAGCACGGTGATCTGTCGGAAGTCCGAGAAGCCGGCGTCCAGGAGCGCCCGTGTGGCCTCCAGGCAGGACACCAGGCCGGACTTCATATCGTGCACTCCGGGGCCTCTTGCAGTATTGCCCTCGACCGTATAGGGTCGGGCCGCCGAAGTGCCCTTGTCAAACACAGTGTCCATATGGCCCACAAGCAGCAGTTTTGCGCCTTTGTCGTTGCGTCCCCGGACCGTCGCCACAAGGTGATCGCCATACTTGTCCTGGCTGAGCCGCCGCACATCAAATCCCGCGGCAGCAAAGGACACATGAAGTATGTCCGCGACTTCGTTGACACCTTCAGGAGTGTGCGTGCCGCTATCGATGTTGACAAGGTCCTTGAGCAGCCCAAGGGCCGCGCTCGAGCGTTCGGCGATCAGCCGGCCCACCCGATCCCTTATTTCCACTTATCCACCCACTCTTTGCCGCTCCGGAAAGCTCCCGGACCACCCAAGGCACCACGGTCGCTCAGGCCCTTGGACCGCATGTGCCCTGCGATCACATGGCCCCCACGATCACTCGGCCCTGCGATCACACTCCTGCGATCCCTGGCCCCTATGACCACCCCGGTCAGCGGCTTCATAGTATGTCACAGGAAAGGAGAGATAAACTTGCCTGAACCTATCTACGGCGGAAATCCGCTTACACTGGCGGCGAATGAGACGCTTTCGTCCCTTGCCCTAAGGTTCAACGTGGGCATAGATGCGCTCCTCCGGGCGAACCCACATCTCCTGGGAAACAGGAAGGTCTCTTCAGGTTTGATGGTCGTTGTTCCACTCCCCGAGCCTCCGGCGTGCCCGGATGGAACACTTGAGGCTGTGCGACCAGGCGACACGCTTTTTGTCATAGCTGAAAGGTGCGGTGTTTCGGTAGAGAGCATTGTGCGTGCAAACCCGCAGGTGCGCGACCCGAACAACGTCTATGTGGGCCAGATGGTGTGCGTTCCGCTCCCACCGCCTCCGCCATCTCCCCCACCCCCGGAGCCCGTCGAACCTCCCGAGCCTCCCCCACCTCCCGCCTCGTGCAAGGACGGGATGGTCGTCCGGGTGCCAGAGAACACCACGCTGGAGAAACTATCTGATCTGTGCGGGACGAGCATCCAGGCGATCCGGGAGGCGAACCCGCAGCTGAGCCAGGCGGAGGAGCCTGTCCCCGGGCAGTGTCTCTGTGTGCCGTTTCCGCTTCCTCCTCAATGCTCCGGCAGCTCACTGGTCGCGCTGCGCGCCGGCGAATCGCTTCCCGCCTTGGCGGAACGCCTGGGCATAGGTCTGGAAGTCCTGCTTGGGGCCAACCCGCAGGTGAAGGACATGGATTTTTGCGGCGAAGGCATGCTGGTCTGCGTGCCGCCAGCCAAGCAGGAAAAGACTGAGGTGGAACCCGGCATGTCCCCTGATCCGCCGATTCTGAGCCCAGGTACCGTGTTGATGACGGTCCGGCGTGGGCAGACCATTGTATCCATCGCGGAGACCCTTGGCGTGACCGTACAGAAGATCCTGGCGCTGAACCCCCACCTGCACGAGGCCATCGTCGTCCCGGGGCAGGGCATATGCGTGCCACACGGGCCGGCAGAGTGAGTTGCCCGGCCGGGCCTCGGCAGGTCGGTGGGATCAGCAGGCCGGTCTCGGCAGGCCGGCCAGGCTCACCTTTTTCTCTTCTCGTATCCGCTGGGCAGGGAGCCGATCCGAGCCCCGCACGATGTGCACAGGAACGACGCCACGCCTCTCTCAACGTGATGCACTTGACCGCACTCTGGGCACTGCATCTCAACGTGATGCTGCAGAAATGAAGCTGCCAGGCCGAAAAGCGCCACAATTATCAGCACCGGCCCAGCGACCAGCAACGGTGCGCCCAGGAAAGTGGCCTTGTCGGAGGAGCACAAGAGGCGTGCCACCGGGATGATCGCGACGCCTGCGGCCAGCATGCCGAAATGAAGGCTACGCTTGCCTTCAGCTGTGTACCTGTTGTGGTCCATCCTTCTAGCCATGCTGGTAGTATAACCAGCTTTCGCCAGGTTCTTCCGGCGAATCCGGCGCGCCGGGTTGGACGCACAGGAGCACGCACCCGTCGCAAAGAATCCTACTGCGTTGGGGGGTTTTCCGGTTCTCAGGCGGTTGCGCCACAGAAGTCCAAGCGGCTCCGGCTAGCCAGGGAGGCAAGGCATTGACGGGAGTACCCGAGATGAAGGTCGGCATCCTGGGCTGTGGGACGATCGGTTCATATGTGCTCGACGCTGTCCTGGCAGGCAAGGTGGAAAACGCCAGGGTAGTGGCGGTCGCCGGGCGGTCAAAGGGCAGGGCTGTCGTCGAGGCCGCCGGAATCGAGTGGCTCACCGACCCGGCTGGTCTCGTTGAGCGCAACATTGACGTGGTGGTAGAGGCAGCCTCACACGAAGCCGTCGAGATGTACGGCGCCTCTATACTCAGGGCAGGTGTGGACCTGATTCCGCTGAGCCTCGGCGCGATGGTCAACCAGGACCTGCTTGAGAGCCTGATAATCGCGTCCGCCGAGGCTGGCAGCCGGCTCCACCTACCGTCCGGCGGTATCGGCGGGCTTGACGCTCTCCAGGCCGCGCTGGTTTCCGGGGTCAGCGCGGTGTCAATGACGACCAGGAAACCGCCAAGGGCATGGAAGGGCATCCCGTTCGTTGAGACGCTCGGGCTGGACCTGGAAGGCCTGGCGGAACCGGCGCTGCTCTACGAGGGACCAGCCCGCGACTGCGTGAAGAAGTTCCCCCAGAACATCAACATAGCAGCCGCGCTGAGCCTGGCGGGCGTGGGGTTCGACAAGACCATGATACGGATCATGGCCGATCCCCAGGTCAAGAGCAACACCCACGAGATCCTGGTTGAAGCCGAAACCGGCCGTTTCCGTGTCATACTGGAAAACGTGCCCGTGCCCGAAAACCCAAAGACCACCTACCTAGCGTGCGCGAGCGCTGTCGCGGCTCTCCGGCGGGTGCGGTCCCTGTACCGGGCGGGAACGTAGGTAGGGCGCCTGGCCGGCCTCCGTTCCGGCCGGAAGGCGGTGCAAGCGCCTGGCCGGCCTCCGTTCCGGCCGGAATGTGAGCGAAAGGTGCGTGCGTCATGCAAGGTCTTCCCCACTGGCTTCTCGATATCAAGCCGCTCCATAAGCCCAGCATGGATGATGCCAGACGCCGGCTAGATTCCTTGACCAAACCCCGGGGGAGCCTGGGCAGGCTTGAGGAGCTGGCCATCAAAATCGCCGGGATCACAGCCGAGCCTCTGCCGAGACCAGGCCGCAAAGTCATTGTCGTGATGGCGGGCGATCACGGTGTTGTGGAGGAAGGCGTGAGCGCTTTTCCGTCTTCCGTGACGCCTCAAATGGTCCGTAACTTCGTGTCCGGGGGCGCCGCCATCAACGTCCTGGCAAAGCATGTCGGCGCAGAAGTCACTGTCGTGGACGTTGGTGTCGCGGTCGAGGTGCCCGGCGAGGGTTACGTACGGCGCAACGTGCGGCGGGGCACGGCGAACATGTGCCGCGGCCCGGCAATGACCCTCGATGAGGCCCGCAGGGCGATCATGGTGGGCGCCGAGGTCGCGCGCGATGAGGCGGCTCGCGGCGCGAGGTTGATCGGAACGGGTGACATGGGTATCGGGAATACCACGGCCAGCACGGCCATCATCTGCGCCATCACAGGGCTCCCCGGCGCCAAAGTGGCAGGACGAGGAACAGGCCTGGACGATGCGGGGCTGGCACGCAAGATAGCAGCGATCGAGCGCGCCCTGGACCTCAATCAACCTTCGCCATCAGACGCGCTGGACATCCTGCACAAGGTCGGGGGCCTGGAGATAGGAGCGCTGGCTGGCCTGATACTGGAGGCCGCTGCCTCAAGAGTGCCGGTGGTCATCGACGGCTTCATATCCACGGCCGCTGCTTGCCTTGCGGCGCTGCTCTCGCCGGCATCCAGGGACTACATGATCGGCTCCCACCTGTCTGCTGAGCCGGGCCACAGGATAGCGCTGGAGACGCTCGGGTGCAGCCCACTGGTTTCACTCGACATGAGGCTCGGAGAGGGCACGGGCGCGGCGCTCGCCATGTCCTTGTGCGACGCATCGCTGAAGATCCTGGCCGAAATGGCGACGTTCGAAGAGGCCGGTGTGTCGCGGTAGTCGTTCACCCTCCCAGGTGCGCGACGTCGTCCCAAGACTCGATCACCAGGCCATCCGGTCCCAGCCGTCCGGTGGTTATCGACGACTGGCGCACGGCCCGCGACCACATGCCTTCCGCAGAGCCGCTGGAGGATAGCGCGATCAGGCTCCGGATCACACCCCCGTGGCAGACGATCACACAGCACGGCCCGGCATCGCTTTTGCCTTCCTGCTCACGGCGGGTACCGGCAGGCTCGCCTCCCGGCCCAGTTCGCGTGATGTTCTTGATATCAGAGTAGATGTCTCGCACGGCCTCCAGCACACGGGCGATCAGGTCAGATGCAGACTCGCCCCCCGGCGGCCTGAGGTTGACCGGGTCCTTCAGCCACCTGTCTCTCAGGCTCGGCCACTTCTTCCCGATCTCGTCGAACGTGAGGCCCTCCCACTCGCCAAAATACATCTCCCGCAGGCGCCTGTCGGTCTTGACCTCTATGTTGTGGTGCCTGGCGATGATGCTCGCGGTCATTGTCGCCCGGGCCAGGTCGCTCGAATACATGCGGCAAACGGGCTCTCCGGCGAGCCTCCTCCCCACCGCCTCTGCCTGAGCAATCCCCTCATCGGACAGGGGAATGTCGGTCTGGCCCTGGTACCGGCCTTCCTTGTTCCATAACGTCACGCCGTGCCGCACCACCAGCACGCGGATCTGTTCTGGGTTTTCGTCCATTTGCGAAGACCTCCTGACTGGCTCCCGGCGCGGCGGCCGCGGCGCACACAGGTTGCCTATCTGAGGATTAGCGCGCCGAACAGAAAGGTAAGTTCACAGACTTCATTGACCGACCCGTAGGTGTCTCCTGTCAGCCCTCCAAGCCGCCTGGCGAGCGCGCCCGCCCATACCCCTGCGATGAAGACCGATGAGGCGGCTGCCAGGACGCCCGTGGTTCCCAGATACAGGCAGGCGCCGAGTGCGAGTAGCGCGGCGACCAGCGAGTGCATGGCGCGTGTGTTCTGCGCGAACACCTTCCCTGTCCCTGTGCCCCTGGCGTACGGGTAGCGCGAGATGACAATCGCCATGGCCGCACGCCCCACCACGGGCGCAGCCACGAGCCAGGCGACCTGAGCTGGGGCGGTCAGGGCCTGCGCGAAGGCGAAGCGGGCAAGGACATCGGACACGAGCCAGACCACGCCCATGACGCCTGTGTGGCTGTCCTTCATGACGTCAAGCGCTCGAGCAGGATCCTTGCAGGCCAGCCCATCGGCCACATCGGATAGACCGTCAAGGTGAAGCCCGCCGGTGATTGCGGAGTTGGCCACTATGTACAGGATCGCCCCGGCGGCTGCCGCGGTGCCGTTTTGTGCCGGCCAGTTGGGTTCGACCAGATACCTGCCCGCGAGACCCGCCCCGGCCGACACGAGACCCACGAGCAGTCCGGCCAACGGGAACAGGGCTACGGAGGCGCCGAATTCCTCCTCAGTGGGTGGTCGTTTGAGCCTCACGGGCAGTCGCGTGAGAAACCCGAGCGCGATGCCCGCCAACCTCAATACCTGCATCTACAACTCGGCCGACGATTCGCCGCGGACCGACGCCGCCTTTATCTTGATCGGTATCCCCGATAGCACGAAGTACACCTCATCCGCCCAGAGCGCGGCCACCTGGTTCACCCGGCCAAGGACGTCCCTGTAGGCCCTGCCGAGGAAGGTGTCCGGCACTATGGCGAGCCCTACCTCGTTGGAGACGACCACCGTCAGGTCGGCCCGCGATGACGCTTTGAGAGCGCTCCTGACATCGGCCAGAACGCCTGCCTCCAAGTCGGCAAGCTGGGAGACGCTCATGGTGTCGTGATACGTGTGTATCGTGACGACCATCTGGTTCGACACGTAAACGGACAGGCAATCCAGCAGCACCGCCTGACCGGGGACGGCAACCGACGCGAGCTTCGCAGGCATGGCGTAGGGCGCCTCGACCGTCGTCCAGACCTGAGGCCTGTCCTTCTTGTGGCGCTCGATACGCCGCTTCATCTCATCGTCCAGCGCCTCAGCGGTGGCGACGTATGTCGCCGGAAGCCCCGACTGACGGATCAGAGTCTGTGCGAACGCGCTCTTCCCACTCCTTGCTCCGCCTATGATGAAGACTTTTTTGCCCACTCCACGCACCTCCTCAGGAAATCCACAGCCTGGGCCTCATCTATCAAACGCTCCGCGCCCAAAGCGACGGCACGGTCGAGAGCCTGCTTCGCCCTTCCGTCCGCATAGTCGCGCGATCCAAAATCCTCCTCGCCCATAACCGCCACCGGCTTTCCGGACGCCAGAGCGTCGTCCATGATCTCCAGGTTCCGCAGGTTGCCGGGCCCGAAGGGCACCTGTGTGAGCATGAGCGCGCACGACCGGCGGGCATGATGCTTCGCCTCTTCAACCCGCGCAGAGGACACGGGCGAGAACGGCTCCTCGTCAACGGTCTCGATGCCCAGCGAACGGCACAGCAGCCAGTCGGCGTCTCCGACGTTCAGTACCCCCGCCACGACTCGGAGCCTCGCGAGGACCAGCGTCTCAAGCAGCCGCTGAGCGGTCCCGCCTCCTCCGACCAGGAATACCTGCGGCATGCCGGCGCCATGGCTCGCCGCCAGGGTGGGCGCGACCGGCCACACAAACGGGCGTCCGGTCTCAAAGCTCACGGTGATCTGCGAACCGTACACTGCGGACAGGTTCTCAGACGTGATCGCTGCCGCAGGCGAGCCTGCAGCCCAGATCGTGCCCTGGCTCATAAGCACCACACGGTCGCAATAGGAAGACGCCAGGTTGATGTCGTGCAACACCGCCACCACCGCTACCTGCTTCTCTCTCGCCAGCGAGCGCAAGAGCGCCATGACCTGGACCTGGTAGTTTATGTCCAGGCCCTGCGTCGGCTCGTCGAGCAGCAGGACCTTCGGCTGTTGCGCCAAAGCACGGGCGATGAGCACGCGGCGCTGCTCTCCGCCGCTCAGTTCGGTCACCGGCCTGCCAGCCATTTCGAGCACGCCGGTCCATTCCATCGCCTCTCGGGCAAGTTCGCGGTCCCTGGCAGAGTACGCCTGAAAAGGGCCCACGTGAGGCTCGCGCCCAAACAGCACGTACTCGTTGACAGAGAAAGGGAACTCGAACGTGCTGCTCTGCCCTACGACTGAAACGCGCTGCGCTATCTCCCTGGGCCGCAGACCGGAAATGTCGCTCTCTTCGATGTACACGCATCCGTGCTGGGGCCTGAGGAAACCCGATATGGCACGCAGCAGAGTCGTCTTGCCCGACCCGTTTGGCCCCAGAACTCCCACCAGATCGCCTTTGCCGGCGTCGAGGGTCACGCCTCGCAGCACCCGCCGGGCCGGGTAGGAGAACTCCACTCCCTCAACTCTTATGCCAACGCTGCTCACTTTCCTGCCCCCTTCGTCCTGAGCAGGAAGAGAAAGAACGGCGCGCCCAGCAAAGCAGTCACGACGCCCAGCGGAATCTCCTGAGAACCAAACGCGCTTCGCGCCACCATATCTGCGGCCAGGAGCGTGGCGCTGCCGGCGAACAGCGCGCTCGGCAGGAGGACCCTGTGGTCCGGGCCGACGATCAACCTCACAGCGTGGGGTACCATCAGCCCCACGAAGCCAACCACGCCAGCCGCCGCCACCGCGGCGGAAGCCGCGAGGGAAGCAGCCACCAGGATCTTAATCTTGGTGCGTTCGACGCTGACGCCCAGGTGGAACGCATCCTCCTCGCCGAGGAGCATCAGGTTCAACTCCCGCGCGGACAGTAGTATTACCACAATGCCCAGTGCCGCATAGGGCAGCACCATCGACACATGGGCCCAGGTCCGTCCCCCGAGCCCGCCCATTATCCAGAAGAAGACCTGGTACAGGTCCCTCTGGCCGAGCACCATCACAAGAGATGTGAGCGACGACAGCACTGAGCCGACCGCTATGCCTGTCAGGAGTAACGTATGCACGGGCACCACACTCCGGACGCTGGAGAGTGAGTACACCAGGGCGGACGTTATGAGGCCGCCTGCGAAGGCGAACAGGGGTATCGACGAGACTCCGAAAAGGCGCGCGTCCACCTTCAGCACGATCGCCAGTGCGGCCCCGAGCGCAGCCCCGGGGGATACGCCCAGTATGAAGGGGTCGGCCATCACGTTCCGGAACAGCCCCTGGAATGCCGCGCCACAAACGGCCAGCGAAGCCCCGACCAGTATTCCCAGGACCGCGCGTGGCAGGCGGATGTCGAATACGATCGCTTCGTCCACCTCGCTCCACCACGGCGAGACGCGCAAGAGCCCGAGCTTGTCGAGTACCATCGCACCCACCGTGCGCGGCCCTACGCGGGCTGCCCCGGTCGAGGCAGCGGCCAGCAACGCGCACAGCGTCAGCGCCAGGAGCAGGCCTATGATCGCGCGTGGCCTGGGCCGCGGGTCCCGGTGCCCCCGCCGGCTATCGCCGGTCGACTGCTGCTGTGGGCTGGCCCCGGCGCCCTCCCGGCTCACTTGAAGAGCTCAGGGTGCAGGATCTGCGCCAGTTCCTTGAGAGCCTGTGCGATTCGTGGCCCTGACCTCATGAAGATGTTCTCATCCGCAAAAAGCACGATCTTGCCGTTCTTCACAGCCGTGAGTTTCCCCCAGCCCGGCCTGCTTGCGATGTCTTCTTTCTTCTGCTGGCCGTGGCAGTAGATTATTACCTGGGGGTCAGTCTTGAGGATCACTTCCACGCTGGCGACCGGGTAGGCGGACTTGGCGCCGGCCATGACATTCGTGCCCCCCGCCAGTGCTATGAGGTCATGCAGGAAGCTCCCAGGCCCGACGCTCATCAGCGGGTCGTGCCAGAGCTCGTAGTAGACTCGCGGTCGCCCCTTCTCATCAAGAGCTCGCGTCCTGGCGGCGACGGAGTCCGTCTCCCGGCGCAGGCTCTCCGCCAGAGCGCGGCCCTGTTCGGCCCGCCCAGACGCCTTTCCGGTGATCTCAATCAGGTCTGGGATGGCGCCGATCGTCTTCGCTTCAATCGCCAGCACAGGGATCTTCAGTGACTCGAGTTGCTCGACTATGGTCTTGTGCATGCTGTCCGCCAATACTAGGTCGGGCTTCAAGGCCACGATTTTCTCGACCGACGGGTCGGAATAGCCACCCACCTGTGTCTTCTGTTTCGCCTCAGCGGGATAGTCGCAGTACTTGGTGACCCCCACGATTTGTTGGGCGAGGCCTAGGGCGAACAGAACTTCAGTGTGGGAAGGAACCAACGACACGATCCTTTCCGGCTTCGCGACTATCGTCACGTTACGGCCGAAGCTGTCGGTCATCGTGTTTGAAGGGGGGACTTGCGGGGCGGTCTTTGGTGTCCCCGGGGGGGCGGCCTTGGGTGCCTCGGGGGTCGCAAGCTTTGGCGCCTCGGGGGGAGCAGCCTCGGGCTTGCCGGCAGGGCCGCAGCCCCTGAAGACTGTGGTCAGGGTCAGGATCGCCAGTGCCATGACTGCCACTGCCACGAGCAGTCTGGGCGTTCGCCTTGAGAGCATGTTCTGCCTCCTTAAAGCGAATATCCCCAGCCCGCCGGGACTGAGGATACGTGACGCATCCTGCATCCATCCTCGGCTCCCGAAGGCTGGCTGCCTCAAGCGTACGGGTAGGTCTCCTGGCTTCCGCGTCATCAGCCTTCCGCGCCTTCCCATCTTTCGACAGTGGCTCGTGCGGGGCATCAGCGGTTACAGTGGCGGGACCGCGCCAGATTCGCACTGGCTTCCCTGTTATCTCTCTCGAGACCCGTGCGACTATTGGGTTCGGAATCAATTATATACTCTGGTGCGCCCACGGGACAAGCACGTTGGGCGGGATGTTGTGCACGCACAGCGATAAAGTCATGGCTAAGTGAACAGCAAAAATGTCACCTCACGGACAAGGAGATATTTCCGATGAGCCTCAAAGAGAACTCCCGGTTGTTGATCGTGGCATCGGTGGACCGCGGCGAGAGACAGGTCAACGCTCTAAGCAACGAACTCAAGTCCCAGATCCTGCGGCTACTGTGCACCGACTATACTGATCTCAACAACAGCATGCCGCATCCATGCTGGCACGGCGCGACAACATCACTTCTCACGCATGACCATT
>JAUYEF010000331.1 GCA_030691635.1 Bacillota bacterium
TAGCAGCCTCGGATCTTGAACGCACCGGTCACCTGGAGGTTTTCGAGCTTCAGGTAGACCTCAAAGCCCATGACTTCGCTGAGCACCTGGCTCTTGTATAACGGTGTCTCGACGATAACCTCGCGGATGGTGTTCCTGGCGTCTCTCACCTGGTCTATGTAAGGTTTCATCACACGCCTCCCGGCGATATCCGGCTTCGCGTGACCGGCGCATGCTTCGACCGATCACTGATTTCTACAAGTATTGCGGCGACCCTTCAGCATGGCCGACGAATCCTCTCAGGGCACAAAAAACCAGGGTGCCGGGACGGCACCCTGTCTCTATTCACGACCGGCGTTACTCCAGGTAGTGGCGGACAAGCTCCTCCAGGAGCTCGTCTCTCTCCATCTTCCGGACCAGGCTCCGCGCGTTATTGTGGCTCGTGATGTAGGCCGGGTCGCCCGACAGAAGGTAGCCGACTATCTGGTTGATGGGATTGTATCCCTTCTCTTTGAGGGCTTGATAAACGGCGGTAAGGATGTCTCTGGCCGCGTACACCTCGTCGGTCTTGACCTTGAACATCCTTGTGTGCTCGTTGATCTCTGGCACTACGACCACCCCTACGCTTTCATTTTCCAGGAGATGGTTCTACTTGCCTCGATCCAACTCCTGCATGAGCTCAGGACACCAGACTCCGTGCTGCTTTCACGGCGCCTGCCACCGCCGCGCCCAGCTGCGAGACATCCTTCCCGCCGGCCTGGGCCATGTCCGGCCTGCCGCCACCGTTGCCGCCGACCAGCATCGCAGCCTCTTTCGCTATTCTGCCCGCGTGTATACCTCTTGCGACGGCCTCTTTGGAGGCCATCACGACGAGAGCCGCCTTATCCTCGATCGTTGCGCCCAGTATGACCACGCCGGCCTCCAGCCTATCCCTGACAAGATCGCCGAGCGACCTCATTGCGTCTATGCTGGGAAGGTCCACGACGTCCCCGGCGATGTGCACACCCTTCTCGTCCACAGCGCGCTCGGCGATCGAATCCGCGACGGACTTCGCGGTGCCGAGCCGGAGCGTCTCGATCTCCCTGGCCTGGTCCCTGACTTTCTCAACCAGGTCAAGCACCCTGTTCGCCGCATCCTGAGGCGCTGCCTTGAGCGCCGATGCGACCTCTGCCAGCTGGCCTTCGACGCTGCGAAGGTGCTCCAGCGCGCCCATCCCGGTCACAGCCTCTATACGGCGGAGGCCGGAGCCGACGCTGGACTCTGACACTATCTTCACCAGCCCTATCTCACCCGTGTTCCGGACGTGAGTTCCCCCGCACAGTTCCATGCCGAAATCGCCCATGCGGACGACCCGCACCTGAGCGCCGTATTTCTCACCGAACAGGGAGGTGGCGCCTCTGCGCTTTGCGTCGTCCAGGCTCATCGTATCCGCCGCAACGGCCAGGCCTGCCAGGACCTGCGCGTTCGCGATGTCCTCCGTGCGGCGGATCTCGTCCGGGCTGAGGGCCGAGAAATGAGTGAAGTCAAACCGCAGCCTCGACGGGGTGACGAGAGACCCGGCCTGGTTCACATGATCGCCCAGCACAAGCCTCAGTGACCTGTGCACCAGGTGCGTGGCGCTGTGGTTTCGCATCGTGGCCATCCTTGACGCCACGTCGACTGTGAGATATGCCTCGTCGCCCTCGGTGATCCCCCCGGAGACCACAACGCCTTCGTGGAGCACTCTACCCTCGAGCACTGCGTGCGTGCTTTCCACCTGGAAGAGGCCTTCCTTGGACCGTATCGTGCCCTGGTCTCCGGTCTGGCCGCCGCTTTCCGAGTAGAACGGGGTCTTCTCCACTATGATGCTCGCCCTCTGCCCTGCTCCGGCGCTCGGCGCACGGCCGCCCTCTACGAGTATGGCCGCCACCCTGGATGTTTCTTGGAGCCTGTCATAGCCAACGAAGCTCGTCGTGGGCACGTCGTCCAGTTCCTTGGCCAGCGCGGTTAGCGCCTCGGTGCCCTCCACGTGCCTGGCTGCCCTGGCGCGTTCGCGCTGCTCCTCCATCGCCCGCTCGAACCTGCTCCTGTCGACTCCCAGGCCCGCCTCGGCCGCCATGTCCTCGGTCAGGTCTATCGGGAAGCCATAGGTGTCATAGAGCAAGAAAGCGTCCTTTCCGGCGATGGAGCCGGTCCGCTGCGACTTCGTCTGAGCGATGAGCTCCTCGACTCGCCGAGTCCCCTCAGCCAGTGTATTGCGGAATCTCTTCTCCTCAAGGCTCATGACGCGCGACGCGAGTTCGGCCCTGGCCCCGAGGTCAGGGTACGCTTCGCCCATGATGTCGATCACGACCGGCACGACATGGTGCATGAAGATGTCGTCTATGCCCAGTATCTTCCCGTACCGCACGGCCCGCCTGAACACGCGCCTGAGCACATATCCCCGGCCCTCGTTTGACGGGAGCACCCCGTCGGCGATCATGAACACGCAGGCCCGGCCATGGTCGGCGATGATCCTGAACGGGAACAGCGGCACGCCGGCTCCCCCGTACTTCTTGCCGCTGAGCCGCTCGACCAGGCGTATTATGGGCATGAATAGGTCGGTATCGAAGTTGGTCGGGGCGTTCTGCTTCACGGCGGTTATCCGTTCCAGGCCCATACCTGTGTCTATGCTCGGCTTCGGCAGCGGCCTGAGTTTCCCGGTCTCGTCGCGGTTGTACTGCATGAACACAAGGTTCCAGAGTTCGAGCCACCTGTCGCAGCCGCATGTCTCGATCCCGCAGTCCGGGCGGTCGCAGCTCGTCTCGGGGCCGCGGTCGATCACTATCTCCGAGCACGGACCGCACGGCCCGGTCTCGCCCAGCGACCAGACGTTGTCCTTCTCCCCCAGCCTGATGATCCTGGAGGGCGGCAGGCCGGTGATATCCCGCCACAGTGATGCGGCTTCGTCGTCGTCCTTGTAGATCGTCACATAGAGGTCCTTGGGATCGAGCCCCATGTCGCGGGTCAGGAACTCCCAGGCATAGGCGATTGCGTCTTTCTTGAAATAGTCCCCGAACGAGAAGTTGCCCAGCATCTCGAAGAAAGTATGATGCCTGGCGGTGTGGCCCACGTTCTCGAGGTCGTTGTGTTTCCCGCCCGCCCTCACGCACTTCTGTGAAGAGACTGCTCTCTCGTAGGGCCGCTGCTGTATCCCCAAAAAGACCTCCTTGAACTGGTTCATCCCTGCGTTTGAGAAGAGCAGCGTGGGGTCAGACACCGGCACGACCGAGGAACTCGGCACGATCTCGTGGCCGCGTTCCGCGAAGTAGTCCAGAAACCTCCTGCGTATCTCCTGTCCCGTCAGCACCAGAGCCACCTCCAGATAACATAAAGCCTCGACCCATCCAGGGGCGAGGCTTCGCGGTACCACCCTGTTCACCCAGTCGCCAGGAAGCGGCCGGGCCTCTGATTAGGCGAACGTTCATTCGCCGGCGCGGTATCGGGCGCAACCCGCCAGACTCTTCGCCCGGCAGCTCAGGGGTGGCGTTCAGCCCGTCCGGTCCGGACATCTCTCAGCCGCGGATGTCCTTTCTGCAGGAGGGAACGGACCTACTTCTTCCCATCATCGCTATCTTTAAGCAGATTCTACCCCGCGCGCTTAGAAGTGTCAAATCGGGCACGTCGGCCGACCGGCTCAACGGAACCACTCATCATAGATGAACTTCAGCACCAGGCGGAGCACAACGAATGTGGGCACTCCCAAGAACAGGCCCCAGAAGCCGAAGAGGTGCCCGCCCGAAACCAGGATGAAGACGACCAGCAGTGGGTGCAGCCCGACGCTGTCGCCGATCACCCTTGGGGCGAGGACCGCCGCCTCCACCTGCTGGATGACTGCGAAGCCGGCGGCGATTTCCAGCCCGAGCAGCGGAGAGCGGATGAGGCCGAAGATTATTGCCGGGATCGATGCCAGAAACGGGCCGAAGTAAGGTATGAACTCGCCCGCCGCGGCAAGCAGGCCCAGCAGCAGCGCGAACCTGATGCCCAGCAGGGCAGAGAACGCCATCACTGTGGTCCCCACGATGGACGCCACGACGGCCTGTCCCCGGATGAACGCGTTCAGCGCCCGGTCGATATCCCGCAGGAGGCCGGCCGCTTTGCCGGTCTCGCCGCCGGGCATGGCCTCAAGAAACCCCGAGCGGATCTTGTTATAGTCCCGCAGAGTGTAGAACGCAAGGACCGGCGAGACCAACAAGCTTGCGAAGTTGCCCATCGCCCTCACGAGGCTTTCGACGAAGTCACGGACGAAAGCTATGCCTGAGGCCTGGAGGTTCATGACCCCCTCGTCGACGGCGCTCCTGATGGCCGGCGGGAGCCGGAACGCGGCGTACCGGGCGTTCAGGTCATCGAGGAACGACCTGATGCTGTCGAAAAGCTCGGGAGCCGCCTCGCCGAACTTAACCAGTTCCACGAGAACCAGGGGGAACACCCCGAAGACGACCACTCCAAGCAGCAGAAATGAGACGCTGTATATGAGCGCTACCGCGCCCCGCCGCCTGAAGCCGCGCCGCACAAGAAACCTCACCGGTGGCTCGAGGAAATACGCTATCATGCCCGCGAACAAGAATGGTGTCAGAGCGCCCCGAACCTGGTAAAGAAAAACCACGGCTACGCCTGCGAGCGCGTACCTGAAGGC
>JAUYEF010000122.1 GCA_030691635.1 Bacillota bacterium
CTGATGAAAAGGCGACACGCAACCCAAGGTTGAGCGAGACACGCGCCGCAGTGGTGGTACGGGAGCTAGCTTGAGTGGCCATGCTCATGCCGATGAACCCCGCGAGGCCTGAGAAGAACCCGCCGCTCAGGAACGCAAATGGGACAAAGACCGTGAGGTAGCCGCTGAGGGCAAGCAAGAGCAGCAGGACGAACATGAAACCGAAGAACACCGCCACACCCGAGTATTGCCTTCTGAGGTAGGCGCGAGCCCCTTCCCGGATGGCTCGCGCGATTTTCCTGGTTTCCTCGTCTCCTTCATCGAATCTGAGCACACTTCTAGCTAAGTAGGCCGCAAACGCCAGTGCCACGAGGGATCCTGCCGGGGCTAGGACAACAAGCCTTTCTCCCATATGGATTTCCGATCCTCCAAACTAAGGCCTCGAGCGTTGTGCCCGAGGCAGGCCGCACATCACCAAAGAGCCCTGCTACCAGCCTTATTTCCGCAGGACCGTCAGAGTCAGCGAAGTGATCATGAAGCCGGCGGCCAGGAATGCCGTCGCACGGTTCAGCAACTCATCCAGGCCTTTCTTCTTTCCGAAGATGTTCTCGGCGCCCCCGCCTATCGTGCCGAGCCCGGCGCTCTTGCCCGACTGGAGGACCACAACGACTATGAGTCCGATACTGATGATGATATGAAGCCCGAGCAGCACGTTTTGCAGCAAGGATCAGAACCTCCCATGCCAGAATTGGCATAGTTATTCTAGCACACACAATCCCGGAACTCAAACTTCATTGCTTCACAGGTTCGGGAAGGCGCCAAACCCCGCGTACCGCGCGATATCACCGAGTTCCTCATCGATCCTGAGCAGCCGGTTGTACTTCGCCACCCTGTCGGTCCTCGACGGCGCACCAGACTTGATCTGCCCAGCCGAGGTCGCCACCGCGAGGTCCGCGATAGTCACATCCTCAGTCTCGCCGGACCTGTGCGATATGATGTACGAGAACCCGCTGGCTCTTGCCATCGCGATGGTGTCAAGAGTCTCGGTGAGCGTACCGATCTGGTTGAGCTTTATCAAGACCGAGTTGATGGCCCCTTTCTCGATCGCCACGGCCACTCTCGACGGGTTTGTCACCGTGAGGTCGTCTCCGACCACCTGTATGTCCGAGCCGAGAGCTGCCATGAGCGCCTGCCAGCCATCCCAATCGTCCTCGGCCAGCCCATCTTCGATCGAGATGAGAGGGTACTTCTCGACCCACTCGGCATAGAGAGCGACCATCCCCTCCGCGTCGAGCGTCCGGCCCTCGCCGGCAAGCTCGTACTTGCCGTCCCGGTAGAACTCAGTCGCCGCGGGATCCAACGCGATGAACGCGTCTTCGCCCGGCACGTAGCCGGCCTCCTCTATCGCCCGCACGATGACCTGCAACGCTTCCTCGTTCGAGTCCAGGTCAGGGGCGAACCCACCCTCGTCGCCCACCGCAGTCGCAAGGCCCCTGGCGGCAAGGATCTGCCGCAGGGAACCGAAGACCTCGGCCCCCATCCTCAACGCCTCTGGGAACGAACTGGCGCCCGCCGGCACCACCATGAACTCCTGCAGGTCCACATTGTTGTCCGCATGCTTACCGCCGTTCATGATGTTCATCAAGGGGACCGGCAAGACGCGGACGTTGGCGCCGCCCACGTAACGGTAGAGCGGCAGGCCGACGTACTCGGCGCCGGCGGCCGCACAGGCCAGCGACGTGCCCAGTATTGCATTGGCGCCCAGCCGGGACTTGTTGGGGGTCCCGTCGAGCGTGATCAGCGCCTGGTCGAGCGCCACCTGTTCGAGAGCGTCCATTCCCAGGATCTCGGGCGCTATGATCTTCTGGACGTTCTCGACGGCCTTGAGCACGCCTTTGCCCCGGTAGCGGCGCTTGTCCCCGTCCCTCAGCTCGAGGGCCTCATGCGCGCCTGTGGACGCTCCTGAAGGCACGATCGCCCGCCCCATGCTGCCGTCGGCCAGCACAACATCGACCTCGACCGTCGGGTTGCCTCTGGAATCAAGCACCTCACGCGCCTTGACGACAGAGATGGTACTCATGAATAAAGACCTCCTGCTACGGAAGCATTTCGCTCAATGAGGCTCTGGCAGGTCATCTCGGGTGGCTTGGAAACATCCAGCATATCCAGCAGGGTCGGCGCGATGTCGCCGAGCACTCCGTCGCGCAGCGAGACGGCCTCCTCCCGGCCGTTGACTAGTATGCACGGAACCGGGTTATTCGTGTGAGCAGTGTGTGGGCGACCGTCTAGCTCCATCATCTTCTCAGCGTTCCCGTGGTCTGAAACGACGAGAGCCCTGCCGCCTACCCGTTCGATCGCCTCTACAACCACGCCGAGGGCGCGGTCCACTGCGGCGGCGGCCCGGGCAGCCGCATCCATGTTGCCGGTGTGGCCCACCATATCGGCGTTTGCGAAGTTCATGATGATGCAGTCGTACTTGCCCGAAGCGATATTATCAGAGGCCGCCTTCGCGACCTCCGGAGCGCTCATCTCTGGTTTCAGGTCGTAGGTGGAGACCTTCGGCGACGGGATAAGGATCCTGTCTTCATTCTGGAAAGGCCTCTCCACCATACCGTTGAAGAAGAACGTGACGTGCGCGTACTTCTCGGTTTCGGCCAGCCTCAGCTGCCTGAGGCCCCTTTTCGAGATGACCTCGCCGAACGTTCCTCCCAGTTCCAGTGGCCCGAAAGCGGTGGGGATCTCAAAGGTTTCGTCGTATTGAGCCATGCCGACGTAGGTCAACGGAAAAACGCCGAGCGGTCGTGCCACTTCCTCAAGGTCCTCGTCGATGAACGCCCGGGTTATCTGTCTCGCCCTATCGGCACGGAAGTTGAAGAAGATGACCGAGTCCCTGGGCTCGCTTTTCTCGCAACCTCCGCCGTTCTTGTCCACAATCGCCGGGGCGACGAACTCGTCAGTCTCCCCGCGGTCATAGGCGCGTTCGACCGCTTCTTTCGCCGATTGAGCCCTTATGCCGCGCCCGAACACAAGAGCGTCGTACGCGCGTTGTGTCCTGTCCCACCGCCTGTCCCTGTCCATCGCGTAGTAGCGGCCCATCACCGTCGCTATGCGCCCGACGCGTGCGTCACGCAGCACAAGCTCCAGCGTATTGATGTATTGCAGCGCGCTCTTGGGGGGCACGTCCCGGCCATCCAGAAAACAGTGGACGCAGACGTTGGACACACGGTTTTCTCGTGCCATCCTGATCAGGGCATGCAGGTGCTTCTCGTGGCTGTGGACCCCGCCGTCGGACAGCAGGCCCATGAGATGAAGGCTGTGGTGCCTGGCGCTCCTCATAGCATTCAGCAGCGCTTCGTTTGAGAAGAATCTGCCGTCGTCTATCGCCCTGAAGATGCGGACCAAGTCCTGGTACACGATCCGGCCGGCGCCCATGTTCAGGTGGCCGACGTTCGAGTCCCCCATCTGGCCCGTCATCAGACCGACGGCCTGGCCGTCAGCCTGCAGAGTGCTGTGGGGGTTAGAGTCCCAGAGACGCTGGAAGACGGGGGTGCTGGCTCGGGCGATGGCACTGCAGCGCGTCTCGTCGCAAAGCCCCCAACCGTCCAGGATCACCAGGACAACGGGCCGTTTCATTCCTTCTCCCGCAAGGACAGAGAGTTGTTCACGAGGTCTGCGAATTGCGCCGGGTCGAGGCTCGCGCCGCCGACAAGCGCTCCATCGACCTCGAGAGACTCCATGAAGCCGGCGATGTTGCTGGCTTTGACGCTGCCGCCGTACTGGACTCTGACTTCTTCGCCCGCGCCCGGCCCGAGAAGCCGGTCGAGCAGCGATCTTATCTCGCGCGCGACCAGGGCCGCGTCGGCTGGAGTCGCGGTCACGCCGGTGCCGATCGCCCATACCGGCTCGTAGGCGATCACCAGGCGCGAAGCCTCCACGCGCTCGACGGACCGGACAGCCTGTCTCAGCTGGCGCTCCACGACTTCCCCAGTCAAACCGGCTTTTCTCTCGTCCATCGTCTCTCCGACGCAGATGACCGGTGAAAGGCCGTGGATGAGTGTGGCTTGGGCTTTCTTGCCGACGTCCGTATCGAGTTCGTTGAAGATCTTCCGGCGCTCGGAGTGGCCCACGATGACGTAGGAGCAGCCCGCTCTCACGAGCATGTCCGCGGAAACCTCTCCGGTGAAGGCGCCCTGGGCCTCCCAGTAGACGTCCTGGGCGCCTACGGCCAGGCCGATCTCGCCGGCCGCCTGTGCCACGCGCTCCAGCGACACAAAGGACGGGCAGATGACGACTTCGACCCGCCTGTCCGTCCACAGAGGAACGAATATCCTAAGGAACGCCTCGGCCTCTTCCGACGACTTGTGCATCTTCCAGTTGGCCGCGATCACCGGCCTGCGCATGGAGTCTCTCCCCCTACTTGTCGAGCAGTGCCGCAACTCCTGGCAGCGTCTTTCCTTCCATGAACTCAAGGGAGGCGCCGCCACCCGTCGACAGGTGCTTGATCCGGTCCGCCACACCGGCCTGCTCGACTGCGGCCAGCGAGTCACCGCCGCCCACAACGGTCATGCCTCCGCACTCGGCCACCGCACGCGCGACAGCATCGGTGCCGCCCCGGAAGGGAGCCATCTCGAATACTCCCACCGGGCCGTTCCAGAAGACGGTGGCCGCCTTGCGTATGTACCGGCTGAAGTTCTCCTGGCTCTCGGGGCCGATGTCCAGCGCCATCCACCCATCCGGTACGGGGCCGTTTATCGTCCTGACATTCGCGGTTTCGGAGAAGGCATCAGCGCATACCATGTCGGTCGGCAGTTCAAGCGTGACGCCCCGGGATGCAGCCGCAGCCACGATGCGACGAGCCTCGTCAAACTTGTCGCTCTCGACAGGGGTGTTCGCCATGGGCCTGCCCAAAGACGCCATGAAGGTGTTAGACATCCCGCCCCCTATCAGCAGAGTGTCCACCCGCTCAGTCAGGCTTTCGAGGACTTGTATCTTCTCGGCTATCTTAGCTCCCCCGATGATGGCGACAAAAGGCCTTTCCGGCGCGTGCAGGATCCCACCCAGCGCCTCTATCTCTTTCTGCATCAAGAGGCCCGCGACGGCAGGGATATGGGCGGCTATGCCCGCGGTCGTCGCATGCGCCCTGTGAGCGGCGCCAAACGCGTCGTTCACGAAGACGTCGCCATACGAAGCCAGTTCCTTCGCCAGAGTGGGGTCGTTTTTCTCTTCTCCGGGCTCGAACCTCGTGTTCTCCAGCATGAGCACCTGCCCTGGCCCGACCTCTCGGACCATCCGGGCGACTTCCGGACCTCTTACAGCGGGGGCCAGCCGCACCGGCACGCTGAGGAGTTCCTCAAGACGTGACGCCACACGCCTGAGGCTGAACTCTGGGGCGGTCTTCCCTTTCGGCCTGCCCAGGTGGGACATCAGGATTGCGGCGGCGCCGTTGTCGAGGAGATAGCGGATCGTGGGCAAGGCAGCTCTGATGCGCGAGTCGTCCGTTATCTCGCCGGTCTTGGCCTGGGGAACGTTAAAATCCACTCGTACTAGGGCTTTCTTGCCCCGGACATCCACGTCTCTAACCGTTTTCTTGTTCAACCATAGACCTCCAGGGTCACAGCCCTTTGTCGTTCAGGAATGAAACCAGGTCACAGAGCCGGGTCGAATAGCCCCACTCGTTGTCGTACCATGCCACGACCTTCACCATGTTCCCTCCGGTCACCATGGTTGAGGGCAGGTCGACTATGGAAGAACGGGGGTCGCCCTTGTAGTCGACCGACACCAGCAGCGCGTCGCTCGTTCCCAGGATGCCCTTCATGCTGGTTTCAGAAGCTTTCTTGAACGCGGCGTTCACTTCTTCTGCCGTCACGTCTCGTTCCAGGTCGCAGACCAGGTCGACAAGCGAAACTGTCGGGGTGGGCACCCTCAGCGCGAGACCGTTCATCTTCCCTTTCAGCTCAGGAAGGACCAGCGAGATAGCTTGGGCCGCTCCGGTCGTCGTGGGGATTATCGACAGGCCGGCGGCGCGGGCGCGCCTGATGTCCTTGTGCTGGAAGTCGAGGACCACCTGGTCGTTTGTGTATGCGTGCACCGTGGTCATCAGGCCCTTGACGATACCAAACGAATCGCTCAGGACCTTAGCCACCGGCGCCAGGCAGTTGGTCGTGCACGAAGCCATGGAGATGACGCTGTGTCTTTCCGGGTCATACGTCGACTGGTTGCAGCCCAAGACGAGCGTCACGTCCTCCTGCTTTGCGGGGGCCGCTATGACGACCTTCTTCGCGCCGCCGCCGTCAATGTGGCTGCGCGCTTTGGTGGCGTCGGTGAAGCGGCCTGTGCATTCTATCACCACGTCGACGCCTATCTTGCCCCAGGGGAGTTGTGCCGGGTCCTTCTCGAACAACATCTTTGTGGGCTTTCCGTCGATCAAGAGGTCATCGCCGGAAACACTGACTTCCTTGTCGAAAGTGCCGTAGTTAGAGTCGTACTTGAGCAGGTGCGCCCGAGTGTTGACATCGTACAAGTCGTTGACGCCGGCTACTTCGATTTCGGACCGGTGGGCTGCTATACGCAGAAACCTCCGGCCGATGCTGCCAAAACCGTTCACGCCGACTCTTACCGTCATTCGAGCCCTCCTCGTCTTTCCAGCGTGTTTCCAGTGGGCCCTGCCAGGACACGAACACCACCAGTCCATTCTACCAGCCCGGTGGAAATCCTGCCCGGGGCCGTCTCCTGGCGTTTTGGGCTGTGGGCCTGCGTCGAGATCACTGTCTTCGTGTCGAAGGTGGTATCCCGGCCTCATGCCTGTATTTTGCCACAGTCCTTCTGGAGATTCTCAGACCGTCGCGGCGGAGAAATTCGCATATATGCCCGTCGCTCAAAGGCTGGTTGGGGTTCTCTCTGGAGACCATCCCTGCTATCATGCGTTTGACAGACTCCTTTGACCTGCCCTGACCCTGATCGGCGACGCCGCTTGAGAAGAAGAGCCTGAGAGGATAGACTCCGTACGGAGTGTCCACGTACTTGTTGGCGAGGGCACGTGACACGGTCGATTCATGAATCCCGAGCCCGGAGGCGACGGTTTCCATCGTCAGCGGGTGCAGTTTCTCGGGCCCGCCTTCAAAGAAATCTCTCTGGTGTAAGAGGACCGTTTCAAGGAGCCGGTACAGGGTCAGCCTGCGCTGCTCCACCGCCCGGAACAGCCAGATGGCCCGCCGGATTTTCGACCTGATGTACGATCTTTCCTCACCGGTGAGCGTCGATTCGGAGAGCATCGCCCTGTAGCGGGCGTTCAGCCGGAGACGCGGGGAAGAAGACTCGTTCATGACGATGACATACTTGTGGACTGAACCGGACCCAACATCCTTGATCGTGGCATCGGGCACGACATAGGGCGGCGCATTCCGCGAGGCCACTCTGAGCCCGGGGCGCGGGTCGAGTTTCCTGATGCACGCAGCGGCCTTTTTGACTTCACCTATGCTGGTCCCTAGGGCCGCCGATATCTTCCTGAAGTCCTGCCGGGCAAGGTCAGGAAGGCACGAACGCACCAGCCTCGCGGCAACCGATGCCCCCAGCCCCATGGACTCAAGCTGTATCGACAGGCATTCACCCAGCGACCGAGCTCCCACACCTGTGGGCTCCAGAGTCTGGACCATGCGCAACGCAGTGTCTATGCGCTCGCGACCAAGGCCGGTCAGCACTGAAGCTTCCCCGGGGGAAATCCTGACGTACCCGTCTTCATCCATGCAACCGATGAGGAAATCCGCTGCGCGCTGGATGCCGGGGTCGTCTGTGGACATCCTCACCTGCTGTTCGAGGAACTCCTGCAGAGAGGGCTCGGCGGAAGGGATGTCTTCGCATGTCTGGTCCGGCGATGCGGGGGGTACGTAGCCGGTGTCGCTGGCGTCCTGGAAGTAATCGAGCCAGTCCGGGCCTTCATCCTCGCCGGTATCTTGAGCGATGGATGAGCTGTCGCCATCCTCGTCGCCCATCTCGATAACGGGGTTCTCCTCCGCTTCCTGAGATATCAGGCCGGCGAGCTCGGCGGACCCTGTCATAAGTATCCGGAGAGCTTGCCGCATCTCCGGAGTCCAGGATAGCCGCACCATCTGATTCAGGTTTAGGCGGAGATCATCTCTCACTGAAAGCCCACCTATTCGAGGCTGACCTTCCTGGCAGCGACGTCCACCGATAAAACGTTGAGCGCCGTGCAATACTCCACCATTTTCTTTACGTGCTTCTGGGCTTTTCCAAGAACCTCAAAAGGCATCACGCCGTGCTTTATTGCGACTTCCAGGTCGACGTTGACTCCTTCGTCAGTGCTTTCAACGACGACCTTCCTCACGCGTGCCATACCGTCGATCTCGCGGCACGACTTCACCGCGATCGCTCCCACGACAGAGTCGGCGATGTAGAACCTGCCAAAGGAGCTCCAGGTCGGCCGGACCACGGACTTCTCCACCACGAGATTGGCTGATTGGTTCGACCTCTTCGGGATGAAGAACCTCAACGGATCGACCAGATAGCCGGAGAAACTCCGCCGGACCTCAAGCGTCGGGGCCGGGATGACATGCTTCCCCTGTTCTTTCCTGACTTTGAGCGCCCGTCGAATCTCGTCGTGAGTCGCGACCTCCCGGATATCCACGTATTTCTGTGGCTCAGGGATCGCCAGCGCCTCTGCGATCCTATTGACCATCGCGCGGGATGTCCCGATGATGAGCACATTGTCCGGGGATACCTCACGGATCTTCTCTCTCACTTCCGCGGCGTGCCCGGGGTCGGAGAATATCGCCCTCCTGACAGCGGCGAGCCGCGACTGCTCGCGCTTCGAGGACTGGCCGGCAAGGATCTTGCCTTCCATTATGGCCAGGCCATCGTCGACTATCAGGTCAGTGCCGAGCTCGTTGGCGAGCAAAGACGCATGATGGCTCTTACCTGTGCCACTCTGTCCGACCAGAGCAAAGACCTGCATGGGGCCTCACCTTTCGATTTCTGTTGTCCCTACGTTAACTATTCTCAGCCCAAGCCATCTTATCCTCTAGATGTCTATGTCGCCGCCGGTCCTGAAAACCGCCCAGGTGAAGCAAAAGGAGGGCTCTCGAGAGCCCTCCTTTGTCCCCTGTTGGGCGAGATGCGGATCCGGCTACTTGTGCTCGCACCCGGTGTCTTTCTTCTCCCACCCGGCGTCCTTCTTCTCTTCGAACGCTTTCTTGGTCGGTTGCTTCTCAAATGGTTTGGTCGCTTCATGGCCCTGGCCCGGGGCGGTCTTCTTCTTGTCCTCGTCGATCCCCGCCCTTATCTCATCCGCGACTTCGTACATGAACCTATTCTTGTCGAAGGATGGGAAGCCGGCCCCTTGCTGCTTCTGCGACTGCTTCCTATAGTCTTTTTCCGGCACCTCTTGTTGTCACCTCCCACTACTGCAAATAGCTTGACCGTGGGAAGTGCTTTTAGACAGGAAATCCGGGCCTCGAAATCCAGCTACAAGATACTCTTTATGGTTTTGACAGCGCGCTGCTCAACCTCATGGCCGGATGACAAAGCCGCCTTTTCGACAGCGTCTGCCTCGTCCTTGCTGATCAAGTCCTTGACTGTGTTCGCGACGAGGAGTCCGAAGTTCGGGTCCGCATCGAGCGCTTTTCCCCATTCCACCGCAGCCTCGCCGTGCCTGCCGTTCTTCAGGTGTACGATTCCGTTGAGCACCAGGGCGCGGGGGTACTTGGGGAAGAGGCCAAGCGACTGTTTGGCGCTCCAGGCCGCCTCCGTAAGCTTCCCGGCCTTCACGTATATCTCACCGAGCAACGCGTGCGCTTCGGGGTCCTTGTCATTGATCGCCACTATCGCCTTCCATTCTTCGATAGCGGCGTCGAGGTTGCCACGTATCATGCTAACCGCCGCGATGTTACGCCGCGAGTTTATGTGCTTGGGGTCGACCGAGAGCACTTTCTTCCAGTGCTCGAGCGCCTCATCGAGCTTGCCCTCCTGGGCCAGCCCGAGCCCTAGATCGTAGATCGCGCTTGTGTTTTCGGGCTGGATTTCGATCGCCTTGAGCCACTGCTCCCTGGCGCCTTTGGCGTCTCCTTTGACCGACAGCACTTCACCGAACACGACTTTGAGGTCCGGGTTCGCCGGGTGCTTCTCCACGAGGTCCTTATATATCTCATGGGCGTTGTCATAGTCGCCCTTGGTCAGGTAGGCGAACCCGAGCGTGTTGTTCACAATGAGCCTCACTCCCGGATCCTGGACTATCCCGAGAGCTTTCTTGGCCTCGCTGATAGCTTCATCATACTTGCCGACGGCGAGGTAAGTCGCCGGTATGTTCTTCAAGGCGTCCGGGTCGTCGGGTTTCAGGCTCAGGACCCGCTCCCAGGCCTGTATCGCTTCCTCGCGCATCCCTTTCGCCAGCAACACATTGCCCAGCGCAAGGTGGAGCCTGGGGTTATACGGCTCCAGTTCGAGCGCGCGCCTCTGCTCCATCAGGGCCGCGTCCCACATGCCCTTCAGCCAGTAGACTTGACCCATGAAGTACCTGGCCTTGGAGTGGTTCTTGTCAAGGCGGACGACGCGTTTCCACTGGTCGAGCGCCTGGTCAAGCATGCCTTTGTCGGCGTAGGCTATGCCCAGAGCGTAGTTGGCCTCCACATGCCGGGAGTCTATCCGGATGACCTCTGTGAGCTCCTTGATGGCCTGGTCGTCCATGCCCTTTTTCATGTATGCTAGCCCGAGCCTGGTGCGGGCAGCGACATTCTTGGGGTTCTTCGCAAGGGACTCCTTGCACATGGCAATCGTCTGATCAGGATCCTCAGGCCCAATACTCAAGATTCCAACCCCCTGCTATCTCTAGATAACTCCTCATCTACTTCTGGTCAGGCAAACCAATAACCTCCATGATTGCCAAAAAAACGGGACTGCCTCTCTAGTATGACTCAAGGCAGTCCCTAAGATGCTCATGCTCGGCGCTACGGCTTCAGCATTCGAGGTGCTGACGCTTGGCTTCCAGCAACTGCATGGCGTGCGCCAGTTGCTCGTGGACGCGCTCAGGAGCCGTCCCTCCGGGGGAAGCGCGCCGCCGCACGCTCGATTCAACAGTGATGGCATCGAAGATGTCCGGCTGGAAGAGATCGCAGAAGTTTTGGAAGTCCTGCAGAGTCAGGTCAGCCAGGTACTTCGACGTCTCAAGGCAGTGCCTCACCATCCGGCCGGCCACTTCGTGGGCCTGCCGGAAGGGCAGACCCTTAGCCGCCAGGTAATCGGCGACGTCGGTCGCCGTCGAAAAGTCGTTGGACGCCGCAGTGCGCATGCGATCGCTGTTCACTTTCATGGTGTCGATCACGGAAGCCATCAGGTCCAGGCAGTCGATGACCGTATCCGCGGCATCGAAAAGCCCATGCTTGTCCTCTTGCATATCGCTGTCGTAGGCCAGGGGGATCCCCTTCATCACCACGAGCAGCCCGACAAGGTCACCGTAGACCCGGCCCGTCTTCCCCCTGATGAGCTCGACGACGTCCGGGTTCTTCTTCTGCGGCATTATGGATGACCCCGTGGAAAAGGCGTCATCCATCTCGATGAACCCGAACTCGGTGGATGACCAGAGCACGAGTTCCTCCGCAAGCCGGCTGAGGTGGGAGGCAAGGATCGCGGATGCGGCCAGGAACTCCAGGATATGGTCCCTGTCGCTGACGGCGTCCGCGCTGTTCTCGTAAAGGCGTTCAAACCCGAGTTCAGAGGCCACCTGCGCGGGGTCGATCGGAAAAGTGGTCCCGGCAAGGGCTCCGGCGCCCAGAGGCATCGAATCCGCACGCTTGCGGCAGTCCCGGAAGCGCCCATAGTCTCGCTCCAGCATGAAGAAGTATGCCAGCATGTGGTGGGCATACACCGTCGGCTGCGCCCTCTGCATGTGGGTATAGCCAGGCATGATGGCCTGCTCATGCTCACGGCACTCCTCCAGCACGGCCGATTGCAGGTCCGCGATGGCGTAGCACACGTGGTCGCATTGCTCCTTGACGAAAAGGTGCTCGTCCAGCGCGATCTGATCGTTCCTGCTCCTGGCCGTGTGTAGCTTGCCGGCGACCGGACCCGCGATCTCGGTGAGGCGCTTCTCGATGTTCATGTGAATGTCTTCGTACTCGAGCCGGAACGGGAATGTCCCATCCTGGATTTCCTTCAGCACCGCGCCGAGCCCGGCAATGATCTGGTCGGACTCCTCCCTGGTGATGATGCCCACGTTGCCGAGCATCCGGGCGTGCGCGACACTGCCCGCGATATCCTCGCTCGAGAGTCTTTTGTCAAAAGAAATGGAGGAGGTGAACTCCTCCGCTTTCTTACTCGAGGCTTTGCCGAAACGCCCGCCCCAGAGTTTCATCTATCATTCATACCCCCTGCCGGAGCACTAGTCGCTCGCTATCTTTACTTTGGCGGCCCCGCTTTCCTTCTTCGTCTTTGAGCCAACGTTGGCCGCCACTTTTGTCGGCAGGCCCCACACATCTATGAAGCCCTTGGCAGCTTTGTGGTCAAACGCGTCTTCCTTGTCGTAAGTCGCCAGCTTGAAGTCGTAGAGGCTCATATCGCACTTGCGACCCACCACGATGCTGGACCCCTTGAAGAGCTTCAAGCGCGCCACGCCGGAGACGTTCTCCTGTGTCTTGTCGATGAACGCATCCAGCGCCTGCTTCAGGGGCGAGTACCAGAGCCCGAAGTATGTCATCTCCGCGTACTTCTGCTCGAGCACAGGCTTGAAATGGGCTGTCTCGCGTGGCAGCGCAAGGTCCTCGATGGCCCTGTGCGCCTGCAGCAGGAGCGTGGCTCCCGGAAACTCATACATCTCGCGGGACTTGATTCCGACGAGGCGGTTCTCTATGTGGTCGATCCTGCCGACGCCGTGCTTCCCGCCGAGCGCGTTCAGGTGCCCCATGAGTTCGACAGGCCCCATGGCCTGGGAATTCACTGCCACCGGAATGCCCTTTTCGAAGGTGATCTCCACGTACTCGGGCTCTGCGGGGGCGCCTTTCGGGTCGTCGGTCCACAGGAACACGTCGTCAGGCGGCTCGACCCACGGATCTTCGAGCACGCCACACTCGATGCTGCGCCCCCACAGGTTCTGGTCGATGCTGTAAGGGCTCTGCTTCCCTACGGGCACCGGTATGTTGTGCTTTTTTGCGTACTCGATCTCGTCCTCCCGCGACATGGGCCACTCGCGCACAGGCGCGATCACCTTCACGTCTGGAGCAAGCGCACCCACAGACACGTCGAAACGCACCTGGTCGTTGCCCTTTCCGGTGCAGCCGTGCGCCACGGCCGCCGCGCCTTCCTTGAGCGCGATGTCGACCAGTATCTTGCTGATCAGGGGCCTCGAGAGCGCAGCAGAAAGCGGGTATACACCTTCGTACATGGCATTGGCCTTCAGGGCAGGCCAGACATAGTCTGTCATGAACTCCTGCTTCGCGTCGACCACATAGGACTTGATCGCCCCGATCTTGAGAGCCTTTTCCTTTATGAATTCCAGGTCTTTCTCCTCTCCCACGTCCACACAGAGGGTGATGACTTCCATGTTGTATTTGTCCTGCAACCATTTGATACTCACGGATGTGTCAAGGCCACCTGAGTAAGCGAGCACTACCTTCTTCATCGAAAGCTCCCCTCCCGTCCCATGGGGATGATTATACACTGCGCCGCATTTATATGCAAGAGCCTGAGAAGGGATTCATGTTTCCCTGGTCGTTGTTGCGTGCGGAGACCGCTATGCGGAGGTTACCCTGCGGGGTTTTCCGGCGGAACGGTATGCGCGGCCGTCTATTCGCCGCGGGACCGGTAGTCCTGGCATAAAGTGGCCGCAGCGGGGCTATGGGCTGCACCAGTCATGACCACTCGCCAGCCGTAGCTGCTCAGAACCTTCGAGAAATAGGATAAAACCGCACTTCCGAGGCCCTTTGCCTCCGGAGTGCGGCGTGCACATGGCAGGGGCAGTTACTTGATGGCGCTTTTCAGCAGGCTTTCCATGTCCTTGTCGGTCAAGGATCCAACGTGCTTCCTCAACAGGTTTCCTTTGGCATCCACCAGGAGGGTCGTCGGTACGAGGTCGGCCGCCTGCGGCTCGGCCCCACGCCGCCGGCACCCTCGGCCGGCCGCCTGCGGTCACCGGTCCACCACCCTGCCGACAAGCCGGCCGTACGTGCTCAGAAACCAGTCACATGCTCCGAGCACCGCATCTTTGGCCTGCGCAAGAGGGCTGTCGATTACGACGATTCGCCCACCAACCAGGGCGCCTGAGGAAGACTTGACCGTGCCTCGGATGACCCGGACATCGCCCTCGACTTTGCCCCAGATTACCAGGTTACCGTCAACGATGGTGAGGTTTCCGTGCACCGTGCTTGTCGGGGGAACCTGCACGTCACGGCCCGCGACAAGCACATAGGCCTTGGGGTCGGTGGACAGCACCCGGGCTTGTGTGGAGCCAGAAGGAACAAACAAGCTAAGCATGCCGAAGGCGAATATGACGACGGCCATCACTGCTGCGCCTTTGGCCCATGCGAGGACCACGACCATCCACTTGAAGCCAGTGGCCTTCTCGGCCGGAACCTCGTGGGTTACGCGGTTCCCCGTAGCGATACGCTTCTCCACAGCTACGCGCTTCATGACATCCCGGACGAACCCGCTTCCTGGGTCGACCAGAGCCAGTGAGGCCAAGCTACCCGTCAGGGCGGACATTTCCCGGAAATGATCTTTACAGCCAGGGCATTGCTCAAGGTGGGCAGAGAGTTCTTGGCTCTCCTCCTCCGATGCCTCACCGTCCAGGTACTCCTGGATCGCGCGCCGTGCCCTCCTGCAATCCATCACCGTTCTACGCCCCTTTTCGAGCGGCTCCATCGCCGCTCCAGGCTTGTACTTTGGCCTTGAGTATCTCTCGTGCTCTGAAGAGGCGCGTCTTCACCGTGCCGAGCGGGATTTTCATCACAGCCGCGATTTCCTCATACGACAGGTTATGGACGTGCCTGAGTACGACCACTGCTTTGTACGTTGCCGACAGCTCCTGGATTGCTTTTTCGACCACCGTCTTGAACTCGGCTTCGATCGCCCGCCGCTCAGGGTCGTTGCTCGTATCCGGAAGCTGTATGAACATGTCACCCTCCGGGTTTGACGGAGCATCCACAGAAATCTCTTTGTGACGCCGCTTCCTCAAATGGTCGATCGACAGATTGGTGGTGATCCGGTAAATCCATGAAGAGAACTTATCTCCCAGGCGGAAAGTGTCCAGCGCGCGGTATGCGTTGATGAAGGCTTCCTGGGATATGTCTTCCGCCTCCTCATAGTTGCCGACCATCCTGAAAGCAAGGCTGAACACCTTTGCCCTGTACCGTTCGACGAGTCCGGCGAAGGCGTCGTCGTCATCGTTCCGAGACCGCCGTATCAGATCGTCATCGGGAAGATCGGAATATGAACCCGGCGCCATCGGACTCGCTTTCCCTCCCCAATACGCCATGAAATCCGGATATGTTTCAGTATGACAGTGTTATGATCATGATAAATCTTGTGTTTTTATTAGAGTAGGCTAGCGCCCCAGCTTCATGAACAGTCGCGAAGCACGTTTCAAGGCTTCCTGGCTATCCGGATCGCGGGTGCCACAGAGAAGGCACTCCTCCAGCTGCCCGGTAATCACCGCGAGCGACACCTTGTTGATGGCGGCTCGCAGCGCAGAAAGCTGGGTGATGACCTCCTCGCAATCCCGGTTTTCGTCGATCATGCGCTGGAGACCGCGTGCCTGACCCTCAATCTTCTTGAGCCGCGAGATGACTTCTTTCTTGGAGACTGGACGGCTCTCCGGAGTCATCGTTCGTTCCCCCCAATCCGTCTTGGGATGCAACTTAAGCAAAACGGCCGAATCCCAATATACCCTACCCCGTAATGGCAGTTTTGACAAGTCCCAGATGCGCCTGCTAAGCTTGGTCTGGCATGTCCACACGAGGGGTGAATCGCCAGTATCAAAGGTCCGGCTCGTTGCGCTTGGTACAGCCCAGGATGGTGGGCTGCCCCAGGCTGGCTGCGATTGCCGGAGCTGTGAGAGCGCGCGTTCAGAGCCGCGGTTTGTGAGGAGAGTCGCATGCCCTGGGCTCTGGGACGAGAAACATGACTTCCGGTACTTGATAGATTGTACGCCCGATCATTACGCTGGGCTGGTGAACTTCGTGCGAGAGATGATGAACAGCGCCGGCATCCCGGTCTGGTGCACGCCAGACATGGGTGAGATGCTCAGGATACCTGATGCCGATAGTTGGGCCGGGCTCGAAAGGAGCATCGTAACCCTGGTCGTGGGCGCCGGTCTGGGGAACACACATGACCCACACCAACCCGGCGCTATGGGAGGAATCACCCGAGCGCCACATCCTGGAGGAACGCGGCTTCGGCCTGCTGGAGGAGGGGCAGGTATTCGAGCTGTGATTGACGGGCCGACTTCACGCTCGAGCCCTGGCAAGGACGGGTTCTTCCGACCGGAGAAACCTGGCCACCAGCACGGATGTCGCCATGTAGACTCCGGCTGCCAGGGCGAACGTGGACTCGAGTCCAACCACGGTTCCCATGATTCCGCCGAGCATGGGGCCGAACATGCCACCGATTTGGTTGAAGCTCTGCAGGATGCCGAACGCCCTGCCGCGAAACTCGACGTTCACCGACTTTGACGTGAGCGCGTTCATCGAGAGGCCGATACCGGCGCTCGAAAGCCCGACAGCAAAGCGCAGCGCGCCGAAGAGGTAGATGCTCTTCACGAACGCGAGCGGGATGTTGAAGACGCCGGCAGCCATGAGGTTTGCGACCAGGACCCGCTTGAACCCCAGCGCCTGCCCGCGTCTGGCCCACAGGGGCGCGCCAATGACTGTCGCGATCCCGGCGATGGAGTAGATCAGGCCCGCAGACAGAGCGGCTTTGCCTTCCTGGCCAAGTTTGGCCACCTGCAGGCTCAGCACCGGCTGCAGCGTTGTCATCCCCATGTGGACAAGAGTCGCGGATATCAACACAGTCCGCAGCGCCGGGTTGCCCATGGCCTCCCGTATGT
>JAUYEF010000338.1 GCA_030691635.1 Bacillota bacterium
TTGGTGGTAAAACAATGTCATCAGCTACAGTACAAGCCTCAGATAGTTGGGCTGGGCGGGCTCTCGTTCGCCGGGTTCGCAGAAATTGCCGGCGAAGCTGCCACCGGAGTCATGTCGACCATGCCTTACCTTCCCAAGCCCCGGACCCCTGCCGAGCAGGCCTGGATTGAGAAGGCAACCGCGAAATACAAGATGGTTCCGAACTTCACTTTTGCCAATGCCTATAACTGCATGATGATACTCGCAAAGGCTATAGAGCAGGCGGGCTTGGACCGGGACAAGGTCCGGGCAGTGCTGCGTGACGGGCTTAAGTACGCCAGTCCCACCGGCGTAGTCTCTTTCGACAAGACGGGAAACGCGCTGCGCGACCTGTACATCATCAAGGTTGTGAACCCTAAGGCAACTGACGTTGGTATCTGGGACATCGTCTGGCCGAAGTAGTAGCGACTGCGGTTTTGCCCGGGAGGGAGGTGCGGCCTTCCTTCCGGGACACGTCAAACGCATGAGAGCCGGAAGGAGGCCAGGGGTTTGGTCCCGGATGTCCGCTTGTTTCTGCAGCAGGTTATTTCCGGCCTCGGGACCGGGAGCGTTTATGGCTTGATAGCCGTGGGATACGTGATGATATTCAACTCGGTCGGAGCGTTCAACTTCGCCCAGGCGGACGTCTTCATGGTAGGAGCCTTCTTGAGTCTGGTTCTTTTCGGCAGGCTCCGCCTGCCGTTCTTCGTCGCTTTCCTCCTGGCGATACTCGGAAGCGCTGTCGTTGGAGTGTTACTCGAACGTGCGGCATTCCGCAGGCTTCTCAGGCGGCAGAGCATGAACTACATGATTTGCACGATTGGAGTCGGTATTATCCTGCGAAACTCCGCCAGGATTGTGTTTGGCACCGAGCTCTTCACGCTTCCGTCACCTCTCAGCGAGGATCCGTTAAACCTCTGGGGTGTTCTGCTGATGCCCCAGAATGCCGTAATCCTGCTCACTACCTGCGCTCTCTGCCTGGCTCTCTTGTGGTTCTTTCAGCGCACAAAGGCCGGTATGGCGATGAGGGCGGTGGCGCAAGACCAGGAAACGGCGAGACTCATGGGCATAGACGTCGGGCGCAGCATATCGTGGACCTACGGCATCGGGTCAGGTCTCGCCGGCGCCGCTGCGATGCTGGTCGCCCCGCTGTTCTTCGTGGGAGCGGAGATGGGGCCGTCTTACGGTATCAAGGCTTTCGCTTCGTTCATTCTTGGAGGGACAACCAGGGTGTTTGGTGCGCTTGCAGGTGGGCTGGTTCTGGGAGTCGTGGAGAACCTGGTTGGTGGATACGTGAGCACTACCTATAAAGACGCGGCAGCGTTTCTGGTGATCGTAACAGTCCTATTCTTGAAGCCCGCAGGGCTCCTCTCGAGGGGGGAACGGCGGTGAAAAGACTGTGGCCCCTGGGTCTCGTAGCCCTGGCGGTTGTCTTCATTCCTCAGACCGGTGATTACAACCTTCACGTCTCGAACATGTTCGTGTACTACGCCATTTGCGCCCTGGGCCTCAATATCCTGGTCGGGTATACCGGCCAGTTTAGCCTTGCGCAGGCCGCCTTCTCGGGGATTGGGGCGTACATCGCCACACTGGCCGTGATCGATCTGCATCTGCCACACGGCGTCGCCATGCTCGTGGCCGGCCTATCGACGGGCCTTTTTGGGGTGGTCCTTGGCCTGCCCACTCTGCGGTTGAGTGGAGGGTATCTTGCCATAGCCACAATCGGTTTCGCGGAGACAATCCGCCTCGTCATGCTGAACTGGGTGAAGGTGACTCGAGGCGCATCCGGCATACGCGGAATCCCGGCGTTCAGGATACTCGGTTTCGAGTTCTCGAGTCTGAGATCGCAGTTCTACCTGGCAATGTTCTTGCTTGTGCTGTGTGTTTGGGTCTACGAGCGCATAATCCATTCACATGTGGGCCGGGTGCTGATGGCCCTGAGGGAGAACGAGCCGGCCGCGCGTTGCATGGGGATCAATAGCCTCTACTACAAGGTGCTTGCTTTCGCCGCTAGCTCGTTCCTATGCGGGATCGCAGGAGGGCTTTACGCGTTCAGCATAAGGTTCATCAGCCCTGACAGCTTTGCGTTCTCAGAATCCGTTACCATGCTGTCGATGGTTGTGGTCGGCGGGATCGGGACTGTACCAGGAGCTGTGATTGGCGCTGCAATTTTGACCTTTTTGGCGGAATGGCTGAGATGGCTCGGGGATTATCGACTGCTCTTCTTCGGTTTGATCCTGGTGGTGATGATGCTGGTCATGCCTGATGGAGTAGCCGGACTGGCGAACCGCTTTCTCGGGACGCGGGTGCGATCACGTGGTGCCCGGGCCATAAGTGAGAGTGATTGATATGGCTCTTCTTGAGGTCATCGGGCTGAGCAAGCACTTCGGAGGACTACGCGCACTTGATGACGTCTCATTTGCGGTGAAGGAAAGGGAGCTCTTCTCTCTCGTGGGTCCCAATGGATCAGGGAAGACGACCCTGTTCAACGTGGTCTGTGGGGTGCTGGTGCCGACAGCGGGACGCGTTGTGTTCCAGGGGCAGGACATCACCGGCAAGGCGCCGTTCAAGGTAGCTCAGGTTGGTATCGGTAGGACGTTCCAGAACGTTTCTCTGTTTGCGAAGATGGCGGTCATTGATAACGTAATGGTTGCCATGCACTGTCGCAGGCGCGCTCATCTGGTGGCGGGCATAGCAAGGACTGCACGCTGGAGGAGGGAGGAGGAAGCGTGCGCAAACCGTGCCCGGGAGATCCTTGCCTTCATTGGCCTGTCCGGCCGAGAGCAGGAGATGGCGCGGAACCTGCCATACGGGGAGCAGAAGCGACTTGAAATCGCCAGGGCATTGGCCGTGGACCCGAAATGCATCCTCCTGGATGAGCCCGCAGCCGGGGTCAACACCAGCGAACTGGGGGTCCTGACAGACGTGATCAGTCGGATTCATAAGTCCGGCATTACTATAGTGCTGGTAGAGCATCGGATGGACCTTGTGATGACCATATCTGACCGTGTCCACGTGCTCAACAATGGGAGAACGATTATGACTGGAACCCCATCAGAGGTCTGCAGCGATCCGAGGGTGATAGAGGCCTACCTCGGGAAGGGGGCGGCCTCCGTTGCTGATTGTTGAAGGCATCAATGTCTACTATGACCTGGCCCATGTGCTGAAGGACGTGTCCCTTGAGGTCCACCAAGGGGAAATCGTCGCCTTGATTGGAGCCAACGGCGCCGGCAAGACGACGCTGCTCAAGACGATAAGTGGGCTGCTCCAGCTCACCAGCGGCCGGATCACGTTCCTGACCGAAGCCATTCAGCAGAAATCAGTCGAGTATATTATCAAGGCCGGAATCTCTCTCATTCCTGAAGGACGTCGTGTCTTTCCCGCTATGACAGTATTGGAGAACCTCTACCTCGGCGCCTTCCTGAGGAACGACCGTGTTGCCATACGACGTGACGTCAGTCATGTGTTTGAGTTGTTCCCGCGCTTGCAGGAACGGTCCATGCAGCTGGCGGGTACTCTCAGTGGTGGTGAGCAGCAGATGTTGGCCATAAGCAGGGCACTGATGTCACGTCCCAGGCTATTGCTGTGTGATGAACCCTCCATGGGACTCGCGCCCATTCTTGTGGAGAACACCTTCGGCGTAATTCGTAGACTCCGTGAACAGGGGACGACCATTCTGCTGGTTGAGCAAAACGCACGCATGGCGCTGTCAACGGCAGATCGGGGTTATGTAATCCAAAACGGCCGGATTACTACGACTGGTAGAGCCGATCAACTGCTCGACAACCCGGACGTTCGCAAGGCCTACCTCGGGATTGCATCGGTAGAGCCCACCTCAGCTGACAAGGAGGGCATAAGAGGTGCTTGATCTGGTATTTGAAGGTGGCAGGGTAGTCGATGGCACGGGCAGACCGTGGTTTAGGGGCGACGTTGGGATCGCCGCGGGCAGGATCGTCCGGGTGGCTCCACGCATAACCGATAGCGCACGTGTGCGGCTTGGGGTCGATCGAATGGTCGTGGCCCCTGGGTTTATCGATGTCCACGCCCACTCGGATTTCGCCCTGTTCCATGACCCGAGCATTGTCTACAAGATGAGTCAGGGCATCACCACCGAAATATGTGGCAACTGCGGAGTGTCCGCAGCTCCTGTCAGGAATGGCAATCTTACGCGGATGCAGACCGATGTGTGCGGGAATCTTGAGGCGCTCCCGGAGTGGGAAACCTTCGAGCAGTACCTGCAGGCCGCCGGGGCAACACCCCTGGGCGCGAACGCTGGATGGATGATCGGGTATAACACGGTGCGCGAATATGTTGCAGATGTCAGGCCTTCCCTGACTGCCGAAGAGTCTAGAAGGATTATGGATCTGATCTCTGACGCCATGCGCTCTGGGGCACTCGGAATGAGCGCCGGCCTGGTGTATGAGCCTGCGAACTACGCCACCACAGATGATCTTGTCGCCGTGTGTGAGATCGTTGCCGGTTGGAAGGGAATCTACGCAACCCACACCAGGGGCCTGCGGGAGACACTGGTCGACGGAGTTAACGAAGCGATCGAGATCGGCAGAAAGTCGGGCGTGCCGGTTGAGGTATCTCATTTGACACCCCAGTATGGCGGATGGGATCTGATACAACCTGCGCTAGATGCTATCGACAAAGCGAGAGCGGCGGGAGTTGATATGGCGTTCGACCTTCACCTTGATAGCGTGGGCGGAACCAGCGCTCTGGCCACACTGCCCCCCTGGATAAAGGAAGGAGGTGTCGAGGCCATGGTCAGCCGTTTTCAGGGACGTGATGCGAGAGCGAAGGCGGTAACGGCAATCCAGGAGTTCATCGGGCCCGGCACTTCGGGGTTTCTCCGCCATGCGCGTTGGGATCTCCTCCGCGTCGCGAATTCGCCTCTCCTTCCCGGGCTGGTGGGGAAGTCATTCCAGGAGATCGCCTCGACGGCAGGCACGTCGCCCTGGGACGCCTACCTGGATGCGGTGATCGCAAACCGTGGCACGATGCGTCTTATTGGACTCTATACGCTCTCTGAAGATATCCGCAGAGTGCTGGCTCACCCGCTTTCCATAGTGGCGACCGACGCGGACCCAACAATGTCGATACCGAGAAACTGGAGCACCATCCCCAAGCTTCTCGGACGCTATGTTCGCGAGGAGGGGGTTCTGTCTCTTGAGGACGCGGTCCAGAAGATAACCTCCAGACCTGCAACCAGGTTTGGGCTGCACGACCGCGGAATGCTGGCCGAGGGCTTCTGGGCTGACGTAGTGGTGTTTGACCCGGAAACCATATCGCCCACCATGACCGACGAAGGAGTCCTGGCCGGAGAGAGTTACCCCGATCCCCGAAGTCCTGGTATCCGGTACGTCGCGGTCAACGGCACGCTGGCGATCGAGGACGGCGAGCCTACAGGGGCCCTCGCAGGCACGGCCTTACTGAAACCGGTACTGGCAGAGAGTTGATCCACTCCGCTGAGGCTCTCTCTCTGGCATTTCCAGGGGGCACTTGAAGACTTCTTCTGTGGGAGCACGGGTTTTCCAAACGCAGGAGTGTAGACAGAGCTGCAAGAAATCGCGCTGGGGGATGTTGTGGACAAAGGTCGTGTGCTCGGGAGAATCTACCAACCGCCAACGTTCGCGCTGCTTGAGACCATCGCCTCACCTCTCGAGAGAAGCGTGATGATACTGCAGAGGGAAACGGTCACTCGTGTCCATCTAGGCGATTCTGCGTACATGCTCGGTGATCTTGCGACTGCAGAGCACTCGGATTGGGGGAGAACTGCTGATGGAGACTCTGCGTCTCGGCAGAACAGCGATTGAGGTCAGCAAGATGGGATTCGGCACCGGGCCGTGGGGCAACAAGAGCATTTGGGGTTTCGGCGACGGTTATGCTGAGAGAGATGTCAAGAAGGCGTTCAAAGTCAGCCTTGACGCCGGGATAACCTTCTTCGATACTGCTGAGGTCTACGGCGACGGCGTCGCAGAGACGATCCTCGGCGAGGTTCTCCGGGAGTACGGAGAGGGACGAAAGCTAGTGGTGACAACCAAGTTCATGCCCCAGATCACACGCCACAGCGGCGAGGATGTTCTCAGTGCGCTCGAGGCGAGCCTGTACAGGCTGGGGCTGGGCGCCGTCGACTTGTACCAGATTCACTTCCCGCTGCCGCCGTCCCCGGTGGACGTCTGGGCGGAAGCGCTCAAGGAAGCCGTCGACCGAGGATGGACCCGGGCCGTCGGGGTTTCGAACTTCGACGAGATCGAGATGAGGCGGATGCATGAAGCTCTTGCGAAGCGGGGGATACCGCTGGCCAGCAACCAGGTCCGGTACAGCTTGTTGTTCCGAGAGATCGAGACGAACGGCGTGATGGCTGCGTGCCGTGAACTGGGCATTTCAGTCATTGCCTATTCCCCGATCGCCCAGGGGTTGCTCACAGGCAAGTACGGGCCTGAGAACCCACCGCCCCTGGCACGCCGCGACCGGTACAAAGACGTGCTCCGCCGGCTCCCTCATGTGGTGGCGCAGCTCAGGCGCGTGGGCGCCGCCCATGGCGGCCTGACTCCGGCTCAGGTGGCACTCAACTGGACCATGGCCAAGGGAACGATTCCCATTCCCGGGGCGAAGAACGCGGAGCAGGCCCTCGAGAATGTGGGGGCGCTCGGGTGGAAGCTGACTGACCAGGAACTCGCGAGCCTGGATGAGGCATGCAGTGGCTAGCTGGCTGACATCATACTTGGCATTGTGCACGATGTCGTATACCATCGTCATAGATGGCAAGGACTCCATGCGTAACCGCAAGGGCATCCCGGCCGCCGAGCGATAATTCGGGAAGTGCGCCCCAATTGCCCTTGAGGCTTACGGTCTTGCAGGGGGATGAAAAAAGGACGACGTCCCGCGTCATCCCTCTGCCTCTCCACACTTCGCGAGCATCTGGGCAAAGGTGCCTGGCTCCATCTCCCGTAACGCTCGCTCAGTGTCACCTTGCCACTGGCTCATCCGTGACCGTGAAACCAGCTCTCCAGAACCGCAGTTTGCGTCATCGGGGGGCACTCTGGAGTCCACCTGCTGACCTGCTTCTGTGCAATTGGCAGGAGTGGGAGGATCGCTGCAAGTAACATCTCGCATTTCGTGCGAACGTTGTATTCGCTAACATAGAGTAGAGCCGTTCGATCTGGAAGAAATGAGCCACCCCAACCATCTTTGCCCCTTATGCTAATGGTGTCTAGACATTGGCGTGAGGGGGTGAAGGAGTGACCAGAGTGGCTCAAGTTCAAGATATCAATTCAGCAGTCTAATGGAGGCGAAGGTGCTGACGGTAGAGTGGAAGAACGAGTACAACCAGATTCGGCCGCATAGTTCTCTGGGTTACAGGCCCCCGGCGCCTGAAGCCAGAATGCTGGCGAGACTAACTCACTAGTTGGTACCACTTTGGGGGGCAGGTCAGGCAAAGGGTATCTCTTACCCGGATTGGGGTACAGATGCCACGTTCAAGAAAGCGGAGCGGAAGAGCAAAAAGAGAACCGAGCAGGAAAGGCTAGTCACCTGACGGGAGGTGCACCGATGGGCGTCGAAGACCGCAAGCTGGATCGACGGATCGCTCGGCGCAAGGAGAAGGTGCAGCGCCTGATCGCGGAGCAGGAAACCCGTCTGGCTTCCGTTCGTGCCGCCTCCTATCTGCGTCGTGAAGACTACATGCGAGACTTGAGCCAGACCATAGGCAGACTGCGCCGGCTGAAGCAGGAGCTCTTGGCCCTGGAGGGGGGCCGGCTACCTGGAGTATGAGTGGAACAGCTTGAGTAGTGGGCCCGCCCGTCTCGGCCTGCGATTGAATAGTATTCAGACCCACCATAGACACTGGTAAAAAGCCTATTCCTATCTCCCTTCCACGGAATAGCTCAGTTCCGTGTCCAAGAGAACTGGGTCCTTCTCATGGATAGCTGCAGACCTAGAGGGGACAGTCAAGGAATTGCTGTATGAATACCTGATTGACCATGTGGGCGAGGTTGACCCGCCCAATGCGCTGCAGCAGGGAATACCCTTTCATAGGGATGGGGCACTGTACATCTTCTATCATCAGTTCCGAGAATGGCTGCAGGAAAAGCGCCGCATGTACTGGGTCATCAGGCATCTGCCAGCCACTCTGGGCAGCATTGGAGCGATTCCAGAGGAGATTTTGGTCTCCGCAGAGGGTTTGGCCGAGGGGTATCGCCGGACGGTGTGGCGGCTGCCGCCGCAGTACAGGAACTGGGAGTAATCCGTGGCCGTGACCAAGTGGCCTTCTCTATATATTGGTGAGAA
>JAUYEF010000236.1 GCA_030691635.1 Bacillota bacterium
ATCTTCCTCCTGTCGATCAGCTGCCGGAAGTGGGGCTGGCGGAAGATCTCCTCAACGTCACGAATTTCCAGAGGTGATGGGGAGTCGAATAGATCTCCCTGGTCAGACACCCATTGTGTGAGCCTTGTTTTCCCGTGAAAAGATATGATCTCATTTGCGACCTCGCGCGTCGAGAGTACCCTCCGCGAGGCAATTACGGTGTTGAAGAGCTCCCAGAGTGATGGGAAGCGTGACGCGTAGAAGAATGTGAACAATGTGAACAATGTGATAAACGGACCAGCGTCAAAAACATATACCACGTGGGACACCTACTTGCTGAAGGCCTGTTCTAGTGCGGGTATGTGATCAACCTTCACGCCAAGGTAGCCGGACAATTCATGAATGGATAGTCGGTTCCGATAGTATTGAGCGAAAGCGATGTTGAGATAGGTCCTGCCTAGGTAAGATATCTTAGTGGCGTAGTAGTTACCGCCGCTGGTTCCTCTTCTTGACCGTCTCGCTTCGGCTATCCATTCCTTTGCTTTTCGACGGTAGTAATCCTCGGTCACGAGCCCTATGTCAAGCAGGCGGCGAAGGATGACCTCCCTGCTTACTGAATACCGTGCAGCCATGACAGAGACCGAGTGATCGTCATGGCGCCCCTTGCGAAGGTGTGCCATGAAATCGGCGGTTGGCGCCAGAACCTCAGCCGCGAATTCATTGCACAATACCTCAAGACGGCGATTCCTACCGGTCAGGCTGCTAAGTAGGTCGTCAGTCCAGTCAATGCCACTCGTTTGAAGCATCAGATGGGCGAGCTCGTGAAAAAGAGTAAACATCTGGCGGGTGAGCGGCATGCTGTTATTGACCAAGATCACTGGGAATTCCCTATCGTAGAGACAGAACCCGGATACCTCATCCTGACGGAAGGCGTCTTTGAAAACGAACACTCCAGCATCCTCAATTGCTCTGCGCCATCTTTCCGCCGCCTCGCCGTCATCGGCCCAACAGGCCTGCTCGTCAAGAGTCACATTGAGGAAACGTCTCACGTCTTGGGCCACACGGACAGGATCGGACGATTCCAGAACGTCAGCTCTTCCCAGGATCCTAGTGTTCGACGGGTTCCGCCCGTCACACAACTCGCCAAGGCCGATCTGCATGCTCCTGGCCTGCCTGATCAGATGCACCACTCGTGGCGGGATCTTGCCAAACTCCACGTCCGGAAGTGTACGGAAGCTCTCCTTGAGGCCTTCCTCTTCAGGCGGTTCGGGAAAGAAGAAAACCGCAAGCGGTCTCTTGTAAACGTTATACGCCAATGTCTCCAATTGTGCATATGTGGGAGAGTCCTGCCCGCTCTCCCAGGCTTCGATCACTTGGCGAGGACGCCCCATTCTGCTCGCGACATCGTCCAGTGACAGGTTGCTGGTCGCTCTGGCCCATCGGAGGACCTTTGAATTGGCCGAGACTTTCATACATGACCCCCCAATGCCCCAGCGCACACTTGACACTTCGACATACGAGCGCCTAATTCCTGGCTTCTGCGTCTGACCCTACTGCACCCTCACCAGGTTCGGGTTGTCGCCAGGCTGGCGGCCCACCTTGGCCATGGGGTACCACACGTCGCCTATCTTCACCTTGACGATGTCGGCCGTGTAGTCCGTGTTGGAACCGTTCTTGGACGAGTTCTCCAGCAGCGACGATCCTACACCGTAGATGTCGACAGGCACGTCCAGGTCCTCGAAGTGCTTGATCTTCGTCGCGTTGAAGCCGCCTGTTACCACTATCTTCACGTCGCGGCACCACTGGCGCGCCAGCTCGACCATGTCGGGCGGCACGTGCCATGACTTGTACGCGTTGTCCATGGCGGTGCGGAGCGCCCAGACGAGCCTTGGATTGACGCCGCAGTCCAGCTCCTTGTCGCCCAGCGGCTCGACAGACACATCACGCATGTTGCCCGATGTGTCAGGGCGCACAGCAAACAACTTGTACCGGCGGGCTTCGTCATGCTTCCCAGCCTGCCAGAGCTCAGAGTACACCTTGAACATGCGCTCCATCACCTGGAGCGAAGTGCCGACGCAGTCATTCTGGAAGTCCACCAGCGCGATGCGCGGCACCTCAAGCGGCATGACGCGGGCGAATTGGATCATCGTCTCGGCGGTGTCTCCCAGGAAGCACGCGATCGAAGCGTGGGCGATCGTCCCGCCGCCCTTGCCGCCCCACCATGCGCCCTGGTCGTCTGTCGAGACAAAGGCGTGCGAGTTCTGGCCGGGTTTGGCGTAGAAGGCCTGCACAGCGATCGAATACGCATACCCGTGCAACGCCTGCAGCTTGTAGTGCGCGAAGCGGGCGGGGAAGAAGAGCACGTCCTTGCCCTTGGTCGCGACGAGCACATTGTAGACGTTTGTCGCCACCCTGGATGCCTCGGTGAGCACTCCGAGGATTGAGGTCTCAAGCACGGCGAAGTCCCGGTACCTGCCGCGCACCTTGATGACGGGCTCGACGGACATCGGGTCGCCGTCGTAGCGCGCGAAGGTGCCGTCATGCACCGCCCACACTTCCATCCGGTCATACGTGTTGATGAACTTCCCGTCGTCGAAGGTGCCCGTGCATTCCTGGAGGATGGCGAGCGCTTCGTCGACCCCGACCACCAGCGCGAACGGCGCCCTGCGCGTGAAGAACTGCATCTCCACCACGATATCGCCATTCTGGATCTTCCGCGCATCCACATCCAGGTCCGTGCGGCCGCTGAAGGTATACCCCTGCTTCGCCAGCGCGTCCAGGATACGCACCGTGTTGGGGAAGTACGCGTCGGAATACCAGCCGCGTCTCATCCGCTCCACGTCTATCTGGAATATCTCCTTGTCAAGCCTCTTCTGGTTGAAAGTGCTCACGTGGCGATTTCCTCCTGGTCACATTGTGGACGGTCGCCGAGTTCCTTCGCACCTGGGGCTTGCGCTACCGTCAATACCCAAGCGCGAGCCCCTCTCCCCGGGGGTCAGTGCCTCCGAGGTAGATGCCTCTCGATCTGTCAACAAGAATCAACTGGAATGTGCCCCCCGCGGACCACGGCCCGACCGTCTTGACGTTGTGCCCCCTGGCCCTGAGCCCTTCCACCGTCGGCTCGGGGAAGCGGGCTTCCATCGCGAGCGTCATCGGGGATCCAAGGCTCACCGGGTCAGTGCCCGGGCTGTGCGTCCAGCGCGGAGCCTCTGCCGCCTGCTGTGGGTCCATACCGAAGTCCAGCACGTTCACGGCCATCTGCATATTATGCTGCGGCTGCCCGTCGCCGCCAGGCGTGTTTGCGATCAGGTACGGCTCCCCGTCGCGGAACACCATGAAGGTGTTGAGCGTGTGCATCGTCTTCTTGCCGCCTGCTATACAGTTCGGATGGCCTTCCTTAAGTATGAAGCCCCGGCCCGCCCGGTTGTTGAGCAGGATGCCTGTGTCCGGGATCGTCACGCCGCTTCCGAACGCGTTCGACAGGCTGTGTATGAAGGAGACCGCGTTGCCCCACCTGTCCACGACGACGAACGACGTGGTGTCGCCAACGCTGTACGGTGAGTCCTCAGGGATGTCCCCCAGCGTGTGCGCGCTGTCGATGTTCAGACGCCTCCGCGTGGCGTACTTCTTGGAGATCAGCGTGTCTGTGGGCGCCTTGACGGACCTTGGATCGCCCATGTAGAGGTTGCGGTCGGCGAACGCGATGCGCTTCGCCTCCACGAGCAGGTGTATCGTCTCAGGCGAGTCCGGACCGAGGCTTCGCAGGTCGAAGCCTTCGAGGATGTTCATTTCCTCCAGCAGGATTAGCCCCTGGGATGGAGGCGCTGTCTCGAATATCTCGTACGAACGGTATGCCGTCCTGAGTGGGTCGTACACGTCCGTGGCCTGGGACGCAATCTCAGGGCCTTCGAAAAGCCCGCCGTTCTTCTGTGAATACTCCACGAGCCTCTCGGCGATTTCTCCCTGGTACAGCACGCGGGGGCCGTCTCTCGCCACCTTCTCGAAGCTCGCCGCCAGGTCACGGTTGACTAGCGATTCGCCGGTATCAGGAATCCGGCCGCCCGGCATCCAGATCTCAGCCGTCTCAGGGTACTTGCGTATCTTGTCGCTGGACGCATCGATCTGGTGCCGCAGCTCGTTCGTTACCGGGAAGCCGGCGCCGGCATACTTGACGGCGTCTTCCCACAGGTAGGAGATGGGAAGCGTGCCGAACTGCTTGTGCATCGTGAAGTATACGTCCACTGCGCCGGGCACGGCGACCGACAGAATGCCGTCACCAGGCATCATGCTGTGGCCAAGGCTCCTGTAGTAACCGAGAGTCGCCTTCTCCGGCACCACGCCGCTCCCGCCGAACCCCCAGATGCGCCTCTGGTTCTGGTTCCACACAAGGGCGAATGCGTCTCCGCCAAGCCCGCACATGGGTGGAATCACGACACCCGTAGTCCCGGCCACCGCGATTGCGGCGTCAACAGCGTTTCCGCCCGCCGCAAGCACCTTGAGCCCGGTCAGCGTGGCGAAAGGGTGAGCGCTGCAGACCATCCCATTCTTGCCAAATTGCGTGTTGTACCTCTGCATCGTGCTTCCACCTCTTGAAATGGGGTCCATTGACCCACCGAGTCGAACAAGGTAGACTCTTTGTAAAGGTCAAGCCCGACCCGAAGGGGAGGACCAGCTGAATGCCATACTATGATTTCCAGTGCAACGTATGCGACAGGGCCTTTGAGGTCAAGTGCTCGTGGAAAGACCTTGAGAAGGTGACCTGCCCACATTGCGAGAGCACCAGCGTGAAGAGACGATACACCAACATCTCGGTCCTTCGACAGAGCCCGGACTGTGCAGATGGCTGCGGCACGTACACTCCAAGCTGCGCGCCTGGGGGCTCCACCTGAGGCGCGATGCGAAGGCCGTAGGCCTTCCGGGGGTGTGCCGGAGCGTTTCGACAGGTCCTGCCTGCAGTCCTGTCTAGTCTGCGACGAACGACCAGTCCAGGTCCTCGGCCATCCGGGCCACGATCCCCTTGAGTATCTTCAGCGCGCCGACGGCGTCATTGATGTCGCCCACCTCGACCGGCGAGTGCGAGTACCTTCGAGGCAGCGCAATCACGCCACACGGGATCCCCTCGCGCACAAGCCTTATGGCCGTGGCGTCCGTGTTACCCCCTGGGAAGGCCGTGGCCTGGTACGTGACGCCTTCGCGCCGGGCCGTCTCGACCAAGAACTTCTTCATCGACGGGATCACCAAGAAGCCCCGCCCAGCCGCGCCGCTCAGCCACTGGAACGTCGGGCCCAGCCCGATCCCGACTGGCAGCTCCTTCTGGAAGTTGACGTCCGGCGTGTCGCCGCAGGGCATGGTGTCAAGCGCGATCGCGAAAGTCGGGTTGACCTTGAACGCCGCGACGGTCGCGCCCTTAAGGCCGACCTCTTCCTGCACAGTCATAACGCCCACGAGTTTCCCGGCCGGGGGGCTTGACTGGCGCATGAGCTCCAGCAGCACAGCGCAGCCCAGCCTGTCGTCGACGGCCTTACCGCAGAACCTGTCGCCATTTGCGAAGAATTCGAGGGGACTGTTGTAGGCGACCGGCGTGCCGATATCGATGCCCATCCGCAGCACTTCCTCGCGGCTTTGCGCTCCGACATCGATATACAGGTCCGATGCCTTCTTGACCTCCGTACGCTCCTTTTCTGTCTGGAGATGTCCGGCCTTGACGCCGATCACGCCCAGGTGCCCTCGGACCCAGACCTTCCTGCCGACCAGTAGCGGATCGAGGGTCCCGCCGATCTTCTCAAGCCTCAGGAAACCATCTTTCTCCACACTCCGGACAATCGCGCCTATTTCGTCAGAGTGCGCCGCGACCATCACCGTCGGACCAGGCTTTCCGCTGTCCTTGCCAGCGAAAATGTTTCCCATCGAATCAACCACGACATCGGTGCAGACCCTGGAAAGCTCCCGCTTCAAGTACCGGACGACATCTTCCTCTGCCCCTGACACGGAGTGGATGGACGTCAGCTCATTAAGTAGTTTCTTGAGTTGTTCTTTCAAGAGACCTGCCTCCCAAATCAGTCTGGTATGAGCAGTAGAATTTGCCTCGAGCCCAGTTTTTCCTTTTCCAGACATGATGACACTTAACGAAAAGCGCCTCACGTGGGCGAACCTCGTCGAGCGCCTCCCGCATCATTCGGGAGACTCTGCGGAATACTTATCTTAGAATGACTTTACCAGATTCTGGAATGCGGTGAGCATATGAGCAGGCGCATCATCTCGAAGGTGGTCCTTGTCGCGCTGATACTGGCGCTCCCATGCGGCGCGTTTGCGGCGCACTTCGCCTACAGGCCGCTCGAGAAGGGGTCTGTCGGCGAAGACGTGGAGGAACTTGAGTGGATGCTACAGACGCTCGGCTACTACAGAGGCCGGGTGGACGGGATCTACGGTCCCATGCTTGAGGCGGCCGTCAAGAGTCTCGAGAAGCGGTACGGGCTGCCCCAGACCGGCAAGGTGGATGGCCGGCTGCTCGAAATGCTGCAGAACCTGTGGAGCGTATTCGTTTCTGGCGAGTTTGAGGTCCACGAGGTGGATCCGGACTGTGTCATCAAGCCAGGCACGCAGGTGCAGTTGAACGCGTACACTGTCAGGCGAGGCGACACGCTCACGTCGATAGCCAGGCGGCATAACACCCGCGCGCAGGCGCTGGCCCGGCTGAACAACCTCGATTCGCCCGATCTCATCCGGATCGGCCAGGTGCTCTACGTTCTGAAGTGCCAGTAGCGTTCCGGGCAGGCCAGGTGCTCGGCGCTCTGAAACACCAATAGTGTTGCGCCCCCAGTGCAGGGGATACGATAGAGACCGGCGAAAGAACGGGACGTCTCTTGGAGCGGACGTCCGACCTTCGCCGGTCTAAAACATTTCTCCCAGGGTGGGGTGCACTTGCGCGGTTGGACTCTGCTTTCGCGAAAGCCTCTTTCGGCCTACCAGCTTCTGAGCCTCGAAGAACGCACGATGCGCAACGACAGGACAGGCGCGGTCATTCCTTTCATTGTGGCCCATCTCGATGACTGGGTGAACGTCGTGGCCATCACCCAGGACGGCCGTGTTGTGTTCGTTGAGCAGGCGAGACCGGGCACGGACTCAGTGACTCTCGAGATTGCGGGCGGCACCATTGACCCCGGCGAGTCGCCTGAGGACGCGGCCCGCCGTGAACTCCGCGAAGAGACCGGGTACGTTGCCCAACGCCTGATCTACCTGGGCAAAGTCGCCGTGAACCCCGCCATTCAGGACAACTGGTGCCACTTCTTCGCTGCGCCGGGAGCGGTCAAAGCCGGCGAGCCGCAACTTGACCCAGGCGAGGATATCATCCCACGACTCATGACCATTGCCGAGGTGTCTGCCGCGATCGACTCCGGCGACTTCGTGCACTCGCTCGGGATGCTCGGATTCTACAAGGCGTTAAGGATGCTGAACCTTGACGCGTCGGAGACTAGGAGCTAATCTAGTGTAAAGACCTTGTCAGCACAGGCCTCAGGAGTCTTGAGAGTCGTGGGCCTGGCTTCGGAAGCAACAGACCATCCGGCGGGGGCGAGACCGTGGCTGAACTTGGCCGAATCATACTAACGGAACAACAGATACAATCCCGAGTGCGCGACCTGGGCAACGAGATCACACGCGACTACAAGAACACCCCGTTTGTCGCCATCGGCATCCTGAAGGGCGCCTTTCTTTTTCTGGGCGATCTGGCCAAACAGATCGACACCGAGATGTGCTTCGATTTTATGGCGACATCGAGTTACGGGCGAGGGACGACGACTTCCGGCGAAGTCCGGATCATCAAGGACCTGGACGACAGCATAGAGGGCAGGCACGTGCTTGTGGTCGAAGACATCATCGACACCGGCCTCACCCTTAACTACCTACTGGAAGTGTTGCGGAAGCGCGGGCCAGCCTCCTTGAAGGTGTGCTGTCTCTTGGACAAGCCCTCACGGCGGCAAGTCCCTGTACAGATTGATTACGTGGGGTTTGAGATTCCGGACGTGTTTGTCGTCGGCTACGGCCTGGACTGCGCTGAGGTGTACCGGAACCTGCCGTACATCGCTTCGCTCAAGACGTAGGCGCTTCACTCAAGACGTAACCGCCGAGGGTGGCAAGGGGGTCGTGGGAGTTGGCAGAACAAGAGGAAAGAATCATTATCCTGGACTTTGGAGCCCAGTACAGCCAGTTGATAGCCCGCAGGGTCCGTGAGGCCGCGGTCTACTGCGAGATACTGCCTTTCGACGCCCTGCTTGAGGAGATCACCGCGAAGAACCCCAAAGGGATCATCTTCACGGGCGGCCCCGCCAGCGTCTATGCCAAGAACGCTCCCGTCTGCGACCCCGGCCTTTTCACCGTGGGCGTCCCCATCCTCGGCATATGTTACGGCATGCAGCTGATGGCCCTCATGCTCGGCGGCACGGTGCGCCGCGCAGACCAGAGGGAATACGGGAAGGCCATGATGGACATCACGGACCGTGAAGACCTGTTCGCCGGGGTCGAGACGACGACCCAGTGCTGGATGAGCCACGGCGACTACGTCACGGCCGCACCGGACGGGTTTACCGTTCTTGCACGCACCAGGAACTCTCCTGTCGCCGCGATGGCCGACCGGCGGCGAAAGCTCTACGGAGTGCAGTTCCACCCC
>JAUYEF010000292.1 GCA_030691635.1 Bacillota bacterium
CAGGTGTAGCGCTTTTCTTGAAGCAACTCGGGGGGGTGCGTGATAAGCGAGGCCACGAAAAGGCGATACTTGATGGGAAGACTTGGCACGATATGCCGCCAACCGGCAGAGGGTCTAGTTCCCCAGCCCTCGCAGGCGCTCGTACCGCCTGAAGATGTCGTTGGTTATGTTCGCCGCAGCACGGTTGTGACTTGCCAGGACCAGGGCGTACAGGGCAACCTCCTTGGAATTGCGCATGACCACCGGCTCGCTGACGAACGGGAAACATGTTCGCAGGCGGGAGCCGTATTGCAGGGCAACATCTTGGGCCTTCAACTGGGCTCGTCGTGACCTCTCTTCACCAAAGAGTGTTGGCTGTGTCCAATAGAGGTTGTCCACCCAGCCGCTATCTCCCATGACCCGCTCGACAATATCAAGCGTCTGCTGGTCGGGTGCATCCTCTCTCTCCAAGATCCGCGTAATCCCCATCACTGAGAAGTTAATGAATACGTCAAAGGTTTGAGCGTCCGCCACGCTTTGTAGGGTGCTGAAGTGAACGTCAAGCCCGTATGGGTCGAGAAACAGGAAACCCCGCCGATGGTTGCTGAGCGTGACCAGCGGCAGAATCTCGTCCTTAAGGACTGCGTTCGCATCACCGTGACAGAAGTTGACTCTGGGGGTCAGGTTTGGGAAATCGCAAGCGACTAGCTGCTTGAGTTGGTCAAGCCTCCGCGGAGAGCGTTCGACAAACCAGAACTCGTCGAAGGGCGGTTCGCAAGCGAGAGCCACCCTTGGAGAGCCTTCAACGTACACCCGGTGCTCCACATCCGAATATTGCCCTGGACCGGCGAACGCATCGACGTAGCCATACGACTGCAACCACTTCGCCTTCTGTTTCGACATGATTACCGAATAAGCATGCAGGTATTGGCCCAGGAGGCTCAGCTTGTCCTTCGACCACTGGCCCATCCTCGGGCTGGCCGCGCCGCTCATTGGCACCCCGTTGGCTGCATCAACCTACTCCACCCTCGTCTCAGAGAAAGGTCTAGGCGAAACCCTGGCGCGCAGCAAGGCGCAGTATCGCCGGGTACACGCTCCAGTCACTGATGACGTTCCTAGTCTGCGCGGACTGAAGGTTAGTACCAACAACCGCCTGCAGGTCGCTAATGGCGAGCCCTCCAACGTACAAGCGAATGGACGATGGAACGAACTGAATGAAGCCTTCGTACGTAACCGCGTTGCCACCAACGCCCGACGGCTCTTGAATCTTGGCACGTTGCACGTCTTCGACCACCACAGCTTCCCCGACAATCTCATCGTGGAAGCGAAACAGGCCGATTGACCCGGGCGGGGTGTTGCCTTCACCGATACCGGTCAGCGAATGGAGAAGATAACGCCCGCCTTTAGCCTTGAGAGCTGTCGCGAGCCACGTCCGCAGGTCGTCCGCAGTTGGAAACTCATCTCTAGAATGTGGGAACACCCGGATAATGGGACTCTGCAAACCGCACCTCCTTCACCGGACTGGTGGAATTCTACACCGGCAGGATCCAGGTGGACTCGCCGTTTGGGCGCGTCGCCGACGTCTCCTCCGATGGCACACCAACGCCAGCCTTGAGTCGCGAGTCCACTACTACAACCAGAATCAGTATGTACACTTGGCCTGCGAGGAACCGGAGCAATAACAGGGCTGAGAGGCCTAGTCGCCCAGGCCCTTCAAAAGGACGTTCGCCTCACCAGCAAGCAGTTGAGCGCGATCGACTACGAAGTCAGTATACCGCCCGACGCTCCACTGATCCTTGCCGGAGCTTGATGCGAAGCTCTCAGGAATTAGGTGGGACCGAAGGGCATCCGCGGATATGCCGAATTCCTGAATGTAGCGCCACGGCTCCATGTCAGCTAGTTTGCTGATGTTCGTTCTTTCATTCACTACTGTGATGTTCGCCAAGGCATGAATGTCGTCGTCGCCGACGCCCGCGCTCCGGAGAACCCTTCGCGGAAATATGTGGTGCCATTGGGGCTCGTAGCCCGTGGTAACTGGGCTGCCCGTCTTGTCGTAGCCAAGTCGCGACTTGTCGACCCAGTCGGTCCCATTCCGGGCGAAGATGACCAAGTAGAGCACGAGGCGCAAGAAGCGGTTGCCCGGGCGGTCATACCTTCCGAGGAACTCTTGGTCGGGGATTGTCTGAGAAACCCTTAGCCGCTGCGCCAGGTTCTCAAGGGCCACATCAAAACCCGCTGCCTCGGCGACAGCGCGCACGTCTTCGTTCAAGCTCGTAATTGCCGAGCCGCTGTACCTGCCATCACGGTTTGCCAGGAGGAACCAGCGCAGCGCCCGATTGAAGCTGTAGCCGCGCGTATCCCCCCACCGATGGTGCAGCACAAACAGAGGAATAAGACTGTTCCCAGACGGGAGGATCTCTCCGGTGAGAATACCGAACTGAGCTAGCCGCCGTACTACGTCAGAGATTGCGTCTCGAGTCTGCTTCCACACTGGCTGAAGGTTGGCAGGATCCCAGAACACCTTCGGAACCTCGATGAGCCGTGCTCGCCCGTGGCCTATGCCAGTCATGGTACGGATCAAGATGCCGGGGTCCAGGTCCCAGCCACGATCCTCTAAGTCGTTTCTGTAAGGGAGGTAATCGGTGCGGACCCACCCCGGGTTGCGGGCAGCCGCCAGCGCTAGTACGACGTCCGCCTCTCTGGCCCGAGTACCGGCCTGGTTCAGCCGGGCGAAGATTACAGCCACGTCTTCGACCTCGTGGGCAATCTTGATGATAGGGATTTCCCTCTCCCTGATCTGCCAGACGCGCTGCAGCCTCGCATGCACCTTCGCGAAGTGCTCTAAGGCCAGGTTGGGGTCGTGGTGCACCTGCGTTGCCAGTCGTTGCGCCAAGGGCGTCAGGTCTTCCACGTTCTCCACGCTAAGGATGCTGCGCATGCTCACCCAGCGCGGGTCCTGCCGGCGGACAGGGTTAGGAAGAGCGAACTCGAGGCGGTCATTCCCCGCTTCCGGCAGCACATTCACCATGACGTCATAGCGCTGGAGTTCTTTGTTCCAGTCGTCCGCAGACGCCCACCAATAGGGCTTCTGCCCAAGCAGAAGGCAAAGGGCCGTCGTACGCTGCTGTCCATCAACGATCCACTGGGACGCCTGAGCCCCCTGCGCAATTCTGGCCTCTTGATATTGGGAGGCATCCCACAATAGGAAGGAGCCGACGGGATAGTCCCGCCATAGTGACTCACCTAGGAGTTTGACCTGCTCCGGGTCCCAGACGAAGTCCCGCTGAAACTCAGGGATGTCGACGTCTTTGCTAACTGCCCGCTTTACTATCTCGCGAACTTTCAACTGCTCAAGCGCCATCTGCGGCCTCCCTGCTCACGCAATCGGCAGCGTGCCCTCATGGTACCTCCCGCAACTCCGGAACCACTCCCCAAGACCCTTCGGCTGAAGTATATCAGATAGTTGCTGCCCCAAGACAAGAGCCGTCGGCGCG
>JAUYEF010000328.1 GCA_030691635.1 Bacillota bacterium
AAGGCCATGCGGCGCTCCGAGCCGCCATGTTGATCCATCAGCGTAAACCGCCGTCCAGACCCATCAGCGTAAATCAAAAAGGGCGGGTGCTTTGGGGCCCGCCCCTGCGCTCCGTAACATACCTACCACATGTGGCCCGGCATCGTCCGCTGGAGCCTTTGCCTGGCCCTCCGCCAGATCCGCTTGGCGCGCCCCTCCATCATGCTGCCCATCTGGCCCGTGATGTTTGCTGTCTCCATACCCATGCGCCTCATGCTCGGCTTCAACTGCGGCGCCATGACCATGCCGACCAGGGCACCGGCCATGCCGCCCCAGAACAGGCCGCTCCAAAACCCGCGCCTCAAGATATCACTCCCTTTAGTGGTGAGATTGAGCCGCTGCCGCCCTCTGGTCCGGCGTACTCCTGTGTCAGCGTTCCATCTTCCTCAAGCCTGTAGATCTGGAACCCTTTCCGACCCATGCTGAACTCAACGCAGCAATCCCAGCAGTAGTACTGGCCGCTGCTGACTCTGCCGACAGATCTCCCGCCGCATGACGGACACCTGATCAAAGAATTCCCTTCTTCGTCTGGGATTCGATGATAGGGTGTCCCGCCGCCGCGCCGCCGATACGCTACTTGAACGCGGAGATGATCGTGCCGCCGCCGACGACGATATCGCCGTGGTAGAAAACGGCGGCCTGACCTGGGGTGATGGCGCGCTGCGGCCTGTCGAAGCGCACTTCGACCGTACCGTCATCGCCTGGGGTGACAAGCGCGGGAGCAGGGTTGGACTTGTACCGGATCTTGGCGTCCGCGCGGAATGGACCGTCCGGACGCTCAAACTCGATCCAGTTGCAGCCTCCAGCCACGAAGGCGCGGTCGAGGGATTCCTCCCAGCTGCCGACGACCACGGTGTTGGTACCGGGGCGGATACCCACAATGTACATGGGGCGGCCAGACGGGATGCCCAGGCCTCTGCGCTGCCCCACCGTGAAGTGCGCGATGCCCGCATGCGAGCCGATGGTCCGCCCTTCAACATCCTCGATGGGCCCCGGGCTGAAGGCCTCCGGGCGTCTCTGGCGGAGGAAATCGCGGTAGTCCCCGTCTGTGATGAAGCATATGTCCTGGCTTTCGGGCTTCGAAGAGGTCGGCAACCTGCTCTCTCGCGCTATGCGGCGCACCTCGCGCTTGTCGAGCGAGCCGACGGGAAACAGGGCGTGCGCAAGCTGTTCTTGGTCCAGCGAGTACAGCGCATAGCTCTGGTCCTTCGACTCGTCCGGCGCCTTCTTCAGCAGGTAGCGGCCGGCATCACTCCGCGCCACCCGCGCGTAGTGGCCGGTGGCCAGGTGGTCTGCCTCGAGCTCTCTCGCCCTTCTCAGCAGGTGGCCGAACTTCACCGCCTTGTTGCACGTGATGCAGGGGTTGGGCGTCCTCCCCTGCGCATATTCGTCGATGAACTCGTGTATGACCTCATCCTCGAACTCGCGTTTGAGGTTCGTGACATAGTGAGGTATCCCGAGGACCGAACACACCCGCCGGGCGTCCTCAACCGCGGAGAGAGAACAGCACCCTCCTTCACGCTCAAGCACTTCGCCGGGCGCATCGGGCCAGATCTGCATGGTCATGCCTATGACCTCATCGCCGGCCACCAGGCATAGCAAAGCGGCGACTGAACTGTCCACGCCGCCGCTCATCGCCACCACGGTCCTTGTCATTTCCCGCTCTGTTTCGACCGGTAGTCCTCTATCGCCTTGTGAAGCGCGTCCGCGGCAAGGTTCGAACAGTGCATCTTGTTGGGCGGAAGCCCTCCGAGCAAGTCCGCCACCATTCTGTTCGTTATCTCCAGCGCTTCGGCGATGGTCCTGCCCCTGGCCATCTCCGTGACCATGGAGCTGGTCGCGATGGCGGCGCCGCACCCAAACGTCTTGAACTTGATGTCTTTGATCCGGTCGTCCTCCACTTTGATGGTCATCTTCATTATGTCCCCGCATACGGGGTTTCCGACGGTCCCAGACCCGTCGGCGTGTTCGATCTCACCGACGTTTCTAGGGTTCTGGAAGTGCTCCATCACTTTCTCTGTATACATGCCCTCTATTTCTCCTTCTCCTTAGATGAAGCGTAAAGCGGCGACATCGCCCTGAGCCTATCGACGATCGGCGTTAGCTCGGAGATCACATAATCGATATCCTCAGCGGTCGTCTGGGTCCCGACCGTCATCCTCAAGGACCCATGCGCCTCCTCATGCTTGAGGCCGCAAGCCATGAGCACGTGGGACGGGTCGAGCGAGCCAGACGTGCATGCCGAGCCGCTTGAAGCTGCGATTCCTTTCATGCCCAGGTTCAATAGCATGGATTCGCCCTCAACATACAGCGCGCTCACGTTGCAGTTGTTCGGAAGCCTCTTGGTACGGTGGCCGTTCAGCCGGGTTTCAGGGATGCCCGCAAGGAGGCCGTCGATGAGCCGGTCTCGCAAAAGCGTGTAGTGCCTGGTGCGATTGTCGAACTCAAGCCGGGCCAGTTCGGCTGCCTTGCCGAAGCCCACTATGCCCGGTACGTTCTCAGTGCCGGCTCTCTTTCCTCTTTCGTGGACTCCACCATGAGCCTGAGAAGCCAGCCGCACCCCTTTTCTGGCGTACAGGGCGCCCACGCCTTTCGGCCCGTATATCTTGTGGCTGGAGACCGACATCAAGTCTATCCCGAGTTTCCGGACGTCGATTGGTATCTGGTCGAGGGCCTGCACGGCATCACTATGGAACAGCACGC
>JAUYEF010000355.1 GCA_030691635.1 Bacillota bacterium
GAAAGCGTCAAGGACCATCGCGGTCTGGCCTTTTGCCATTTTGGGGCTGCCGTTTACGGCGACTGCCTTGGGCATCTGCGGTCCCTCCTTGGTGTCGGGTGAAACGCTCACGGAAAAGTTGACCGGCGCGTGCTCGACTGAAAGTTGACCCCCCTCGCGTTACCCGGTGCTGTTTGCCGTAGCCCCCTGTCCTTCCTGCAGCAGGTGACGTTGGCTCTCTTTGAAGCGGTAGGACTCCCCGTTGAACACTAGGATCTTGGCCCGGTGAGTGACCCGGTCCAGCAGCGCCGTGGTCAGGTTTGGATCCCCGAAGACCTCGACCCATCTTGAGAACTCCAGGTTGGTCGTGATCGCCACCGCCCTGCGTTCGTAGCGGTGAGCACAGAACTGAAACAGCAGAGGCCCCCCGGGTCCCAGGCCGAGGTACCCCAGCTCATCGAGGATCACCAGGTCGTAACGGTCCCAGACCTTGAGCGCCCGGGGCAGCCGGGCCTCGGCCTGGGCCTGCAGCAGCTCCTGCGACAGGCTTACCGCGGTCGTGAACCGCACCCGGTAGCCGGCCTGGATGGCACAGATGCCGAGGGCGATCGCAACATGGGTCTTGCCCGTTCCGGTCTGGCCGACCAGCACGACGTTCTCTTTGGCCTTGACGAACCCGCCGTCGGCCAGGGCGAGGATCCGTGGCTTGGGCAGACTGGGGATGGCGCTGAAGTCGAAGGTGTCGAAGGTCTTGACCCACGGGAACCGTGCCTGGTGGAGACGATTCTGAAGCGCGCTCTGGCGCCTAGATTCGACTTCCTGGGCCAGGCAACTGGCAAGGAAGGCTGTGTAGTCCTGGCCGGTGTTGCGGGCCTCCCGCGCCGTGGCCGCGAACGCCTGGCGCAGGCCGGGCAGCTTCAGTTGCCGGCAGTAGACCTCTATCATCGCCTCGTACCCTGTGGTCATCCCTCGCACGCCTCCCTTGCCAGCAACCGGTCGTAGCAGGCCAGTACTGGGGCATGCGGACTGAGCGCGGCGAGGTGTTCAGGCACCGCGACCGGGGCAGGCGGCCGGCCGGACCGGTTGAGTGTCAGCTGTCTGACCACCTGGGCATGCGGCATACCTTTGCTCAACGCTTCTTCGAGCGCAGCCTGGACGTGTTCCGCCGGGAACTCCCGGTGCAGCAGGAGGATCTCGGCGAACTCCCTGTAACCGTCACGACGCCAGGCGCAGAGCAGCCTCCGGGCCTCGGCGTACGCCGGCGGCAGCTGCGGGACGACCGCCAGGTGCATCGCCGCCCGAGGCTTGCGCTCAAGCGCCTCAAGGTAGTGCTCCAGTTTGAAGCTCGGCTCATTGTCCCGTCCGAACAGGCGCTGGTGGACGTCGAGCACCCCGTCGCCGCAGACGATCTTGATCTGGTTGGCGTAGGCACACACCACCACCGGCTGCTGCCCCTTGGGCAGGCGGGGGGCCGAGTAGCGATTGCGGTCGTAAGTGACCAGGCTGTACCGGTTGACGTGCGCAAGGGCGACCGTGGCAGGGTCGAAGTCGTGGACGGGCAATCTCAGAAGATGCTCCCGCTCGCGGCTCCAGAGGTCGGACAGACGCGCACGGTCACGCTCGCACCAGGCCAGGAGGGTGCGGTTGAGTTCCTCAAGCGAGTCCACCTTGGGCACAGGAACCAGGGCATTCCGGCGCACATAGCCGCAGACGTTCTCGACCGAGCCCTTCTCATGGGGCTCGGCCGCGTTGCAGAAATGGCTCTCGTACAGGTAGTGGGCCCGCAGGCTGGAGAATCGCTCGTGCTCCTCACGCTCGGGGCCGGCCAGGATCTTCGTCACGGCGGTCTTGGGGTTATCGTAGACGCACTCCCTGGGGACTCCACCGAACCATTGGAATGCCCGGACGTGTCCTTCCAGAAAGGCCTCCAGCTTCTCAGTCCGAGACGCCCAGGCGAAGACCACACGACTGGTCCGCATGCGCATGGTGAAGACCGAGATCCCCTGTGGCTCGCCCGCAATGAACGCCTTGGCCGGGAACCAATCGACCTGGGCCATCTGCCCCCAGTCGGCACTCAACGGAAGGAACATCTCGTCCGGCTTGGGGCGCATGCGGGCCACGTGACGTCGCACAGTGGACTCGGCGCCGGCAAATCCGTACTCGTCCACCAGGCGCGTGTAGATCCGCTTCGCCGTGTGGCGTTGCTTGCGCGGCGCGGTCTCGTCCTCTTTGAGCCAGGCCTCAATAACGCCGCGGTAGGGGTCGATGGCGGGACACGCCGGGGACTCTCGCCGCCGGTAACGGAACGGCCCTGAGCTCTCCAGCGCCTTTCTAACGGTCTGCCGGGAAACTCTGAGCTCCCGGCTCGCCTTCCTGACGGACCAGCCGTCCCTCAGGACAAGCTTTCTGATACACTCGATATCGACCATCCTGAGCAAGAACTCCCTTCCCCCTGTCGCCGAAGGTCCGTAACACCCCTCAGCGTACAGGGAAGGCTTGCCAGGGTGGTCAACTTTCTCTTGAGCACGAGGGCCTCAAGTGGTCAACTTTCTCTTGAGCGTTTACACGAGGATATGCGGATCCACGCCGAGAGGGCGCGGGAGTTCCTCGGAACATGCGCACTGGAGGGATTCCTCAAGGATGACCTGCTGCAAGCGGCCGTTTTTCGCTGTGTTGAGGTCGTTGGAGAGGCTGCAAGGCACGTTTCGGACGAGACACGGAGACGCGATCCGGACATCCCATGGTCTCTGATCATTGGCATGCGTAACGTCTTAATTCACAACTTCGGCGTGGTTGACCCTGAGAGAGTCTATGGAGTGGTTACCG
>JAUYEF010000397.1 GCA_030691635.1 Bacillota bacterium
CCCACATTGCCGCGAGGGTTTGACGTGTCTGACGTGTGGCAGGACGTCGTTAAGCAGGTAGTAGCGGAGGGACTGGCACTGGGCGTTTACGCAGCCGAGCCCCGCAAGCGCAAACGTGGTGGAGCATATGCGCATTCCGGCGTTTCCGAACACCCATTCCGGCAACTCGCGAGCACCTGCTCCGGCAAGTATCAGTACACTCATTCCGGAAACTCGCGAACGCCACCAGCGTAGCGTGACCGCCCGTTTTCTCAGTTTTGCTCTTTCTTAGACGGCTCGCTGTCCTTTAGTTTCAACTTCCTCATGGATTCACCCTTCATCACCAGCCGGTGTGCGTTGTGGATCAGCCTGTCGAGCACCGCATCCGCCACAGAGGGATCGGCGATCGCGCTGTGCCAGTGCTCGCACGGCAGCTGGCTGGCCACAATCGTTGAACTGCTCTGGCTCCTGTCTTCTATCACCTCCAAGATGTCCCTGCTCTCCGCGGCAGTGAAAGGCGCCAGCCCCCAGTCGTCCAGCACCAGGAGCTGCGTCCGGCTCAATTTGGCCAGCAGTCTCGGGTATGAGCCGTCGCCTTTTGCCACCGAGAGTTCGGTCATGAGTCTTGGCACGCGGTAGTACCTGGCGCTGAAGCCCTGCCTGCATGCGGCGTTTGCCAGTGCGCACGCCAGGTAGGTCTTGCCCGCGCCGGTGGGCCCTTCGATCAGAACGTTATGACGTGACCGAATCCAGTCACAGCCTGCGAGTTCGAGGATGACGCCCCTGTCGAGGCTGCGCGGCTGCCTCCAATCAATATCCTCCACACACGCGGCTACCCGCAGTTTGGCCTCCTTGAGCAGACGGCGAAGCCGCCGGCCATCCCTTAATGTCCACTCGGCATCCACCATCATGCCAAAACGCTCACCGAAACTGAGAGAATCATGTGTGGTGGCCTGCATCTGCTGCGCAAACGCGTCGGCCATGCCATCAAGCCTCATCTTTCGAAGTCTCTCCAGCGTGTGCTGGTTGAGCATGCGCGATCAACTCCTCCTGGTAATATGCCTGCCCCCTGATGTGCGCGTGCTCGCCGATCAGCGGCGATGGCTCGGGCGGCGCCAGCGGCACGCGGTCGAGTCCCGTCTTGAGAATGGATTTCACACTCGTGTACGAGGCCGCGCCAATCTGTAGTGCACGCTGGCATGCCGCCTCCAACCTGTCCTTGCCGTAGCGCTTGGCGAGGTTCATCACGCCCAGGCACGACCTGTAACCCTGCTCGGGGTGTACTTTCCTTTGCAGGATCTGCTCGCACACGCCGCCACACTGCGCGCCCACGTTGGTTGCCCAGATCAGGATGCGAGACGGGGTCCACTCGAGGTGGGCAGCGTGCTCAGGTGCGAGATGTGCGGGATCGGTGCTGAAGACTCCCCGGCCGTACGACCGGGGATGGCTCGCCACTCTCTCGCCGTTATGCAGCACTTCCACCACGCGTGAGGTGAGCCTGACGTCGACCTGCTTGCGCCCCAACTGGTGGGGCACGCTGTACATGTTGTTTTCCACTTGAATGTGGTAGTCGACGTTAACTTTGGCCTTGCGCCACTCGGCGAGTTCATACCGCTGTGACGGCAAGCGCTTGAGCGCAGGCCTGTCCATGGCTTCGTATACCGATCGGCGAGAGCCCTCCATCTTCTTGAAGGGGCGCGTGTTGAGTTTGGTCAGCTGCTGTATTAGCGCAGCCTGCATTTCGGCTAGGCTGAAGAACGTGTGGTTTCTGAGTGGCGCCAACAGCTCTCGCTCCACGGCTTGCACCGCAGCCTCAACCTTGGCCCTGGATAAGGTCATCGACTACGCATGGTGACCCGGAATCGACAGCGGTGTTTGAGGTCACGCATCCGTTCCACCCGTTGCGAGGTCAGAAGTTCGAGATTCTCAGTTACGGAGACTGCTGGGGTGAGAAGCGGGTACTCTTCAGGGATGGGCAGGGTCACATCGGCAGCATCCCGATGCGATGGACCAGCATGGAGCCGCCCGATGCTTTCGTAGAGATAGCGCGGGGAAGATCGCCACTTCATATCCGAGAACTGCTTACCCTTGTCGGTTTGCTGAAGACAATCTCGGCGCAGGGAGTCGCAGAGTGTAAAGCGGATTATGCTAAAATGTAAACAGAATTATGGTAGACATCTGAGGCCAGTGAGGATGTACGCTCCAGTGCGAGCATATACGTAGGCTGCGTATGCCACAAATAACAGCCAGGCACCTTGACACGGACCGGCAGAGAGTGCATAATGAGATTAACACATCCGGGGAGGCGAGACCGTGTCAACAGGCCTGCGAACCGACCCCAAACTCGATTGCCTGAGGCTGTACAGTTCGCTCAACCGTCACGCGGAAAAGGTCACCGACCAGACTTTCACGTCCGGTAGCGCCTTCTTCGACCCCCGCGACCTGGTCCAGGTCAAGTATGAGATGCTCAGGCGAGTCAGCAGTGACAGGCTGAGCGTAACGCGGGCTGCTCGGAGCTTCGGACTATCTCGCCCTACGTTCTACGAGGCTCAGGCGGCATTCGAGTGCTCGGGGCTCCTGGGGCTGGCGCCTAAGCGTCCGGGGCCGAGGCGTGCGCACAAGATGACCGGTGCTCTGCTGGATTTCGCTGAGAGCGCGTGGGCGCAAGATCCATCGCTGGCCGCCGGTGCGGTGGCAGAGATGGTGCGGGACAGGTTCGAGATCACAGTGCACCCGGGCAGTTTGCGCCGTGCGCTGGCGAGACGCCAAAAAAAAACCAACTTCGCCGGGAGTGCCATCACGCCATGACGCGGCGTGCATGGAATACGAAGCGTTACGCGCCCAGGTATTGGGTGAGAGCGCATGCTCGGTCACACCGCGCGGGTTGGCCGTGTTTCTGCGTTCGGGAATGGTGGGCTGGATGCTTGTGACTGCAAAGTCCGGACCCGCCGGTGCTCGTGGGGCGCAGCACAGGTTGATCCAGAACAAGCAACCAGTTACCATGCTCCAGTCCGAGATAGTCACAGTAGTGGCCGGAATGATCCTGAGTGCTCTTGGAAGGGGGGAATCCACCAGTGATGGAGGCGCAGCACCACAAAGTCACTGCGGCTCACTTGAGAAGAAACGCCTATCTCTACGTACGGCAATCTACCCTGCGCCAGGTGCTGGAGAACACCGAAAGCACGAAGCGGCAGTACGCGCTGAGGGAGAAGGCGGTAGCGCTCGGCTGGCCCATTGAGCGAGTGATCGTGATCGACGCTGACCTTGGGCTGTCGGCGGCATCAGCGGACCGTGAGGGTTTTCAAAAGCTGGTCACCGATGTCAGTATGGGTCGGGCCGGCATAGTGCTGGGCCTGGAGGTATCGCGGCTGGCGCGCAGTTCTCTGGACTGGTACAGGCTGCTTGAGATCTGTGGACTCACGGATACCCTGATCTCGGATGAGGACGGGTTGTATGATCCTAACCAGTTCAACGACCGGCTGCTGCTTGGGCTAAAAGGCACGATGAGTGAGGCGGAACTGCATATCCTGCGCGCGAGGATGCGTGGCGGTACCCTGAGTAAAGCCAAAAGAGGAGAACTAAAGCAACGGTTACCGGTAGGTTTTGTCTACGACCAATCGGACCATGTGGTTTTAGACCCCGACCAGCAAGTGCAGCAGGCAATACGTACCCTGTTCCAGACGTTCAAACGCACGGGTTCAGCGTTCATGACTGTGCGAGCCTTCAACGAGCAAGCACTTCAGTTCCCGCGGCATCTTCGAAACGGCCCGAGGAGTGGCGGTCTAATATGGGCGCCGCTCACGCACAGCGCCGTGCTCCACGTTATTCACAACCCACGCTATGCGGGCGCTTTCTTTTACGGGCGCACCCAGACAAGGATGACCCCGAACGGCAAGTTGCGCTACCGGCTCCTACCGCGGGATGAATGGCACTCGCTGATCCGCGACGCCCATCCCGGTTACATCACATGGGACGAATACGAGCAAAACGCAAGCCGCTTAACAGACAACGCCAACGCCTACGGAGAGGACCGCCGCAAGAGTCCACCCCGTGAAGGCCCCGCCCTGCTGCAGGGCCTGGCGATCTGCGGCATCTGTGGAAAGAGGATGACCGTGCGCTACCACGTATACCGGCATCGCGTCACACCTGAGTACACCTGCCCGCGCGACTGTATTCAGAACGCTGGCACAAGAATGTGCCAGAATGTGCCGGGCGCAGGACTGGACAAGGCGGTAGGCGCGCTACTGCTGGAGACCGTAACCCCTATGATGCTTGAGGTTGCTCTCACAGTGCAGGCAGAGTTGGAGACAAGGGCTTCCGATGCTGACAGGTTGCGCCTTCAGCAGGTGGAGAGAGCAAGGTACGAAGCCGACCTGGCGCAAAGGCGTTACATGCGGGTCGACCCGGACAACCGCCTTGTGGCTGACACCTTGGAGGCTGAATGGAACCGGAAACTCAGGGAACTCTCGGCGGCGCAGGAATCCTACCAGCGCCAGAACCAGGTCGACGGGGCCATCCTCAGTGAAGAGCAGCGAGCACAGATTCGCGCGCTGGCCACCGACTTCCCGCGTCTCTGGCAAGACCCTCACACCTCCGACCGGGATCGCAAGCGTATTGTTCGACTGGTGATCGAGGACGTCACCTTGATCAGGGCCGACCAACTTACGGTGCACGTACGCTTCAAAGGAGGTGCGTCGCGCACCCTGGTAATGCCCAACCCGCTTCCTGCCTACAAACTGCGCGTCACGGACAATACTGTGCTCCGCGAGATTGACCGCCTGCTTGACGAGCACACCGACAAACAGATCGCTCAGATCCTCAACGACAAAGGAATCCGAACCTACGAGGGCCATCTTTTCACTAACGTGAACGTGTACGAACTTCGACGCAGACACGGGTTGAAGGACCAGCATAGCCGAATGCGCGAAGCCGGCATGCTCACCCTTGACGAGGTCGCGGTCGCATTGGGGGTGTGCACTGCCACAGCCAAGACCTGGAAACAGAGAGGGATTCTGAAAGGCCACCCCTACAATGACAAAGCGCAGTGCCTGTTCGACAGGCCCGGAAAAGATGCACCGGTCAAGGGCAAGCACAAGTTCGGCAGGTATGGAGCGCAGAAAGTCTAGTCTAATACAGGTCAGGAGGTGCAGTATGCCACATAGCCTCTGTCGCGCGGCTTCTTCGGCCGTGCCGGGATCACCACGGCGCCATAGTGAGACGCCATATCGTGGTAGGTGGGATTGAGATGAGGTTCGTAGTAGCATGGCTTGCTAACGCCCGTCTTCACGTTGTCCGGCACCAGCACCTCGGTAACACCGCCGAAGAACTCGAACGCGTTGCAGTGGCCCTCGATCCAGGACTCCAT
>JAUYEF010000432.1 GCA_030691635.1 Bacillota bacterium
TCGGTGATCACCTGGGCGAAAGACTTTCCGGACTGCCTCGCCGTCTGGACATCTGCCACGCTCATGCCTGTGAACGTTGCCACCTCTCTCAGCAGGTTCTGCCCGCCGAGCATCCGCCCGATCCCTAGACCCAGCGGCGTCTGGCCCTGGGTTGCGGCGGCGAAAACCGCGCCAGCGCCGACGACCAGCGCCAGAACAACGATGCCTGCAACCAACATCTTCTTCATTTGCTGCACCTCCTCTGTTGACTTGTTCCATAATCTAATCTAAGACTGGCGCGTAGGTTTCTCATGGTCGAAATGTGGGGGAAGTGTTAAATCGAAAACCGCCTGCAAGAGCAGGTGGTTTTGTTGGTCGAGCGTCCTGCGCGAAGGGGCAGCGGGCGGGCGATCAGATCACGCCGAATTCCCTGCCTGCATCTTCGATGGTGTTCAGGGCTTTGTCGAGATGCTCCCGTGTGTGGGTGGCCATGAGGCTGCACCGCAGCCTGGAGAGCCTTCGAGGCACGGCTGGGTAGACGACGGGATTGACATATACGCCGTGGTCGTGGCAGAACCGCACCATTTCCTTGACCTTGAGGTCGTCTTTGATGATGACTGGGAAAATGGCCGTTTCCGACTTCCCGATGTCAAACCCGAGGCCCAGCAGGTTCTTCTTGAAGTAGTCTATGTTGTCCCACAGCCTCCGCCGCAGTTCTGGCTCTTCCACGATGACTCTCAGCCCTTCCCGCAAAGACGCCACCGATTGTGGCGTGGGCGCCGTGGAAAACATGTAGGACCGCGCGTAGAAATGCAGCAGGTTGATGAGATCTTTCCTTGATGCTATAAATCCGCCGACGGAGCCGAGGGCCTTTGAGAAAGTGCCGGCGACGATATCGACTTTTCCTTCGATGTGAAAGTGCTCAGGAGTGCCTCGCCCGTTCTCCCCGATGACTCCAGTCGCGTGTGCCTCGTCAACCATGACGTAGGCGTCGTGAGCGTGAGCGAGCTCGACGATCCGGTCGAGCCTGGCGATGTCACCATCCATTGAGTACACGCCGTCGACCACAACGAGCTTGGTGCGGTACTTGTCCCGGCACCTGGAGAGCACCTTCTCCAGCGAATTCATGTTGTTGTGGCGGAAATACTCGACGTTTGTGTTGCCGCAGCCGTCCTTCAGGCTGGCGTGTATCAGCAGGTCGCATATGGCGACGTCGGCCTTGGTGAGCATCGTTAGCAGCGTGCCGCAGTTAGAGCCAAAGCCCGAGGTGTAGAGTATGGCCGCCTCACAGCCCTTGAACGCAGCAACTTCCTTCTCAAGGGCGATATGTATGTCGAAGGTGCCTCCCAGCAGGGGCACGCTTCCGGCGCCTGCGCCGTATTTCCGTGTTGCCTCTATACCTGCGGCGACCGTCCGTGGGTGCCGAGTGAGGTTCAGGTAATCGTTCGAAGCCATGTACACCATCTCGCGGGTCTCGCCGGTGTCGGGGTCAAGAACCTGGATGGTTGGGCCGCTGCCTGTGACCGAGACTCTCCGGTAGTGACAGTGGCCTCTAGCCCTGGCATCGTCGAGGAAACCGGTGAACTGCCGCGCCCGTTCCATGATGTCACCGTCGACATCGAGAAAATCCACAAGGGTGAGTCTGGTGGAGTCGAAGACGTGCGGCAGCTCCTTGACCGGCTGCCCGGCCTGGTTCGAGATCTGTTCTTGCGGAGCAAGGGTCTGGGACAATACCCGCACCTCCTGGCGCATAGGGTGGCCTTTTCCTAGCGGGATAGGTCTTGTCGAGAGTTGAGCACAATTCTGTGTACAACTTATTATGACCGGGAACCCAGGTTGATGTCAAATGAAGAAACGCGCCCAGCAGGCGGCGCGCCCTTCCTCCACACATCACCGGACGCACGCGCATCGCGGTGCGTACTACCGGGCACGTCTGCCTCACAGACCAACGCCGCCCGGCGCTGGTCGGCAATGCCGCCCGGCGCTGGTCGGCAATGCAGCCCGGCGTTGGTCGGCAACGCAGCCCGGTGTTGGTCGGCAACGCAGCCCGGTGTCGGTCGCCATGGACCAGTCAGACCAGCGCTACTGGTCGCTGCGGACCACCGACGGGACAAGCACTGGTCCCACAAGACCAACGCAGCCTGGCGTTGGTCGGCACGGACCAGTCAGAGCCCAGCTACTGGTCGCTACAGACCACCGCCGGCGCAAACACTGGTCCCACAAGACCAACGCGCCTCACGAGCCTTGCGCGCCGCGCAAGACTGGCGCGCCTTGCTAGGCTGGCACGCCTTGCTAGGCTGGCACGCCTCACACGCGCGGCCGGTTGCGCTCGAATTCCCGCCTCAGGATGGCGTATACCTTGAGGTCAACAAGCATCCCCTTGATGCGCATGACCTATCTCAGGGTCCCTTCAAAGATCATCCCGCACTTCAGCATAACGCGCTCGGATGCGACATTCTCAACCATGCACAGGGCCTGGAGGCGGTTTACGCCCATCTGCTCATAACTGAAGCGGATGACTTCTTGCACGACTTCGGTCATGAGCCCCATGTTCCAGTACTTTCGCGAGAGCGCGTAGCCGATTTCGGCCAACGAGTTGCCTGGTTCCCACTTCACGTAGCCCACCGTACCGATGAGCTTCTGATGAGCTTTGTGGACGATACCCCACGACGCCGGCCCGCCCGCCTCGTACTCGCGCTGGACCATTCTCAGGAAGCTCAGCGCATCTTCGATGCTCCGGTGGGCCGGCCAGGTCACGTACCTGGCGACTTTTCCGGGTCCGAGGCGTACTCGAACACGTCCTGCGCATCGTCAAGGGTGATCTTGCGCAGGACGAGGCGGGGGGTCTCGATTGTGAGTAGATCGAGGATCGGGCGCTCAGTAGTCATGGGCGCATCACGTTCCTGAGGGATTTTGGGTCGAAGTATCATCAGGGCCTCCGCCCGCCAATGGCGCGAGCACAGAGGATCCACACATACTCAGCGGCGCCCTGAGAGGGCGCCGCTGGTGCTTTCCACGTATGGTTATCATGCTCCTGCTAGGTGGGCATACGGCCGCCTACTCCGGCTTGGCGTCCTTTATGGAACCCCGGCGCTTGACTTCAAGGTGCAGGTCCTGGTCGTCGACCCTGTAATCCTGGGCAAGGTCGGCCTCCGCCCTGCCGCGGACGAGCGTCAGCGAGAGCGTTTCGCGCTTGATGTAGTCGGCATGGTCCTCGATGGCGGATGCGACTTCCTCGGAGCCGTCATAGTGCGCGACGATCGTGTCTTCTACATCGAAGCCTGCGTCTTTCCTCATCTTCTGGATCCGGTTAACGACCTCACGGGCGAGGCCTTCGCGCCTGAGTTCCGGGGTGACCGTCAGGTCCAGCGCCGCGCCTCTCCCCTCTTCTTCCTTGGTGGCGAAGCCCTGCCGCGGCTCCTTGCGCACCTCCACCTCCGACGGCAACAGCTCGAACTCGAGGCCGTCGAGGTCGTACTGGACGCTCTGGCCCGCCATGAGCGCCTCAGCGTGCTCTCGCGACGTGTCGGCCCTCACCGCCTGGGCGACCCGGCCGACGTCCTTGCCGTGTTTCGGCCCCAGCAGGTCGAACCTTGGCGCCAGCTTGTAGGACACAAACTCGCCCGCCGAACCGCCGAGCATTACTTGCTTCACGTTGACCTCATCGGCGATTATGAACTCAAGCCCTTTGGCGCTCTCCGCTCCATCACCCCACAGGTGGACTGCAAGGAGCGGCTGCCTGGTGCGTATGGCCGCATCGTTCCTGGCTGCCCGGCAGAGCCCGACAAAGGCCCTGACCTGCTCCATCTGCTCTTCAAGGCGCTCATCGATCACCGCTCCGTCGGCCCGGGGATAGTCAGTGACATGCACGCTTGCCGGCGCGCCGCTATCCACCGTTCGCACTAGGCCCTGGTACAGGGCATCTGCGATGAAAGGCGTGAGCGGCGCCATGAGCTTCGCCAACGTGACCAGACACTCGTACAACGTGGCGTACGCGGCGTCTTTATCGTAGTCGAGTTGCGACTTCCAGAAGCGCCTGCGGTTCCTGCGCACGTACCAGTTGCTCAACTCATCCACGAACCCCTGGATCTTCCGCGCGGCAGTCGTTATGTCGTACCCGTCAAGCCCTTCCCGGACATCCCGCACCAGGGAGTTGAGCCTTGACAGGATCCACTTGTCCATCAAGTCGAGCCGCGCGGGAAGGCCTTTGGGCTCGTACCGGTCTATCTCGGCGTATGTGGCAAAGAACACGTATGTGTTCCAGAGCGTGTCGATGAGGCGCGACTGGATGTCCTCAAACGCGCTCATCGTAAAGCGCTTCGGATACCAGGGTGGGCTTGACGCGTACAGGAACCATCTCAGGGTATCGGCTCCATACTTGTCCGTGACCGCGCTGACCTCGATGACATTGCCCTTGTGCTTTGACATCTTCTGCCCGTTCTCGTCAAGGCCATGTCCAGTAACTAGACAGTTCCGGTAGGGATATGTCCCAAAAACGGCCGTCGAGATGGCCAGCAGGCTGTAGAACCAGCCACGTGTCTGGTCAATGGCCTCGCAGATGTAGTCGGCCGGGAAGTGGGACTCGAACATCTCCTTGTTCTCGAACGGGTAATGATACTGGGCGAACGGCATCGAGCCAGAGTCGAACCAGCAATCAATGACTTCCGGCACGCGTTTCATCTTGCCGCCGCAGTCTGGGCACTTGAGATAGATACCATCAATTTCCGGCTTGTGGGGCTCGAAATCGCCCAGCGGCTCGTAAGCCATGCTCCGGAGCTCATCGTAACTCCCGACACAGTGCTGTTTGCCACACTCGCATTCCCATATCGGAAGCGGCGTTCCCCAGTACCTCTCGCGCGAGAGGCACCAGTCGACCATGTTGTCGAGGAAGTCGCCGAACCGCCCGTCCCTGATGTGGGCAGGATGCCAGCGGATCTTCTTGTTATTCGCGATGACCTGGTCCTTGATCTCGGTCATCCGGATGAACCAGCTGCCGCGGGCATAGTACAGCAGCGGAGTGTCGCAGCGCCAGCAGAACGGGTATGTGTGCGTGACCTTGCCGCTGCGGAAGAGCAGACCGCGCTCGTGCAGGTCTTCAGTGATGCCGGGGTCTGCCTCCTTCACGAACTGCCCTGCCCAGTCCCTTACCGGATCGACGAACTTGCCCTCCACGTCTACGGGTTGGAAGAGGGGCAGGCCGTACGACATGCCCAGTTTCATGTCGTCCTCGCCGAATGCCGGCGCCATGTGAACGATACCCGTGCCGTCCTTGAGGGACACGAAATCCGCGGCGTAGACCTTGAAGGCGCCGGCGTGCCGGTTCGGCCCGGTGTCGAAGAACGGGAAGGGCGGGTAGTACTCCGACCCAACAAGGTCGCTACCCTTCATGGTCTCCACGACCTTCGCCTCGCTGCCGAGGACTTTCTCGACGAGCGCCCCGGCAAGGATGAACCGCTCGCCGCCCAGTTCCGCAACGGCATAGTCCTCCTTTGCCGCGACTGCAAGCGCTGTGTTGCTCGGCAGCGTCCACGGGGTGGTCGTCCATGTGAGCAGAGACGTGTCGTTATCCTTCATCGAGGGGAAACGCACGAAGACCGACGGGTCCTCGGCGTCGGCGTAACCCTGGGCAACCTCGTGGCTGGAAAGCGACGTGCCGCAGCGCGGGCAGTAAGGCACGACCTTATGCCCCCGGTATAGCAGGCCCTTATCCCATATCTGCTTGAGAGCCCACCAGACCGATTCGATGTAGCCCCGGGTGTAGGTCACATATGCGTGCTCAAGGTCCAACCAGAAGCCTATGCGCTCGGTGCCGACCGTCTCCCACTCGCGCAGGTACCGGAACACACTGGACTTGCACTTTTCGATGAACGCCGCAACGCCGTACTCCTCGATCTGCGGCTTACCGCTGATACCGAGCTCTCTCTCCACCTCGAGTTCGACGGGCAGCCCATGGGTATCCCAGCCGGCCTTCCTGTCAACGTGGTAGCCGTCCATGGCCTTGTACCTGGGGATCAGGTCCTTTATCGCGCGCGGCAGCACATGGGCCACATGCGGCAGGCCATTGGCGGTTGGGGGCCCCTCATAAAACACAAACTCAGGGCCGTCCTTCCTCAAATCGAGGCCCTTCTTGAAAACATCTTCCGTCCTCCAGATTTCGAGGACCTGCTCCTCCATCTGGGGATAGCTCACTCTGCCTCGCGGTTTCTTGAACAAGTCGACCCTCTCCCTTCCTCGCGACTGCAACTGGGCGCGTGACCGCCTAGCATCATGGCCCCCATGATCGAGTAAGGGGGCTGCAAGGCCCCCTTCTCACGGAACCGTGCGTACGGGCCTCGTACACGGCTCTTCGCAGACTAACCCATCTTCATGGCATGGATCTTCACCAGCGAGACAAGGCCCAGCGAAGTGAACAGCGCTTGC
>JAUYEF010000095.1 GCA_030691635.1 Bacillota bacterium
CCGGCGCCCTGTTTCCAGGTTCTGCTCTCTTCGTTCAAGCACTTCTGGCCGCCGGCCCCGCCCGCGATGGGCCGGTTGGGTCGAAGGCCGCCGCAGGCGGCCGAAGCCGGAGGCGCCGTGTTATACGCGGGTGAAGTGTGCGTAGCAGCTCTCTTCCCTCACACCTGCACGAGAGCGGCGTGCCGGCTACCTGCCCGCCTGACCCTCCTCGGTATACTCGATCCCATGCTCCTCAAGCCACTCCCTCGCCATTTCACGGAGCGCCTGGTCCCGGTACTCGAACCACCTCTCTCGAAGGCCGAGCCGGGTGGTGGTCTCCCTGAACATGCGAAAGGCTCCGGTGCCGTGAATCGCTTCGAGTAGCTCGGTACTCTCGTCGGGGTTCTCGACCGATGTCGCGAACCGCTTCATCACGTCCCACTCGTGGAAGTCGAACTTGTCCGGGAGGGCCAGGGCCCGGCCCGAGTTCAATAGCTCCCTGAGCTTCCCTATGGACTCCTTCTCCCAGTCGGGCATCTCGAGGGCTTCTTCGTCCTCGACTTCCTCCTCTTCGAAAACCTCTCGTTCCTCATCGGTCATAACGAGGATCTCACCGGTTTCCGGGTCGAGGAACGCCTCCCACTCTTCGGGAAAGTCGATCGCGTCCATCACGGCTTGAATCTGCACGATGACAGCCACGACTCGAATCCTCCTCTCTCAACACATCCGCTTCAGATCTGCGGGGCCTACGAGCTCCCGACCTTCAATCCTGCGCTTCACTTGCGTATAACGTTCCTAGAGTTGCGAACCGGCGCCGGCCTCACGTCCACCGGGTCAGCTCTCTTCGATGATTCCCAGCGCCGCTTCCCGGCTCACCACTGCCTTTTGCGCCGGTTTCTCCGGAGCCGCGACAGCGGCGTAGGCGCAACTCGTTTGTTACCCGATGCCGCGACCACTCCGCTCCCTCAACCACCTCCTGCCTCTGCGTGGAGTGTGAGCCCAAGGGCTCCGACGACCTTGAGGATCGTGTCAAAGCTGGGACTCCGCTCCCCAGACAGGGCCTTGTACAGGCTCTCCCGAGAGAGGCCGGCATCCCGAGCAACCTGGGTCATTCCCTTGGCCCGGGCGATGTCTCCCAGCGCCTTTGCCACAAAGGCCGCGTCTCCATCGGCCTCCTCAAGGCAGGCCTCTAGGTACGCCGCCATCTCCTCTGGCGTCCTGAGGTGTTCGGCGACGTCGTATCGCGTCGTGACGGTCTTTCCCATGTTCCTACTCCGAGAGGTTGCAGGCGAGACGTAGCGCAATCCGGATGTCCTTGGCCTGGGAGCCCTTGTCCCCCCCAGCAAGCAGAATGACCAACTCGCGCCCGTGCTTCCTATAGTAGACTCGGTAGCCGGGCCCATAGTCGATTCGCAGCTCTGAGACGCCCTCGCCTACTGGCCTGGCGTCTCCGGGATTCCCTGTGGCGAGCCGTTCGATCCTTGCCTGGATGCGGGCTCTCGCCCGCAGATCGACAAGGGCGTCCAGCCACCTCGAAAAGACCTCAGTCTTCCGGACCTCAATCATGAGCAAGTGTAGCCATACGGCTACACTCCGTCAACGAGGAGAGGCCTCCGCTGGCTCGTGCGAGTCGGCTCCTGATTCACCATGGATCTCCGTTCAGGGCGCCCAGGCGGTTTCGGGTAACGTTCAAGGGTTCCGAACCGGCGCGTCCTCACGTCCCACGGTTCAGCTCTCTTCGCTGACTACACATGTGCTTGTCGGCTCACTACCTCAGCGCCGGTTTCTCCGGAGCGGCCGAAGGCCGCGTAGGCGGAACCCGCTTGTTAAGCGCTGTTGGATTCCTGGTCGGCTTCACCCTCACTTCCATTCACTGATCCCTCAGCTCGTTCGTCCTCCAAGCCGGTCTTGTCGACGGTCAACTCTTCCCACATCTCATGCTGATGGAGCCAAACGGGATCTGCGTTTGCCCGGATGAACTCGTCTGCGGTCATCCCCTCGATCATGGGTGGTCGCTTCACGCGTTGCTGCTTTCCTCCCACGAAGATCGTCATGTATTCAGCCTTTCGTCGCTTCTTCTCAGCCTTCTCCGCGGGGGTCAACTTCCGCTTCTGCTTGGTCATAGCTTCCTTCTCCGGCTCCATCACCGTCTGTGAACCTCACCCCCCCGCCACCCGCGCCGGCCCCCACACGCCACATCTCCGGCCCTTTTCTGCACGGCTTCCTTCCCGCCACTCGCCCCTTAGGAGGGCCAAACGCTTACACCTCATCGCCTCAATGACTCTGGAACGTCACAGCTGCCAAGAGAAGGACACCAAGCGCTGCTGGTCATTGTCTCTTACAAACACCACCATCTGATTCTCTTGGAGGGCCCGCTCGTACTGTTGCTTCAGCGAGCGCTGCGAACGCGTGCTGAGCTCCTTCCTGAACTCGACATAGGGATACGCGTAGATCCGCTGCTCCTGAACATCGAAGAGCATCACCGGCGCCTTATCGGCAAAGCTATCGTACAGCGTGCGAATAGCTTCCGAATGGAAGGACGCCGATTCCTCTAGATCATCCACGATGTCATCCTCGGCAAGTCCCATTGCCGTCAGGGTGCCCCATCCTGAGGGCCCACCAACGGAATCCAATTGCGCTTAACGTTCGGCGGCTCCGAACCGGCCGCGATCACCCGGTTCCCAGGCTCACGTCTCTTCGAGACTACCACCCCTCTTCGCCCGGCTCCGCCCGCATTCGGCCGGTTGGGTCGGAGGCCGCCGCAGGCGGCCGAAGCCGGAGGCGCATTTGTTAGCCGAAGTGTCGTGCCGCCTGTTGACGTTGTCTGCACCTGCGACGAGTACCATCAAGAGATGGCCCTGGTCGAGAGGAAGCAACCGTCCGGAGCTTGCCCTGTCTGACTTGTACAGATAATTTGTACCACGTTCACCGGCTAACGAAGGAGCCGAGCATGGCTAGCAACGCGAGCTACAGCCGCGCACGCCAAAACCTGGCCTCGATCTGGAACGAGGTAGAAAGCAGCCGCGAACCCGCGATCTTGGAGCGTCGCGGGCACGAGAACATGGCGTTGGTTCCGGCCGATGAGCTGTCGAGCCTTCAGGAAACCGCGTACCTGCTTCGTTCGCCGAAGAACGCGGCCAGGCTCCTCGGTGCGTTGGTTCGCTCACAGAAGGGAACCACCAGGCCTGTAGATCTCCAGACCCTTATGAAGGAGCTCGGGCTCTCTGGGTAAGGGTCCGAAGAAGGCTGACCGTGGTTCGTCACGGCCCAAGCGGGTCACGATCATCCAAGACGAGTGCATGGAAGACGTCGCGCACTGGGTAGCCACGGATCAGCGAGTCGCGCTTCGCGTCTTCGAACTGATGAAGGAAGCAAGGCGCAACCCATTCGATGGCATCGGGAAGCCCGAGCCCCTGAAGCATCTGGGTCCTGATGTCTGGTCCCGCAGGATCACTGCTCGGGACCGTCTCGTGTACCGGGTCAGCCACGAGTACATCGATTTTCTGCAGGCCCGCTACCACTACTGAGTACGCCTCGAATCGCTGGCCGGGGCACGTTGCCGAGCGATTGCGGCACGACATTTCGGCTAACGTTCAAGGGCCTCCGAACCGGCCCGCGTCACTCAGTCCCAGATTCCGTTCTAATCGAAACCACACGTCCGTCGCCCGACTCTGCTCGCCCTCGGGCCGGTTTCTCCGGAGCGGCCGCAGGCCGCGCAGGCGGAGGCCCAGTGTTAGCCGAAGGCCCCCTATCCTCCGGATCTTGAACTATCAAACAGGGCTCGTACGGTCGTGGGCAGACCTTCGAGGTGATGGTCTTCCCCCGGGGGAAGCTTCACCAGGAACACGTGCTCATCCAAGAATCCGCACATGTTCTGGTTCATCTCGATCGAGGCAGCACTCACCATCGTCTCGAAACTCCAGTGACTTCGCAGGTCCCTCCACACCTCGTAGTGGTCCGTGTTGACGGGCCATGGCGCATCCGCCGGATCCTCTCGGTACACCGTCAGCCGACCGCTTGAGTTCGAGTACTGATTGGCGACCACGGCCAGGACCGTGGCCTGAGACGAAACGGCGTTCAGCGGAGTGTGGTCGATGTCTACCAGCAGTTCATCCCCGGGCCGAAGTCCGAGAGAATCCCAATCCTGTCGCGATGCGATCAATACGGGTCGCCCTATACCTCGCGGCAGATAGGCGCTCAACCTCGGAGCATCGAATCGCGGCATTCTTGCGGTCAGCTCAGTGTCGTCAGTCGGCCAACGGCCACGCCTTGGCAGAGATCCATACGCCTAATCCTCGTACCACACCACCTGGAGTCCGCGATCATTCAAGTACTGCTCGATCGTCTCCTTGAGACCGGGTGTCGAGGGAGCTGTCGGGTATATGATCCCGGGGCACACCGACACCCCGTCGCCATCCAAGTGCTTCTCCACGTACCTCCATACCTGGCGCCCGTGGGACTGCAGAACCCTCTTGACGTGCTTGATGCGATCCCAGTCAGTCGCCTTGATCTCAGCCACAGCCACCATGCCGTCCGACTCGCCCACGAAGATGTCCATCCGCCCCTTTCGAGGGCGGCCCGTGACAGCCGTTTGCAGAAGAGGAATCACTCTCTCCATGTGGATGTCTCCCTCAGCCGTGCGCCTCCAGTCATCCTGCACCCTCTCGTGGAAACGGCGTCCGCGTCTTAGGGGCTCCGGCTCTGTCATCGGCGGTGTTGCAGCCTCGCGTGCCAAGGGGTTTCGGCTAACGTTCGCGAGTCCCGAACCGGCGCTCCGGGAGCCCCCAGGTTCACATCTCTTCGAAACGACCTTCCCGCCCCTCAGCTCTAACCGCCGCTCGCGCCGGTTTCTCCGAAGCGGCGAATGCCGCGAAGGCGGGACTCGCACTGTTATCTGCTGTGGCGTCCCGGCCACGGCGAGAAGCTCTCCGTTGCACAATCGGTCGTGAACCGCGTCGTCCACCGCGGCCCCTCCATTGCGAGCGACCAGCACCTCTGGAGTCCCAAGCATGCAGCCGCTTCGTGGCTGCTCTGCGTACCAAGCACCTGGTTCATGGCGGTCCACTCGCTGCCAGGAGTCCTGAGCTCGCAATGGGACGGCCGGCGGCCACGGTAGTGGCCAAAGGCCGCAGTAGGAGCCACCAGCCGTGGTTCGAGCACCACGGAGCCCCGTCGCGCCTCGGCCATGGCGGCCGCACAGGCCGCCAACGTGGTGGTGGGGGGGGTCATTCTCATGATTCCTTTTCTATCGCCGGGCGGCACTGCAGATAACGTTCTTAGAGTTGCGAACCGGCGCCGCCCTCTCGTCCACAGGGTCAGCTCTTCTCGATGATCCCAAGCCGCTTCCTGGGTCACCTCTGCCTTCTGCGCCGGTTTCTCCGGAGCCGCGACAGCGGCGTAGGCGCAACTCGTGTGTTATGTGACGGCGCAACATCCACTCGTCTCAAAAGAAGCCACGGTCCGGTCTACCCGCCTCGACCAGCCACTTGAGGAACTCCCGACCTGCGATCGTGATGTTCACGCGGTTCTCGTTCTGGGTAATGAAGTTGTAGGACTCCAGAAACCCGAGATAGGCTGGAAGCTTGTGCCCCTTGAGGACCTCATGCTTCTGTAAGACAGCAGCGAAGTAAGCCTCGATCTCGCCGGCGGCCAAGCCCTCCTCAAGCGTGTTCAGACGTCGAAGCAGTGCGAGCTGGGAGTCCCAAATGGCCGAGTAGGCCCGTTCGAAATGAGAGAGAATCTGGGTTGCTGCCAGGCTTCGGATGAGCAGGCGTTCTAGGTCCTTTGCCTCCGTGAGGCCCCGCTCCGCGATATCCTTGCGGATGGCAGCCTCCTGCTCCAAGAGGAGTTGGTTGTCGTACGAACGTAGAAACTCCTCGACCGAGCCACTCTCATCTCTAACCGCAGCGGGCTGAGATTGCGGGCCAGCATGTAGCAGGTCTCTCCCGATTTTCTCAGTTCGACCGATCAACTGCGCAACCGGCGTGCGGAACACGAACATTCCGATCACGCCGAGAATCAATGCCACCACCGGCCATGTGATTAGGTCCACCTGCCGCCTCCTTGATGATGCGAACGGCCTCCGGACGCCTACCAGCTCACCTCATGGCCTAGGCGCTGTCACATAACGTTCTTAGAGTTGCGAACCGGCGCCGTCCGCACGTCCACAGGGTCAGCTCTCTTCGATAAATCCCAGCCGCTTCCGGGCTCACCACTGCCTATTGCGCCGGTTTCTCCGGAGCCGCGACAGCGGCGTAGGCGCAACTCGTGTGTTAGCCGAAGGGCTCCGGCGTGCCGATACCCAATGGCGCTCACCGAAGCCAACAGCAAGTCGCTCCGCGGTCAAGGCGCGGTCGTGAACGCGGGTTGGAGTCTCAAGGTCTTGTTCTGGAGGTAGTGACTCAGACTCGCCGCCTCCGGGCGCTGCATCGTCGGTAGGCGGCCTAGCGTCTCCCACGCAACTCGGCGCAGTCGTGTCTGGGCGGCGGCGGACAAGTGCTGATGCATCCGTTCCTCAACGTCCGTTTCAACTGAGGCGCGGACAAGGTTCGCGACGAATGGCTCTTCATCACCCCGGGCTAGCCAAGTCGCGAAGAGGACGTTCCGGGAGAGTTGCTCTAAGATCTCGTCGGGCGGCTTGGAGAGGATGTTCTGGCGATCGAGTGGGTCACTCCTACCAGAGGGCGGGCGATACCGGGTAAGGAAATCATGCGGGTTGCCATCTTTCTTCCTGCCCAGGGTGCCATTCGGCGACCCAAACTTCGCTTCAATCAGAACAATAGCTTGGCCCGGCACCCAGAGCATGATGTCTGGCTCAGTTGGCGTAGGTAGCCTAGGCTCGAGCTCGGCACGGACCTCGGCCAAGCGAGACCAGAACCGAGGTTCTTCGGTCGGGCTGACCTCAACCCCCCAGAGGAACAGCTGAGGAGCGGACCTGGCCTTCCGACCCGTGAGGGCTTCAAAGGCCTCTGAGAGACCGCCAAGATGTGCCAGACCCACGAACACGTTCCAGCTGAGTGCGTCCTCGCTAGTCTCACTCCCGAGACGCCAGGATTCCACCTTTAGCTGCTTTACGACTGCCATCAGATCGTGCCGAAGGAGGATATTCCGCTTCCAATCTTGGTAGACGTATGTAGGACTCATAGAAACGCTGATGCCATGAATTGGGCAAAACGTGGCCGGCTTCCCGCGAGCCCTACGGGGCAGGAGTCTGTGACAACCACCGACGCAGCAACGGACCTTGTCCCCTTCACGCAATAGGCTGGCTGGCGTCCGATAGCCGTCCGCGGCGCCCGGCTCAAGGTCGTCGACGCCGTAGGGAGGAGTCGCCCATTCGATCAGCATAGCTGTGGTCCTCCATTGCGCTTCGTCACTTCACTGACCTGCCGCCCGCTGACAAGCCACCGCCGTAGCTCAAGTCGCGATGGTAGGGGCCTTTCGGCTAACGTTCAGGGCCTCCGAACCGGCCCATCACTTGGTTCCCAGGTTCTGCTCTCTTCGATGCTTCACATCCGTGTCCTGACTCAGGATGTGGGTCGGGCCGGTTTCTCCGGAGCGGCCGCAGGCCGCGCAGGCGGAGGCCCAGTGTTATCCGAGAGTGGGCGCCAGGTCATCTGTGAGGCTCGCTCAGGCCTACGTCTGAGTCATCGAATCTGAGGGAGCACTCCGGAGTTCGCACAGGAGATCCGGGCGTCTCGCACTGCTCTTCTTCAGTGATATCCTCCCTGCTGGCATCGCCCCTTCCGGTATTAGGGCACTCTCGATGTCGATTGCGAGCGCGTCGAGGTTCGTGAAGCAGAAGAGCATGTAGAAATGCTCAAGATTCTCCGAGCGACCCTCACGCGCCGCCGCCTTGAGGTGATTGATCGCCTGGCCCACAACATACTCAATGGCATCCGCCGAGAGCCTGTCGGGGTCGGTGTGCCCAGCTTGGGCCTTCAGTTCTGCGGTGCGGGCCTCTCGCCACCGTACGATTCCGGGATCGTCGCGAGCGCCGGGCAGCCGCGATCCATGCACGATCTGATTTCGCACGTGCCTGCACAGGTCCGCTCGCAGAACTGACTCCACCCTCAATGGGGTGGGGCTGACACGCAGGAATGGCCACTCCAGGAACTGCGTATATGGCCCCCAGGAGCGGACGTCAATACGAAGCGGCCTCAGTCGGTCCTCTAGATACTGCTCGAAGTAGGAATACCACAGGACGATGACCGCTCGAGAAACGAAGGTGAGATCTCGTCCAACCTGCTCAAGGAAGCTGCCTACTCGTGCCCGGTACTTCTTTCGCCCCTGGTTGCTGGGATACCAGGCGGCCGAATACACGTCGGCGAGAGCGTCGGAGATAAGGGCATGCGGATCGTCGAGCCGAGCATCCCTGCCGCTGAGTACAATGCCGTAGGTGAGTTCGGTGCTGTTCCTGAAGAAGTTCAACTGGGTCTGAAGGTCACGGAGGCGCTCCATCTCTTCCGACACGGCCATTAGACTGCGTTCGGCGACTGTGCCCGCGCGTCTACCCTCCACTTGCGATTCTCCCTGTGGTCGCTAGCCACGACCACCTATGGGGAGCCCACTTCGGATAACGTTCGAGGTTGCCGCGCCCGGCACATTCCCACCGAGGGCGACGGCTCTGCCTGCGTTCTCCCTTCCCCTGTGCGGCTCTCCTCCACAACTGCTGTGCCGGGTGTCTCCGGAGCGGCCGAAGGCCGCGCAGGCGGCAACCGATTGTTAACTGACGTCGCATCCTGCCAGCTGCCGTGATCACTTCTCGATCTCGTGTGGATGGCCGCGCTCCGTTTGTCAGTAACGGCCCTGCGGTTCAGCCGCGCAGCCCGCGACGGCATGGTAGCGCAACCTGCAGCACAGAACAGCAGCGGACCGCGTCGGCTGCCACCGCAAGTTAGCCGCTCACGCCCTATTCTCACATGCGAAGCCAATTCTCGTCCACGGTTCGACCAGAGAAGCGCACGACAGCAATACGCTCCGCTTGTCCCCGGTCGCGATTCAACGTGACAGAATATCCCACGAACTCGGGTTGGTCCTCCGCGAACGCACCAAGCCAGTCGCGGTCATGAACGTGGCATTTCAATGAGCCGCGCGTTCGTACAAGCTTCCACTCCAAGACGGCGAAGGGTTTGTGTACCGGCTGGAACGATTCGTTCCAACAACTTATCCACGGCTCCGGCCAGATAACAACATCTTTGCGCGCGGCCCCGCGAGTAAACCGTCTGGGCTGCGCCACTCCAACCTCAATGGCCACCTGCGTCGGATGCGCCAGTACGCCCGATGCAGATCCTTGCGGGATCAAGAACCCATGTACGAACCGGTTCACGCAATCGTGTTCTTTACCCCACCACTGTGCATGCGTGAAATCTTCGGTGAACGCCTTGAGAGCACCGCGAACCAAGCCGTCGAGTCTCGGTCCATCGAACTCCATGATCGCTCCTCGGTCGTCGAACGACTTTGGCGTTGTGCTGCACGCGCAACATGCCTACCCGGAGCGCGAGCCGCCAGGCGAGTGCTTCGGACCCCGCAGCTTACCGTGCAGAACCAACGCCTGGTTAGAACGCCCGGCGCAGTCTCTCGGAGTAGTCCGATGCCCGCGCTTTCCTGCTGGTCGCACCCCGGCGCACGTAGATGTCGCCGTTTTCCACCAAGGAGTAGGGTCCCTCGGTCCCCTGGGGGATCGCGACCTTGAGGATCATCAGCCCAGCTGACTCAAGCCACTCGAAATCAGCCTTCACAGACGGGCGCACCCCGTCGTTAAGCAGCTTCTTGATGTCCCGAACAAACGCGTCGCGAAGCTCTTCCAGTGGCTTCTTCTCGACGGGCGCGTAGTCGTCTCGCAGACGGCGGTCGGTTCCGAGCACTTCGCCAGCGTCGGTAATACCGACATAGATGGCGCCGCCTTGGCCGTTTGCGAAGGAGCAGGCGACGTGAAGCAACTCGGGCGTCTTGTTGTCCCGTCGCACAACGGTGACCCATTCCTTGAACTCGACGTGTTCGGTCTCACCCTCTTCGAGCGCGGCGTCGAGGTCAGCGTAGTCCCGGCGGCGCTCTGGGGGCCGGTTGTACAGGGACCCACCCCATGACACCCGTTGCGCGTCCTCATGGTAGTGATCCAACCAGCGACCGTCGGGCGTGATGACCCAAAGGTCCAAGTCCCGGACGCCCCCGTTGAACTGGAGCTTGGCGCGTCGTTCCAGAATCGGCGCGAGAAGCTTCTCGGCTTCGCCCCGGAATCCCGTCCGCACCGCGGCGACGCTGAGGTCGCCTTCGTAATGACCGCGTACGTCCACGGCCAGTGCGTTTCCATCTGCCTCAAGGCCCGAGATCCACGCCCGGAGGTCCGGGAGGACCACCCGATAGCTGTTGCGAGCCGCGGGCTGCTGATGAAGCGAGACATCAGACAGCCATTCCGCAGCAAGGCCCTGGGCATTCGCCGCCACGATACCCGCCGAAGGCTTGAAGAAGGGGCCGGCGGGGGGTGCAACTGCCTCTTCGCCCTGTACCTCCTCGTGCACGTTGCTTACCCAACACGGCCGGTTGGAGAAGGGGCCGAAGGTGCCATGGCGGTCAATGTGGGTGTGTGCTTGGACCCCATAGCCGCTCGGGACTCCACACTTCAATCGCCATGCGGCAAGCACCTGGCGGAGTGCATCCGCTGATCGCACCAGCTCTGGTTCGTGCCACCAACTCAGGAGCCAAGCGCCCTCAAGAGGGATATCACCGTCGGCGGTGCGCTCCCGGGCCGGGCGCACTCGCAATACCGTATGGAAGTTGAACCAGCGGCCGTCTGCCAATACCGCTAGGGTTCGTACCTCCAGGCCGGCAGGCTCGCCGAGGAGTGCGGGAGCATCGCGGAGGGCTGCCGCCAAGTCCTCTGTGGTGATGCGTCCTGAAGCGGGAAGGGATGGCGTCATCGGACTTCGCGGCACAAATAGCGGGTGATTGGGGCGTTCTAACGACTGGTTCTGCTGCTCACACCGTGAAAGCGATGTCAGTTAACGTTCTTAGAGTTGCGAACCGGCGCCGTCCTCACGTCCACCGGGTCAGCTCTCATCGATGATTCCCAGCTGCTTCCGGGCTCACCTCCGCCTCTTGCGCCGGTTTCTCCGGAGCCGCGTAAGCGGCGTAGGCGCAACTCGTTTGTTATGCGCTGGTCTTGCGCTGCAGACCACCCTATGGACCCCGTCGCCCGCTGGCAGTCAGCCTTGGCGCTTCGCCGGGGAGATGCGTTCGGCAAGGTGGTCCGGCCGGACCAGGTCCATGTCCATGCGGAGCCACTCATCCATGGCCTGCTGGAACTCCGGCATGAACACACTCCTACGTACCTCCCAGTACGCACGAACACCCGGTGAATCAAACCAACTCCGATAGAAACGCAGTGAGGCGTCCCAGAGTTGGGGATCTAGGTCCCCGTTCCGGAAATGGTAGTGCCCCAACTCGGCCATCTTGAGCAAATCGAAGAACCATGCATGCGCGGCCAACTGACCGGCTGGGGAACCGACGGGCTCTCCCTTCATTCCTGCCAGAACGATCGCTGCGGTGTTCGTGTCAGCGTAGAGCGTGCGGGCGAGACCCCGGAACTCCGTCTGCAACGTGGTCGCGTTCGCCATTCTCACTGCGTGCGTGTTCTGACGGATTTGACGGCTCAGATACAGCAACGAGAACACAACAGCTAATGCGCCGACGAGCTGGCTAAGATCGCTGATTTGGCTGAGCGTCATGTCCTCTCCCCAAGGAACAGAAGGATGATATCTAAGCAGGTAATCGGGATAAGAGCGGCTGACAAGAAGCTCCTCCAGAGTTCTGGACCCCTTGCTTGGAACACTGAAAGCAAGACTGGGCGCATAACGTTCTTAGAGTTGCGAACCGGCGCCGTCCTCACGGCCACAGGGTCAGCTCTCTTCGATAATCCCAAGCCGCTTCCGGGGTCATCACTGCCTTTTGCGCCGGTTTCTCCGGAGCCGCGACAGCGGCGTAGGCGCAACTCGTGTGTTATCTGCAGCTCCTGCCTACGCCTCTTGGAACGTCACCCCCTGCGACCTCATGAAATCCTTGAGTACATCAACGTGAACGCAATGTCCGACGTTCAAGAAGGCGTGATCTTGGACGCGACGCTTCCTCCCGTCACGTAGCACCTCTTGGTCGATGTCGAAGTTTAGATCCAAGTGGGCAGTCCGGGCCTGCATGCCCCAGACCGTGCCACTTACGTCGAAGGCAGGACCACCACTCTGCCCTCTAAGCCCAGGCGTGCTCAACTCAAAGCCCACGATCTTGCCAGCTTCACCGATATGGCGAGTCAGCATCCCTTCGATAGGGAAGCGAGGCGTATCCTGCCTCCCTGTTGTGGTCCAGTGGATATCGTCCGCAGCCGCGTCGTATGCAAAGTTCGAGAACTCTGGAAAAGGGAAGCCGAGCCTGCATAGAGACTTGCCCTGCTTGAGGGCGGCCCCATCCTTCGCAAACCTCGGAAACTGCGAGCACCCGAGAGTGCTGAACTGGTCAAAGCGGATCAGCGCGAGATCCAACTTGTCGTGCATCCTGATTTCGAACCGCTGGAAATCGGCGCAATTGACAAAGTTGTTCTTGATCTGGACCGTCACACCGGCACGATAGCCGTACTGCTTCTCTAGACTCTTCCGCCACGCCTTGCTCTTCGTGCCCGCGGGCGCAGCCGCCAACTCCTTTGTGAACTTGGCGTACCTAGGGTTGACCTGATCTGCTGCCATTATCAGTTCGGCAACGTGGCGGCATGTCAGGGCCCAGCCGTCTTTATTCACGATGAAGAGAGTGGCCGCACCTGGCACAACTTCGGTCGATCTGAACGTCCTGCTGATCGAGTGAAGTGGCCGGGTGAACTCGTTTGCCACTTCGATTGCGTTCACAAACATGCGCCCACCTTCCCTCTCGAGTTGCAGATAACGTTCAAGGGTACCGACGCGGCTCGCAACGCGAGCCGTGTTCTCCGGAGCGAACGCAGTGAGCGAAGGCGGTACCCGTTTGTTATACGACGGCCAGCGTCTATGCCTCTTCGCAATCGCCGCAAGCGCAGGCGAGATCGTGATGCGCAACGAAGGCCATCACGCTATCCCAATACAGTAGTGCCCAGAGGCGTATCCGCACGGGGAACCCCTCCTTCTCCATGAGCCTCAGCTTCCAATCGAATATCGCCGGGTAGACCCCTCTGGACTCGGCCGTCAGCACGGGATCCCACTGATCGTCGAGCTCGTCAAGCGGCCCAACGAGCTCCACCAGATGCCTCCGTTTCTCGGGGAGAAGCCCAAGTCCTTCGTGGTAGTGGAGTCCCCGTACGACCTTGAAGACCACCCGATCAGCACGAACTCGATCGATGTGCTTCAGGACCCTGTCTCGCGGCAGGTATAGGCCTCCGGGTCGATCGGTAAACTCCTTTAGGACTTTGAACCCAAGCCCGACGCTCTTCCCCTGGTCGAGCCGCTTCCTAACGCCATCAAAGGCAATGCGACCCATCCTGCTCTGAGGGGCCGCGATGGGAGTCACTGAATAGAGAAAGTACTCTTCGTCCTGGGAAAACGAACTGTTGCAGGCGTCGTGAGAGGGAAGGGTGATGAGTTGCGACAGGTTCTCGGCGCTCCTCACATCCTCAGGAAACACTGATCGGGGCGGCACGTGATCCATGCTGGCCGGCCCCTCGATAGTCTCACCGCACAGATAGCATGTGCTGGGGTTGTCCACGTTGTCACCGGCTGTCGTATAACGTTCGCGGGTTCCGAACCGGCGCTTATCCGCATGTCCACCGGTTCACCTCTCTTCGATGATTGCACATCTCTTCGACCACCGCCCCCAGGCTCGCGCCGGTTTCTCCGGAGCGGCCGCAGGCCGCGTAGGCGGAACCCGCGTTGTTAGACGGCGGCGCATGCCGCTCGCCTTCTCCTTCCCGCGCCACCCTGTTCGCCAGCACCTGATCCGGCTCCCGCCACCGAGGGCCGCGCTTTCTCATAGCCTCCCGCTTTTTTCCTGACCGATGGAGGTGACGACGCGACGACCGTCGAGTCAGCGCTTGACCGCGACACCGTTTCCCACTGACTTGCGGCGCGACGCATCGTCATCTAGTCCCTAATCATGAAGAGCTAGCCCCTCCGTTCTTCTCATGACGCTAGCGGAGCGACGCCCTTGATCGCCGCCGAGAGTCTTGAGGAGGCCTTGCTGGGGGCCTCGGGGCGGGGCTACCTCCTCAAAGCGGAGTCACCTCCGGTTTCCTGACCTGATCTCTTTCTTCCTTATCCAAAGGCCCTCGGTCTACACATCTCTTCGACGCATGCGCTGATCGTGTAACGTTCTAAAGTTGCGACGCCGGCGCGTCCTCACGCCCCGACGAGGCTACGCTCTTCGATACAATCCGGCACGATTCCCGACCCCGCAATGTCTTGCGCCGGTGTTCCCCGGAGCCGCGTCAGCGGCGTAGGCGCAACTTGTTTGTTAACTGCCGTGCGTCACCCTAACCGCGAACGGATCCCCTCTTCGCCCGCGTCCCGAGATGGGGCCGGCCAGCCCCATTCTCTCGAGCGCCATGAAGAGCACCGTGCAGTTGCAGTTGTGACCCTTGGCCGATGAGTCAAACACCTCTGGCGCGAATTCCCTGAGGGCAGTCGTCGTGGTCTGGCCACCGCGGAAATGCAGGTAGGCCGAATGCAATTCCTGAAGTGAGACATAGAACAGCGCGCGGCCTCGCCGATAGCAGAGGCGCTCATTGTCGATCCACTCTACCGTGGTTGTCCCACCCGCGGGGTTGTTCATCACCGTCCCGGGAGGAAGTGCATGATGCATCTTCCTAGTGAAGCTCAATATATCCATTACTACCTCTTCCGATCTCACCTACGCAGGCCCCACCAAATCACGTCCAGATCTACTCTCATGAGGTCCTTCTCCTCAGCGACGACTGCTGCCGCTGCTTGGAAACGGTCGCTGAGCGTGGGATCTAGGTGCTTCACACCCGGCCACTGCGGCAACCGCCCTCTTCCGACCGCTCGCTTCAGTCCCGTGGCGGTGAGACTATCGAGTGGCATCTCCATCCAGCGCTGGGGGGCGGCGAGGCGGTACGCCTCGTTCAGCGCCACATGGTAGCTCGCATCACGAATGAAGATGTTTAGGATCTTCCTGGCGACGCCCCAACTTCCGCCGGCCCGGGGCATGGCCTCCTGGAGTTCTGCTGTAACCTGATCTAGCACGACCCGGTACGTATCAGCATCGGGAGTAGAGAAGCGATGCAAGTCGAGGCGCAACAGGTACTCTCTTGCTGCGCCCACCACTCCTGGGCCGCCCTGGTTACGGGCAGTTGAGGGCCCAGTTGATATGCGTGCGACCCTGGCTTGGTGAGCAACGAGCATATCGATCAATATCAGTTCCTTTCTGGTCGACTAGTTCACCGCACTCACAGCATGGCAGTTAACGTTCTCGGGTTCCGAACCGGCGCTTATCCGTAGGTCCACCGGTTCAGCTCTCTTCGATGATTGCACATCTCTTCGACCACCACCCCCCTGCTCGCGCCGGATTCTCCGGTGCGGCCGACAGGCCGCGCAGGCGGAACCCGTTTTGTTATCTGCTGTGGCGTCCCGGCCGCACCGAGAAGCTCTTCGTTGCACAGCCGGTCGTGAGCGGCGTCGTCCACTGCGGCCCTCCCATGGCGAGCGACCAGCACCTCTGGAGTCCC
>JAUYEF010000137.1 GCA_030691635.1 Bacillota bacterium
GATCAGCTCGTCGCGGCTGGAGTTGCCGGGTTGGAGCACAAGGTGACGCGGAAACGGGCCTTCACTGAACCAGGACCCTTCGGGCCCCAGGCCGTGACCGGTCGACGTGACACCCGCCGTCTCGGCGGTTTCTAGATCGTAGACAGCTCCACGGACAATGCCCTGCTCGACAAGACACAAAGCCCGCCTGGGTGTGCCTTCGCCGTCAAAGGGCTCGCACATCGTCATGGGGTGGAGGGGGTCGTCCCAGAGGGTGATCTGGGGCGAAAGGACCTGCTGGCCGATCTGGCCGGCAAAGCAGCTGTTGCCCTGGATGTGGCCGTAGCCTCCAAACCCCAGGTACCCCAGGTGAAACAGCGTCTCTCCCGCAGCAGGTGGCTCGAGCACCACTTCATAGTCGCCCGGCGGCACGTCCTCAAACGCGCTGAACCGTGAGGCTTTCTGTATGGAGGCGTCCGCCAGGCGCTCGGGGTCTGCGCCGGCCATGGAGCGCCCGACATGACGCGCGATCCCTGCTCCGCGCGAGCGGGCGATAGAGGTGACCTGGAACCGGGCGGCGCTTCCGGCGAAATACGCCTCGGCTCCGTTTGAGTTGGCGATCGCGGTTTCATCAACACCGCTCACAGCATTCCCGTATACTCTGGTGTCCTCAATACCTTCGAGCCTGGCTACCGCGCGCCGCACCAGATCAGCGCGGTCGGTCGCCGACATCTCAGCCGTGGCCTGGTCGTAGCCGTTAACCTGTGGGTACGACGCCACCCGCTCCGCGAGCACTGGGACCTTCTTCATTTCTGGGCTTGAGCGGGCAAGATCCACAGCCAGACCCGCCTGAGTCTTGATCGCGGCGTCGTCAAGACTGCCGGAGGACACAGAGGCCAGCCGCTTGCCCAGAGTGACACGGAGGTAGACGGACGGCTCGAAGCTCCTGGTGCTGTTCTCGATGGCGTTGTTGGAATACCGGGTGAGGGACTCGTCCGACGCCCTGAGCAGGGCGAATGCGCCCGACGCACCGCTCTGGAGCGCGAAAGACACCGCCTGCCTTACCGCATGTGTTGCTCTATCCTGGCCGATTCTCACTTCTTGACACCTACCTTCAAGCCCACAAACCGCGCCGGTGAAGTGCCGTGACCGACGTGCAGGTTCTGCATGGGCGCGCCCTTGCCGCAACCGGTCAAACCCCAGATGCGCCAGGACCCTGGCCCCGCCACCGCGTCGCACGATCCCCAGATGACCGGGGTGATGCCGCTATAGCTCGGGTTTTTCAGCATGCGGCCCATTTTGCCGTTCACTATCTCCCAGCCAACCTGGCATCCCATGGCGAAGTTGAGCACTTCTATCATCAATACTCCACGTCTTTTGGCCGTCAAAGTAGAAGCCATGCTTGGTGTCGGCGACTATGTCCTCAAACGTGGCCGTTCCCGGAAGGAGGTTTATATTGGTCATCCGGACTATGGGAGGCTTCGACCAGTCGCTGCACCGCGCGTTTCCGCAGCTCATGTCGCCCGGTCGCGCCACGTACTGCCGAGAGGTCAAGTATCCGGCATGGATGCCCTCGCGTATGAGGTGTGTTCTCCTGGCAGGCGTGCCTTCGTCGTCCCAGCCGAAGCTCCCCAGCCCGCCGGGCAGGGTTGCGTCAGCCGTTATCGAGACGGCCGGGGACCCGTACTTGCGAGAACCGAGGCCGTCGAGGGTCAGGAAGCTGGTCCCTGCGACATCCGCCTCTATGCCCAGCACTCTATCCAGTTCACTCGGGTGTCCGCACGATTCGTGCACCTGCAACGCGAGCTGCGAGCCGCTGATGATCACGTCGAACTCACCACTGGGGCATTGCGACGCCTCAAGCAGCGCAGATGCCTCTTCCGCAGTCCGTTTGGCATTTCCCGGGAAATCCAGCCGTTCGATGAACTCCCACCCGGCCTGGGTCTCGTCGCCCATGTACTCCGGGTATGCTCGCATCTGCGCATCGCCACCACCAACGGCGAGAGCGAGAATCCCGCCGCCGCTCTCAACGATGGACTGTTGGATGAAGCTACCTTCGGTGCTGGCGAACCATTTGTCCTGGTAGAAGAACTGGAGTTCCGCTCTCCTGGACTTGACCTGGGGGACCGACGCCATCAGCCCGTCAGCCTGTACCAGCAGCGCTAGTTTCTGCTCCGGCGGGATCGTGCCTGGGTGGACCTTGAACGGTGTGCGGTGCGTGCCGTGCTGAGCTGCCTGGGGCGTGAACCGGACAGGCATGCCTGCTGTCATCCGGGCGGCCCGTGCAAGCGAGATGGCTTCCTCAAGAGCAGCGTCCAAGTCCTGGTCTTCGAACCCGGGCCGGGCCGCAAACCCCCAGTACCCGCCATACAGCACCCGCAATCCAAAGCCGGCTGTCGTGCCGGTTTCGACCCGGTCAGGGCTGCCGTCTCTGACCCTGTAGGCCTCTTGCCCGGCTATGCCGAATCTCACATCGGCGTAGTCCGCGCCTTTGGCCGCGGACTTGGTCATCAGAGATTTGAGGCGTGATTCAACATCTTTCGGTTGTGATGCCTGCATGAGTTCGCGAATATCCTGCATGCGTTGTTCAATCCCTCCTTAATGTCACTCCGCATCCAGACGGTTGGACGGCACACCAGCACACATTACTCGGCTGCCAGCGAAGTCCCTGCTTGGTGCTCTGTTAGGCCAAAAATTCGGACAGGGTTGTCACAAGAGCGCATGCGCGATCCTGAGGGCGTGTTCGAAGGAGAAGGCGCCTTCTTCCACTTTGTCCGCCAGGACGCGACTCACGTTCACCCTTGCCAGGGCCAGATGCCCGTAGACCCCATCCACGAAGCCGTAGTCGCCGCCGAAAGCGCATATCTTGGTGTATGGGACCGCGTCCAGGTAGTCCGAGAGGGCATGGCGGCTTGCGGCTGGCGAGATCATGTGGGCCCAGCACATGTCGATGAAGACGTTCGGGAACATCTTGCAGAGTGCGCTTGTCGCGGCATGGCCCTGCCGGTGAAGGTGCTACAGCGGAAGATCAGGGACAGCATAGAGTCCGCGATAGACATGCAGGCCCTGCAGAATACCTTCTCTATGGAGGAGGATGAGAAGCACAACCTTAGCCGGCTGCTCGCAAGAGGAGGTTAACCGTGGAAGCCTTATTGGCTATCAAGCAAGCCGCGCAGGTGCTCAACGTGTCTACCAAGACGGTAGAACGCGAGATTCACGCCGGCAGGTTGCAGGCGGTGAAGATACTGTCCACCTGGCGCATTGACCCCGCTGATTTGCGGGCGTATCGAGGCCAGAAAGACAGGCGGCAACCGCTAGACTTCTGGCCCTTCTTCTCCCCACCGATACCCCGTTAGTTACCCCGTTCCGAGCATCATCATTTCCCCAGAGAACCAATGTAACAGACATGTGTATTCGCGCTTTTCCGATGCCGTCACCCGAAGGCTCCAGTCATCGCCACAATGCCTACTTTTGCGTCGAAACACCATGCACAGCGGGCCGTCGTAAGACACAAGTCACAGGACTAGGGCTAAGACACAGGATACCACACAAAGACTCAAGAACAGCGCTGTGGGTTTGTTGTTTGTGGATATGAGGAGGCCGTAAAAAGAAAACTGACACGCTGGCAGGTACACTCCCCCGCCTTGAAAGAATCAGACAAGTCGTGTGGGAATACGGTAGGGACCTAAAGGGGGAATGGGAGGTGCTACGCAGGCACTGGGGTCTGTGGCTTTTCTGTGCAGTCTACGGGGCATGAATAGGTCTGCAGAGTAGGGACTTTACGCTCAGCGAACCGTTGCTCGGCGGTGTAAAGGATCAGCCAGCCGGCGAAAGGCGGTGCGTCGTGTTGCCCGCCTGCACTATCGAACCGCCTGTGTTCGCAACGATGCGATCCACAAAGCTACGTCGGTCGTGATAGCCAAACAACCAGTAGCCGTCGGGCTGGAATCACTGAACACGGCCGG
>JAUYEF010000273.1 GCA_030691635.1 Bacillota bacterium
AACCAGAAACGCGGGATTCCCTCATACCGGGAGGAATTCTCCGCCATTGCATAGAAACCTTTCACATATCGGAAGGTGGCTTCCGAATTTCGCAAAGCCTGTACCTGCTAATCCTCCAGGAAAGGGGTGACTCTGGTTCAACGAAGGCTGGTAGCGCAGGATTGAAGCACATCAGGATCGGGAGGCGAACCAGTGATCAAGGAGCGTGTCGCGAGAGCGGTCGATACCCAGGTGGAGGCCCTCAAGGCCCAGAGCGAGTGGATGTACCACAACCCGGAGATTGGCTACCAGGAGTATGAGTCATCAAAGCGATTGGCCGCCATGCTGGAATCCGCCGGGTTCACGGTGGACAGAGGTGTGGCGGGAATGGACACAGCCTTCGTCGCCACCTACGCCGGCACGAGCTCTGCACCAGTGATCGGCCTGTTCGCCGAGTACGACGCCCTGCCTGGTATCGGGCACGCGTGTGGCCACAACATCATCGGCACGGGGGCGGTTGGCGCTGGCATCGCCCTGGTCAAGGCGTGGCCCGACATTCCGGCGACGATCAAGGTCTTCGGCTCGCCGGCTGAAGAAGGTGGCGCGGTGGATAACGCCGGCGGCAAGGTCCACCTGGTGGACCACGGGTTCCTGCAGGGCGTGGACGCAGCCATGATGGTCCATCCTTGCACAAATGGAAACCAGGTCGCCCCAACCTACATGTCCCGGGAATCCATTGAAATCGTATTCAGCGGCAAGACCGCCCAGCCCGCAGGGTCGGCGCATGAAGGCATAAACGCGCTGGAAGCAGCCGTCATGGCCTACATTGGGATCAACTCCTTGCGGCAGTACCTCAAGCCGAACCTGTGGATCCATGGTGTCATCACAGAAGGCGGCAAGGCGCCGAACATCATTCCCGACCGTGCGGTCATGCGGTTCTATGTCAGAGGGCTCGATGAGAACGATGTCGCCGAGACTGCGGAACGGGTGCGGAACGCGGCCCGGAGCGCAGCGTCGACGACAGGCGCCACGGTGGCATTCCGTGAGTACAGCAAGAAGTACATGAGCCTGCTGCCAAACGCTCCACTGTCCACTGCCTTCAGGGCGAACTTCGAGACCCTCGGCAGGAGGGTGGATACCGCCGGCATCAAGCCTCGCGGCTCCTCTGACATGGGAAACGTGACCTGGGCTGTGCCGGGAATCCACGCCGAGATCTGCATAGGAGACCCGGAGGTCATCGGGAACACGCACAGTCCCAGGTTTGCCGCGGCCTCGGTGTCGGAGGAGGGCCACAGAGCGTTGCTCGATTCGGCCAGGGCGATGGCGATGACGACCGTCGACCTCATACAGGATCCAGGGCTTCTCGAACAGGTCAAGAGAGTGTTTGTCCAAGCGAAGGCAGCCGGCCGCAAGTAGGCCGGTTGTTGCGCGCTCAAACAAGCGTAAGGAGGTGCTTTCGGGTGACAATCACCAGGCAAGTGAGTTTTCTCGTGACCCTTCTCACATTCATCCTCATCCTTGTCTCCATAAGGAACGCCCGGTCGGGTCGACTGCCACAGATTCGCAAGATACCCGGACTCGAGGCCATCGACGAGGTGGTCGGACGCGCCACGGAGATGGGCAGGCCCGTGATCTGCATTCCTGGGTCCGGTGACGTCGTCGATTCATCCGCCGTCCAGACCCTTGCGGGCCTCGCAATCATGCAACACGTGGCCCACAGGGCTGCGGCCATGGGGGCCCGGCTACTGGTGTCGGTCAAGTGGCCGAACGTCTACCCGCTCGTCATCGAACAGCTCCGGCAGGCCTACCTGTCTGAAGGCAAGATCGAAGCCTTCCAGCCCATGGAGCAGGTCTACTTCGTGACACAAGAGCAGATGGCCTATATCCTCGCCACTCTGGGCATCATGCAGCGGGAAAAGGTGGCGGGCGCGGTGCTCACTGGCTTCTTCCAGGCGGACTCCCTGCTCATGGCCGAAGGCGCCGCACAGGCCGGGGCAGTCACCATCGCAGGGACCACCCGCACGTACCAGATACCGTTCTTCGTTGCGGCCTGCGACTACGTGCTGCTGGGCGACGAACTGCTCGTCGCCGGGGCCTACCTGTCGCAGGACCCTGTGAAACTCGGCAGCGTCCAGGCTCTTGACTACCTTAAAGTGCTGGCGATCGCCATCATCGGTATCGGCGCTCTCCTGGCCACCGGCGGCCTTGAAAAACCGTTCGTAAAACTCCTGAAGATGTGAGGTGATTGCGGTGCGTAGAGAACTTCCTCTTGGAATAGCAGGGGTGGTCGGTTTCATAGTGTTGCTGGACTACTTCCTGAAGATGCCTTCGCTCAATAACCTCTCGAAGCTCTTGCAGGATTGGGCAATCATCGTTTCCGCCTTCGCGCTCGCCCTCGCCGCGGTCAACCTCGTGTTGAGGCACACGTCCATCATCACGCAGCCGCAGAAGAAGACGGATGAGCGCATATACAGCGCGTTCCTCCTCTTGGGGCTTGCCTACTTCACGATAACCGGCATCGGCTGGGGCATCACAAAGACGCCGTTCAAGTGGGCATACGACAATTTCTTCTCGCCGGTGGGAGCCGCCACGTTCTCGATACTCGTGTTCTTCATCGCGTCGGCGGCCTTCAGGACATTCAGGGCGCGAAACCGTGAGGCCACTGTGCTGCTCCTCTGCGGAGTCGTGGTCATGCTCGGCAACGCGCCGGTCGGTGAGGTCTTCTGGAAGGGCTTCCCCGGCATCAGCGCCTGGCTCATGAAGATACCGAATGTCGCCGGGAACCGCGGTGTCATGATCGGCGCCGCCCTCGGTTCGATCGCTGTAGGCGTCAGGACGCTGCTCGGGCTCGACCGCGCGTACCTGGGCCTCGACCAGTAAGGAGGTGCTGTCGTGAACTTCTGGGAGAAAGCCATGACCACCGACAGGCGAGTCATATACATCCTGCTTGCGGTCTGTATCGCGATCCCGCTGGTCAAACCGCTGGGGCTGCCGGTCACCATCGGGCAGCCGACACGCGCCTACCACACGGTGATCGATGCTTTGAAGCCAGCGGATACCGTCATCATGTCCCTGGAAGTCGGAGTGAGCACTGCGCCTGACGTGTTCCCTCAGGCCCAGGCGGTTTTCCAGCACCTCATGGACAAAGGCGTTCGGGTGATAATCGTGACCTTTGCCCAGCAGGGCGCGCTCTTTACCAACGAGCTTTGCCTGGCCGGTGAGGCTGGGGGTAAGAAATACGGCACGGACTTCGTCGCGCTGGGGTTTGTCCCTGGAGGAGAGACAGGGCTCGCGGGCTTCGCGGCGGACATCAAGAAGACAGTGCCGGTTGACCTGAGGAAGAACAAGACAGAGGACCTGCCGATACTGAAAGGCATTACGTCGGCGGCTGACACGAAAGCCTACCTCGGCTTCTCGGATGGTGTCCCAGGGCCGTTCGAGTACGTGCGGCAGTTGCAGCGCTCCGGCGTGCCGCTACTGGTCGGCGTGGTCACAGTGATGGGGCCACAGACGGAGCCCTACATCCAGTCCGGCCAGGTCAAGGGCCTCTTGACAGGGCTCAGAGGAGCCGCGGAGTACGAGATGCTGATGAATAAGCCAGGCGCTGCGGTCGCGGGCATGGACGCCCAGTCGGCTGGCCACCTGCTCATCATCGTGTTCATCCTCCTCGGGAACATCGGTTTCGCCATTACGCGCCGGAAGCAGCCCAAAGGGGGTGCCAAGTGATGAGTAGCAACCCGGGAGTGTGGCTTGGGGCCATCTCTGTCCTGGCTGTGTTCTCGACCCTTTTCAAGCAGAACATGGTGGCCAGAATAGTGGAAAACACTTTCGTCGGCATGGCCGGTGGATACGGGCTGGTGCTTGCCTACAACAACGTGATGGCGAAGGCCATTACACCCCTGATGAAGGGCAATGCCCTGTTCCTCGTGCCCATCGTGATAGGCCTCCTGCTCTTCTCGAGGTTCAACAAGCAGGTGAGCTACCTCGGCAGGATCCCGATGGCGTTCGTGGTGTCCATCGGCGCCGCGCTCGCGATGAGGGGCGCAGTGCAGGCGGAATTCGTGGACCAGATAGTGGCGACTGTGTTGCCGCTGACCACCATCGACAACATCATCCTGGTGGTGGGGACTATCTGCGTCGGAGCTTACTTCGTCTTCACGATGAAGACTGCCGGCAGCGGGGTTACGAGTGAGATCGGCAAGTGGATCATGATGGTCGCCTTCGGCGCCGCTTTCGGCAATGCGGTGCAGGGCCGTATCTCGCTGTTCATCGCGCAGCTCCAGTTCCTGATGGGCAAGTGGCTCGGGATGATAAAGGTCTGAGCGAGACCCGCATGCGCGCGGCGCTACCGTCGTCTGGCCATTCCGTCCGGCGCCGCCGCGCGCGGCGCTTTCCAGCATGGCATACCACTTATCTTGATAAGGGGGTATACGCTCTCAATGAGTTTCGTCATCCGCAACATCGACAAGGTCATCGTCGGCGACGGCAAGGTCTTGAGCAACGCAGACATATATGTGAAGGACGGTAAGGTCTCGGCGATAGGGGCCGGGCTCACGGTACCGGAGAACGTGGAAGTGCGCTATGGCTCGGGCTTCTGCGCCATGCCGGGCCTTTGGGATACTCACTGCCACGTTCAATCAAGCGGCGGCATCTGGGGCGTCGACAAAGACATGCTCCCGGAGGCCAAGGCGATTCGCGCAGCGGCTCAGGCAGAGCCGGTGGTCCTGAGCGGCACCACCACGCTGGCCGACGCCGGGTGCGACGGCAACATATCCTTCGCCCTGCGCGACACGATCGCGGCCGGCATCGTGAGAGGCCCCCGGCTCCTGATATGTGGGTACATGATCCGGATGACCGGCGGGCGTGCCGGGAAGGACACTGAGGGCGAGGTGGATGGGCCCGACTCCGCTCGGAAGGCGACGCGGAAGATGATCGCGAAGGGCGTCGACTTCATCAAGCTCGGCGCCACGGGCGCGGTCTCGTCTCCCGGCATGAAGCAGTGGAGCCCGCAGCTCACCCTTGAGGAGATAACCGCAGCGTGCGAGGAGGCCCATAAGGCGGGCCTGAAGGTGCACTCCCATGCTTATGGAGACGAAGGCATCAACCTCTCCATCCGTGGCGGCGCTGACGTGGTCGTCCACGGCATAACGCTGAACGACGAGAACCTGCAGTTGATGAAGGACCGGAGCATCCAGCTTCTGGCCACCCTATCCACCTATAAGGCCAAACTGCCCTACCTGGACAAGCTGCCGAGGTGGCAGGCCGTGAAGCACATCCAGGTATGCGAACTGCTTGAGGCCAACTTCAAGCGCGCGGTGAAAGCCGGGATCGACGTAGTGGCCGGGACCGATAGCGGCATGACCTTCAACTACTTCGGTCGCAGCAGCCGGGAACTCGACTACATGGTGGAGATGGGCATGACCCCTGCCCAGGCGATCAAGACGGCGACCATCTCTGCGGCGAGAAGCTTCGGCCTCGACCATGAGACTGGGAGTCTGGCGGCGGGGAAAGCCGCGGATATCCTGCTTGTCAGGGGCGACCCGCTGGCAGACATCGGCGTGCTTGGAAAGGCGGGAGGGGTGGCCCAGGTGTTCGTCGCCGGGAGACTCGTCGCGGCCTTTGACGAGTGCGGTAAGGAGATAGGGTAGGACCGAGCCTGTACCGAAGAACGGACTGCCCGGCAGTCACGTCAGTCTTCAAGTGTTGCCTGGTCGTGCAACCGTGGGCACCCGTTGCACCTTGCGAGCACCGCT
>JAUYEF010000306.1 GCA_030691635.1 Bacillota bacterium
GTTCGTTGCTGCTACGTCCACCAGGATGGTCCCTGTCGACAGTTGTTGGGACGGCACAGGAAGAATGCCGGCGCGGAACCACCGGTAAGCCGTCTTGTAGTCAATTCCTTGTTGCTTTGCCCAGGCCGATAGTTTCATGGCCTTAGTATACTTGGTATTATATGCCCCGTAAAGTCCCTACTCTGCAGAACTATTCATGCCCTCGGGTGAGAGGGTTGCCTCGCCCTGAAGGGCCCGGCGCTGGACCATGGTCACCCACGGGGCAGCGGTCACCCAGTCCCAGATCACCCAGTCCTAGATCACTCGGTCCCCGCCACACCTCGTTTCGGGTCCCGGTCCGGTTCGTGCCGGCTCTCCTTGATGGTCTTCTTGACCCCCCATTGGAGCATCAGCGCAGGGAACGACCTACCGGGGTTCTGGCGGACGTGTTCCTTGACAGTGATGGAGTTCGCTATGGCAAGCCTCTTCCCCATCGCCCACGCCATGCCCAGCAGGAAGATGGATTCCTCGGACGCTGGGTTCCACCAGATATGTACTTCGTCTGAGCCTTTCATGACCTCCCGGTGCCTGGTCGAGGCGGACAGACCGCTCGGGTCGCTGTAGTCGGTGTCCCGGAAAGGCCAGTAGACCTGGACATCGTGGCTTTCGAGGTTGTGCAGGTATATCTCGATAGCGTTTCTCTCCCAACCGGTGAGGCTCCTCACCGGGGTGATCAGAAACACCTTCATATGTCTCCCTCCTTGCACATCCTATATCCCCGCCACGCCGAATGTGCGTGAATCCGCCGTTTGTCCCCATGTACGACACCGTTGGCCGGTTCCCCTGCCTGGCAGGGAAAATCCTGCTTCCTGACCCTTTTGCCTCCAGTGAAATCGACCTGGAGGAGAGCGCGCTGAGCTTACGGAACGCCCGACCTGTACGAACGAGATCAGTGGGGGCTACATTATGCCGACGGTAAAGCCGGCAAGTCAATGGCGACAGACTGCCGGGTGGGCAGCGCTTGCGGAGTTCATCAAGCAAGCTGCCGTGCTGGCGCTCTGCCTGCTGACTCTTGCTTCCGGCTGCACCCAGGGCCCCGCAGCGCTCACTGCCCTCCCAAGCGGCAAACCATCAGCGCCACCGGCCGAGCGGCCGCCTTCGCCGGTTGAGCCGCCGCCCTCTCAGGTGGAACTTGTCGCCAGGCTCGACATGCCATCGAGCCGTGTGTTAGTGGTCCTGACTGTGCCCAGACCTCAGGCAGGCCTGCTCAGGCTATCTTTTCGCGACCTGGATGCCATACTGGACAGGCTCAGGTCCATGTCGGTCAAGGCGGACGGCAGGCCGCTTGCCACGCAGAAAACATCTGGCAACTGGGATTTCCAGTTTGAGGTCCCCCAGAAGACACAGGTCCTGTCGGTTTCCTATACCGTCGACCCGCGCTGGTCTGCGCCGGGCAGCAGCCACACGGACACCAAATCGCAGAGAAGCTACATCCGTGACTACGGGGCCATACTCCGGGGCTGTGTTGTCTTCCCACGGGTCGATCCTCAGATCGGCCCGCTCAGGGTGAGGTTCCTGCTGCCGCAGGGATGGACGGCGGTGGTGCCGTGGGAGAAGTCGGACGCAGGCTACCTGGTTGAGCCTTCTGCCCTCTTGGATGACTACGTGGCGCTGGGTCGCTTTGACCTGGAGGAACTTCAGGTCGCAGGCAGCCAGGTGACCCTGGCGGTCTGGGCTGGGCTCGGACAGAAAAACCAGTCCAAATTCGGCTCCAACGAACTCCGGAAGCTGGTGACGTGGCTCGCCAAGACCCTTGGCCCGCTGCCGTCCGGTGGCCGGAGCATCGCGGCGTTCCCCTCCGAGTACCTTGGCGGCGGAGCGGCGAGCGCGGGCACCGTGGTGACGGAGCTCTCGGCACGGACCATGGCCCACGAGATAGTGCACTGGTGGAACGGCTGGACTTTCAAGACGGCGCGCGATGCCACGTGGCTTGGTGAGGGTGTCACTGACTACCTCGCCCCGAAGGCTCTCTGGAAGGCCGGCGTTTGGTCGAAGAAGCAATTTGAGAGCGAGATCCGGGCCTACGCGACAGGGCTCAAGACGCTCGAGTTGCGCGAGAACAAGTGCTTCTCGCTCGGCGAAGCCTCCGAGAACTACTGGAAGGAGAACAGCCCCTGGCACGCCGTGGTCTACCAGAAGGGCGCCCTGCTGGGGCTGGTGATAGACGCAGCCATCCACGAGGCAAGCCGCGGGAAGCATAGTATTGAGAGCGTCATCGCGGCCCTGTGTGCGGGGCGCAGCCAGACCGTCACCACACCCAACATAGAGGACGCAGTGCTCAGAGCGACCGGGGTGGATATCAGGCCCTTGGTCGACCGCTATGTCAGGAAGGCCGCGGCTATCCCGGATGTCGAGGCTCTGCTGAAGTCCATCCGCTAGACAAGAAACAGGCCTGCTATCCGCCGGCCTGCTTGAGATGCACCCGTTGATCTATAGCCTATTCATGCCCTCTACATCCGTCGGGCAATCCCTTCCGCCCGCTGGCGAGCGTTCAGGGCCAACGTCGCCGCTATGATGCCGTAGGCGGCGAATACCCGGAAGAACTCCCCGATCTGCGGACTCGCCATCAAGTTCTGCCCGGCGAACGGTGCGACGACGAAGAGTGTGTGGAACAGGAATATCCCAACGATGGCGTTCACCCAGGTGGCACGGAAGACGGTCGCGCCGCCGACCAGCAGCGCGGCGATGGAGAACATGCCGACCTGGTCGTGGCTGTAGTAGGTGTTCAGCGTCGAGATGTTCTGAAGAAAGACTATCTGCCCCCAGGAGGCGAGCACGGTGGACAACATAAGGGCCGATGTCCGCACGCGGTCGACGCGGATGCCGGCCATCTCGGCAACGTGGATATCCTGTCCCACCGCCCGCATATCCTGTCCGAGCTTCGTCTTGCCAAGCAGAAAGATCCCCAGCGCCACAAGGCCTGCGACAAGGATATTCGCGCCCGGGATGGAGACCGGTCCCGCCTGGATAGGCAGCAGGCGGTCGAGAGCGCTCGCCACTGCCTGGAGGTCGATGGTCGCCCTGACCCCCACCCCGGACTCCAGGATCAGGTCAGGGTCTATCACCGGGATGAGACCGCCCACCATGAACAGCAGGAGAAGCTGGTAGAGCCCATCTGAGAAGAAGCTGAGGATCATGGACGCGATCATCTCTTTGCCCTTCGCCCTGTTCAGCACGGCGCCCGCGGCGAACCCGAGCAACACCGCAAGCGGGGTGGCGATACCCGCGGCGAGCGCCAGGCCTGCTGGGCCGCCCAGCCGCAGGTGGGTGACTGTGATCAGGCCGAGCTGGCCGGCCATGGCGCCTATCACGATGCTGAAGTTCAGCCCCAGCCCTGCCGTCACGGGCAGGATCAGAGACAGCACCAGCAGCGCGTTCCTGCCGAGGCGGGATACCACTTCATCCGCGAGAAACTCCCAGCGCAGGCCGGACGCCCAGGAGAATAGCAGGCAAAGGACTCCGAACCCGAGAGGCACAGCGTAACGCACCAGCGACCTCTTCACCCAGCCCGCACCCATTCGTGCTACTGGCCCTGGCTGTATCATCGTGCATGGCTCCTTGTGAGCGCGTAGAGGATCATCCCGTTTGAGAGCAGCACCCTGGCAACTTCAGAGACGTTCCCGTGGATAAGGCGTTGGGTCACTGGGAGGGCACAGGTCAGCAAAGTCTGCAGCAGCACGGTCCCGATGACGGCGTTGGAGACTTGAGCCTGCCGTATGCTCGCTCCGCCGATGAGGATCCCGGCGACGGCGGGAAAGGCCATCATCAGGGGGGCCAGGTAGAGTTGGAGAAAGCCCAGGCTCTGAGCGTAGACGCAAATGCCCACTGCGGCCAGGAGCGTGGACATGATCGTGGCGTTCCTGCGCTCGCGCACAACATCGATTCCGCAGGACTTTGCGAAGAGCGGGTTCTGGCCTGTGCCGGCCATCCGCAGGCCGGCGGAGCTCTTCAGGTAGAAGGCACACGCCCAGCAGCAGGCCGCCACGAAAGCCATCAGGCCTGTGGGCAGGACCAGTTGCCCTGCTCGAACCACGGCGGCGCCATCGAGTACCTGGCGGAAGCTCGACGTCAGGCTTATGGTCGTCCTCAATCCCTTTCCGCCGAGCGCCCAGACCATCTCGGGGCTGCCGAAAGGCGCCAGCAGCCAGACCATGCACATCAGCGCCACGGCGGCGAAGCCAACGTACGTTCCGACCATCATCTCCTGGCCCTTGACTCGCTCCAACAACCAGGCCTGCCCGGCTCCCGCCGCCACGGATAACGGCACACTGCAGCCGAGCGCGACCGCGAACCCGCTCCACCCGACGAGCCCCGTTTCGACCGCGATGACCGAGCCAAGGAGGCCGCAGCACACGCCCACGGGAAGACCGAAGTTGAGCCCGGCGCCGGCCCTGATCGGCGGCACGAGCGCCACAACCATCAGCATGTTCATCCCGGACCTTATGATAGAGTCGTTGACCAATCCCCACACATCCAGGCCAGACAGCGCGGCCGTAACCAGCAGAGCGACCAGGAAGGCGACGATCAACGACCGCGTGACTCCCAGGGCCTTTATCACCGGGCAACCTCCTTCCCGGACATGAGCAGGCCGTATTGTGAGTCGGGAGCGTCGGGCGGAAGGATTCCGGCGACCCGTCCCGCGTACACGATGGCGATCCGGTCGCACACCTGCCTCAGTTCGCCGAGATCGCTAGAGGTGAGAATCACCGTCGTCCGCCTTTCCCTGTTCACCTGGACGACAAGGTGGAGTATCCTCTCTCTGGCCCCCACATCGATGCCCCGCGTCGGCTCCGACGCCAGCAGAACGTCCGGGTCGAGGGAAATCGCCCGGGCGAAACACGCCTTCTGCTGGTTCCCCCCGGAAAGGGTGCGGGCCCGTTGGCCGGGCCCCGTGCAGCGGATATCGAGGTCCGAGACCATCTGCCGGCAGTGGGTCCTCACCTGCCGCCAGTCAATTGCCCCAAACCTGCCGGGCGCGCCGGGGAGCCGGAACGCTTTCTTGTACACTATCAGGGAGAAGGCCAGGTTGACCTCCAGACTCTCATCGAGCAGCAGCCCCGCGCCGCGCCTATCCTCCGACAGGAACGCGAAGCCCGCGTCGAGCGACGCCAGCGGGTCGTTGAGCTTCACAGGTTCCCCACCCTTGGTGACGTGCCCGCTTGTGGGGAACAGCCCCATCAGGCCGTTTGCGATGCCGGCCTTCCCCTGCCCGGCGAGCCCGGCGATGCCCAGGATCTCACCTTCCATGACATCGAGATCGATACCCTTGACGCGCTCACCGGACATGGCCACGTCGAGGCCCCGGATCACCAGGAGCGGGCGCGCGGGCGTGGACGCCTCTGGCCTGCGCGCATGCTCGGAACGAGAGAATGGCCGGCCCACGAGCAGCGATGCGAGAGTCTCAAGATCCGCCCCGGGAGCAGGTATATCGGCGACGACTCTGCCGTCCCTCAACACGGTCACCTGGTCGGCGAACCCGAGGACTTCGCCGAGCCTGTGAGTGATGAAGAGGACCCCGATGCCTTTCGACTGCAAGAGCCGCAGCGCCTCAACGAGGACGGCCGCCTCATTCTCTGTCAGCACCGCGGTGGGCTCATCCATCACAAGAACCGACAGGTCGCGCTTGTCGATTTCCCGGGCTATCTCCACGAACTGCTTGTGTCCCACGGGCAGCCCTGATACAGGCGCCCAATCGTCTATGGACAGGCCCAGGCTAGAGAGGGCTTCTGTCGCGTCGGACGACATCCGCGGTAAGTCGAGAAACTGCAGGCTCGGCCCGAGCAGCCGGCCCAGAGGCCCGGCGTGAACGGGCTCCCGGTTCAGCTTGATGTTCTCGCACGCCCGGAATCCTGGTATGAGCATGAACTCCTGGTGCACCATTCCGATGCCTGCCGCCATGGCTTCGCGCGGGCTCCGGAAGCGCGCCGGCGAGCCTTTCAGCGTGATGGTCCCCTCGTACCCTCCCGTGGACCAGATCACCGGCATGCCGAAGAGGACGTTCATCAGTGTGGACTTGCCCGCGCCGTTTTCCCCGATCAGCGCGCGCACTTGCCCGGCCTGCAACGACAGGCAAACATCGTCGAGCACCTTGTTGCCGTAGTACTGCTTGGTGATGTGCTCCATCGTAAGCAACCCTGTCCGCACGAAAGGCTGCTCCTTCCCTGTTCAAACGAAGTCCCGGCTGCCTTTGGGCTCGCCGGGACTCGTGTCTGGCACGTATCAGAAGATTATTGAGTCGCAGACCACCAGGTAGAAGCTGCCCTTTTCGCTGTGCTTCCTCACCTGGAACTTGGCGCCCGCCACCGCCTCGAGTTTGGCCTTGATGGCGGCCTGGTCGTCGAACTTGAACTTGCCGTCAGCGTAGTCCTTTGCCAGTTCCACCCCGGCCTCGACAAACACCATGTTGATGGGCACGGGCCACGTGGCGAACCTGCCTTTGCCACCCTTTTTCTCGATCTCGGACCGGATGAGCTCGATGATCTTCGGCACGTTGCCTGCGATTTCGGGCGTGATCTTTATCCCAAGCGCCCCCGGATAGCCGTGGGTCGGCGACGGGCAGCACTGCTCGGGGTAGATGTTGCCCTGCTCGAGCGATGCCCTGATGAGAGGCTCCTGCATGGCGCAGTTTGTCGAGAAGACCGCGGTCGCTTTGCCGTACTGCTTCACCTTGCGGGGCACATCCTCGAGGATGAACTTCTGGGCGCCGGGGATGCCGGCGTCAGAGAGAGGATCGGGCGCGGTGACCAGCACGAACTGGATTCCCAGCGCTTTGCACGCCTGCTCCATCATCTCTTTTCTCTCTGCGATGAGCGGCATGGAGAGATGGCGCGGGAATGAATAGTGAAGGAGCGTCTTGGCCCCCATCTGCTTGGCCAGTTGGACCATGGTCTCGCCTCTGGCCCTCTGGTCCGTCAGGAACGCGAGGTCGGCGTACTCATTGATCAGAGGCGGGTCCTCATGAGGCACCCCGAGTATGAACTTCACGTCGGGACGCTTCTCCCTGACCTTCTTGATGGCCGCGACCGACCCGGGGACGGCCTGGCAGATCACGATGGCCTTGATCGTCGGTTCGGTCGCGAGCGCCACGACCTGGGAGATCGTGGTTTCCTGCTCCTTCGAGAAGTTGTCCGGGTAGGTGACATGTTTCACGAGGCTTCCGTACTTCTTCACCATCTTCTCGGCGGCCCTGTACTCGTCCTCGCTCTGCGAGACCGTGCTGGTCATGATCCCGACCACAGGCCCCTTGGGCGTGGGCTCAGAGACCTTGGGCGGCGATGCCTTCGGGGTTTCCGGCACGCAGCCCAGGATCCCCGCGACCAGCGCGAAAACCAGCAGCAAACTTGCTTGACGCCTGAACTTCAATGGAGATTCCTCCCTCTTCCCGGGCCCGGTCAGGGCTGGCGCGTAGCCGCGGCACCAGCCAGGCGGTTCCCGGTAGTCTTACGGGATGCAATTCAACGGAGGCAGGGCAAACCCTCCCGACTAGTCGCACTATACTCATAATGATAATAAGTAATTGTGCCCTTACATAACCAACATGCTTCTATTGTGATGGGCGGGTGCGGCGGCGTGCTTCACTTCCGGCAGGCAGCGGCACATGCAGGAAGTGGCTCATGCTCTCTCGAAAACCCGTGTGGCATTCCGGCAGATACAGCGGCGGATGGGCGAGAATCAAGAGCCGCATTCGAGGGACATCATCCGTGCAACAATGGCAGAAGAACCTTTACATCCTGTGGCTCGGGGCATTCAGCTCCTCAATGTGCTTTACGCTCGTGTCCCCTTTTCTGCCCCTGTTCATGAAGGAGCTCAATGTAGGCAAGGGCGTCGAGGCCTGGGCAGGACTCTCCATCTCGGTGAGTTTCTTCATGAACGCCGTGATGTCGCCCGTGTGGGGGTCGCTCGCGGACCGCTATGGCCGCAAAGTCATGGTGATTCGCGCCGGCATCGCCCAGGCTATCGCGTATAGCCTGCAGTTTTTCGTAACAAACCCGTACCAGTTCATCGGCCTGCGCATCCTGAACGGCACCTTCTCCGGCATGGTCCCGTCCTGCACCGCACTCGCAGCGACAAACACGCCTGAGGAGAACCTCGGCTATTGCCTGGGAGTCCTGCAGACCGCTCAGGCTACGGGAAGCATATGCGGGCCGCTGTTCGGAGGGATAGCCG
>JAUYEF010000319.1 GCA_030691635.1 Bacillota bacterium
CTCCTTCTTCAACGCAATGCGCGCGATCCGCGACGTGGAAGGCAGGCTGCCCGTCAACCTTATCTTCGCTATAGAGGGCGAAGAGGAGTACGGCAGCCGGACATTCGCCCAGTTCGTCAAGGAAAACCTGGAGGAACTCAGGCCCGCGGACGCCATGCTGTTCCCGTTCTTCGGGTGTGACGAAAAGGGTGCGCCCAAACTGCGGCTCGGCACCAAAGGCATCCTGTACTTCGAGCTTGCGTGCCGCGGGGGCGATTGGGGCGGACCCGTGGGCCGGGGGATCCACGGCAGCAACAACGTTTGGGTGGCAAGCCCAGTCTGGCGGCTCATCGCGGCGCTCCGGACCATGATCGATGATCAGCAACGCATCACGGTCGACGACTTCTTCGCCGCCGTGCGAGGCCCGACGAGTGAGGACAGGGATCTATGCGCCATGCTTGCGGCAGGCCCCGATGCAGCGGATTTCCTGAAGGCCAACGATGTGCGGCGGTTCAAGTGGGATATGCAGGGTGAGGAGCTGTTCGTTTACGCCATGACCCAGCCCCAGCTGAACATCGACGGTATCTGGGGCGGCTACACCGGGCCGGGCACCAAGACGCTCCTGCCCCACGAGGCCACGGTCAAGACGGACGTGCGCATGGTGCCGGACCAGGACCCTGACGAGGTGGTGCGGACGATACGTGCGCACCTTGACCGCAGGGGTTTTGAGGATATGGAGATGCGCGTGATCAACAAGTACCCGTGGAGCAAAGTGAGCCCGCGCGAGCAGGTCGTGCAGGCGATGCTGGAGGCGTACCGCTTCTTTGGCAAAGAGCCTGCGCTGCAGCCCATTAACATTGGCTCCGCCCCGTTCTACGCTTTCGACCGCATGCTGGGCATTCCCTACGTTTTTGGCGGCATGGGGCACGGTGGAAGGGCGCACTCCAGCAACGAGTACTGCGTTGTCAGCGGCATCCTGGATTTCGAGAAGTCCATGGTGGTGTTCTTGGACAACTATCTCAACGGTTCGGTGCAGGCATAAGGCGTCCAGGCATACGGGCCCGGCGCCTCACCCGGTGCAAGCGCAAGACCTCAAGCCTGCAGGCGTAAAATGAAGACCCGCGGTACGCGTCTGCACCGCGGGTTTCTTGTCAAATGCCCACTACTTGGTTCGCGCCACGTGTCTGCCGTCCTGCCGCCTACTGGTAGATTGTCCAGTTATAGCCGCTGTTGTTGTCCCAGTTGTTGGCCGAGTCCTTGAAACACAGGAACGCACGGCTGTTGTTCACCTTGATGTCCTTCTCGAAGCCCTTGTGCGTCTTATCCATCTTCACCGTGCTCACGCTGGTCCAGTAGTTCGAGCTTCCTGAGCCGTGGTGGCAGTATACATCGGTCGCGCCGCTCTTGGCCAAGAGGCCTTTGTAGAACACATGTGCCTCGTTGGTGAAAGCAGACGGCTTGACCTCAACACCTTTGTGGTCGTCGCACCAGCCCTTTATCATACCTGACCTCCTTTCAGACCTTATCATTCTTTCGAGACGTTTACTGTTGCTCTTGCCCCCTAGTTATCTTGTGCCGGAAGGTCAGTTTTATATGGCGTCGTCTCGCTCTATAATCTGGCAGGCCGCTCAAAGTCTGGGAACATCGTTCCTGTGAAGGCCGTTGCTCGCTTCGAACTCGCCCACAGACGGGCCCGCCGGGAACCAACAGCCGCCGACGTTGGTCGCCACGGACCAATCCGAGGACACGCGCTGGTCGCTACGGACCACCCCGGCGCTCTCCACTGGTTCCCACGAACCAACAGCCGCCAGGACTGGCCGGAGATCCTTCCTCGCCAAGCCATCGAGTCGCGTCGCACACGATATTGCAGTGCTTCCAACTGAAAACTGGACGGGGCAGGCTCTCCTGCCCCGTCACACATGAAACTTGGTCAGCCGGACCTTTGCTTACCAGCCCGACACGTTCACATGCACTTCGAGTATCCGCAGAACATGCACGTTGCGCAGCCGCTCTGATGAGTCATGTGGCTCCCGCACTCGGGACACGCGCCGGTAAGCAAGTCCAAGCTGTCAAGGCTCGAGGCCATGCGCATGCCCTTTCCTGCGCCGCTCCTGTCAGAACCACCCTCGCGTGAAGCGCCCGGAGCCCCGGCACCCTTCTCCACACTCTTGACCTCATGTCGCCCTTGCGACATCTCAGCCTCGCGGCCGACGAGGTCATCCGGGAAACGCTCGTGACCATTGTCGCCGCCGTCGGTGGACGAGTCGAAACCCTCACCGTAACCGTCTGCGCCGTGCGGCGCCCACGGCGGGTCGCCGTTCATGCCATGACCATCTTCCTTGAAGTGGGTGGACGTGAATGCCTTCATCTGCCGCTCGAGCACGATACCCATGGCATCGGCGCACGACAACACCATCCCGCCGTTCTGCCAGGATGGCGACGGGCACCGTATGCCTCTGAGCTCCCTCACGATGGAATCAACACGCACGCCGGACCTCAGCGCGAGCGAGATCAGGCGGGCGATCGCCTCTGACTGGCTCGCTGCGCAGCCACCCGATTTGCCCATGGAGGCAAACACTTCGCAGAGTCCGAGATCGTCTTTGTTCACGGTCACGTAGAGCTTGCCGCAGCCTGTGAGGACACGCTCGGTTGTGCCGCTGGTCCGTTCCGGCCGAGGCCTGGGCTCGATCGAAGAAGGAAGCGCAAATGATTGTTCAGCCTGGGCCCCCGAGCCCCTGAACGCCTGGTCGCCCCGCGCGTCGGCCTGGTCGCCCCGTCCGGAAGCCTGGCTCCCCCGCCTGGCGCCGCGCCCACAACCCTCCGCGCCCTGGCCGGTACCCTCCGCGCCCTGGCCCGACTCCTCCTCGGCAGCGAGAGCGCCCTGCTCCGCGCTCTTGCCCGGCGATGAGCCGGTCGTGAGCACCTGAGCCTCCCTGCTCTTGTCGCGGTACACTGTCAGGCCCTTGCAGCCTATCTTGTACGCAAGCAGGTAGACTCTCTCGATGTCCTCGACCGTGGCCTCATGCGGCAGGTTGATCGTCTTGGACACTGCGTTATCCGTGAAGGCCTGGAAGGCAGCCTGCATTCGCACGTGCCAGATCGGGTCTATCTCAAGCGCGGTGCGGAACAGTCGCTGGTGCTTCTCGGGCACGCCGGGGGCATCTGTGGCAGTACCAGTGTGCGCGATCCCGGAGATCATTTCGTCGGTCCAGAAGCCCTCGGCCTTCGCCACCTGCTCGAAAAGCGGGTGCACCTCGACCAGTTTCTGGTTGTCGAGCACATGCCGCACGTAGGCCAGCGCGAACACCGGCTCCACGCCGGACGAGCAGCCGGCGATGATGCTCAGCGTGCCTGTCGGCGCTATGGTGGTCAGGGTCGCGTTCCGACGAGGCCTTGTGCCCTTGAAGACGCTCCTCTCGAAATTCGGGAACGCCCCACGCTCATTGGCGAGCTGCTCGGACGCCCTGACAGCCTCCTGGTTGATGAAGCCCATGACCCGCTCCGCAAGCGCTATCGCTTCCTCAGAGTCGTACGCGATCCCGAGCAGGACCAGCATATCGTGCCAGCCCATCACGCCGAGGCCGATCTTGCGGTTGGCCTTGGACATCTGTTCGATCTCGTCAAGGGGGTACCGGTTGGCGTCAATGATATTGTCCAGGAAGCGGACCCCGAGCCAGATGATCTTCCGCAGCTTGTCGTAGTCCACGGAGGCACTGGGGCCTTCATCTTTGACCATGTGGGCGAGGTTAACCGAGCCCAGGCAGCACGCCTCGTATGGTAGCAGCGGTTGCTCGCCGCAGGGGTTGGTGCTCTCGATGCTACCTATCTCCGGAGTAGGGTTATCCGAGTTTATCCGGTCAAGAAAAACCACTCCGGGCTCGCCGTTTTTCCAGGCCATCTCGACTATCTTGCGAAACACGCCGCGCGTGTTCACCTTACCGGCGGACAGGCCCGTCCGCGGGTTGACGAGGTCGTAGTCCGCGTTCTGCTCGAGGGCGCGCATGAAAGCGTCGGTGATGGCCACTGAGAGGTTGAAGTTGGTGACTTCAGCGCTGTCCTGCTTACAAGTTATGAATTCCATGATGTCCGGATGATCCACGCGCAGGATGCCCATATTGGCGCCACGCCTGGTACCGCCCTGCTTTACCGCCTCAGTCGCCGAGTTGAACACTTTCAGGAACGACACAGGCCCGCTGGCTATGCCGCCGGTGCTGCGCACCACGTCGTTCTTGGGCCGGAGCCGCGAAAAAGAGAACCCCGTGCCCCCTCCGCTCTGGTGGATCAATGCGGCGTTCTTCACCGAATCGAAGATGGAAAGCATCGAGTCCTCTATCGGGAGAACAAAGCATGCCGACAGTTGCTGCAGTTCCCGGCCCGCATTCATGAGGGTCGGCGAGTTCGGCAGGAAGTCGAGGGAATCCATGGCCTCAAAGAACGTATCCTCGGTTTCCTTTACGCCGGCATCCCCACGATCATACAAAGCCTCAACCGAGGCGATGTTATGCGCGACTCGCCTGAGCATATCCTCAGGAGCCTCGACCGGAATTCCGTCGGTCCTCTTCAAATAGCGCTTTTCCAGGACGGTCTTTGCGCTCTTCGTCAAGATCATATTCCCAACACCTGCTTAGCGCTTTTCTCTGTCTTGGAGGAGGACTTCGAGCTCCTCCAGGAACTTGCCAACATCCTTAAACTGACGGTATACAGACGCGAACCTGACGTAGGCGATCTCATCGACTTCCTTCAACCTGTTCATGGCCATCTCCCCTATTTCACGGCTCTCGACCTCCCCTTTCAAGCTATTGCGCATCTCACGCTCGACATCATTGACGAGCCGTTCCAATCTCTCCAGGCTCACCGGCCTCTTCTCGCACGCTTTGAGCAGGCCGCTGAGGATCTTGTTCCGGTCGAAGGGCTCGCGCCTGCCGTCCTTCTTGATGACGATCAGCGGAATCTCCTCGACCCGCTCGTAAGTCGTGAACCGGCGCAGGCAGGCTGTGCATTCTCTCCTTCGCCGGATCGCGCCCCCCTCTTCGGTGGGGCGCGAGTCAAGCACTCTGCTGTCTTCGTAGCCGCAGTAGGGACACTTCACGTGTCCGCAGGACCTCCCGAACGGATGTTTGCCGCAATACGTTGGCGGTAAGATAGGAGTTCTACGCTATATATTGTATTCCTTTCCGAACTTGTTGAAAGGGCCGGGTTTTTTGGCCCGGCCACGCTGGTCAAAAACAAAGACACTTTTGTCTTACT
>JAUYEF010000404.1 GCA_030691635.1 Bacillota bacterium
GTGTGTATCCTGACATTGGCGCGGCCATTCCCCTGCATACCGGCGCCGCAAGCCTGGCCATCCTTGCATACCTCCCGGATGAAACCGTGGACATGATTCTCAAACGGCCTCTGGAAATGCTGGCGCCCAACACCATGACGGACTTGTCGCAGATCAAGCAGGAGCTGAGTGCCATCAGGCAACGCGGCTTCTGTACGAGCAGCCAACAGCGTTCAGTGGGAGTCGGTGCGGTTGCGGCGCCCCTGTTCGCGGTCGATGGGAGTGTGGTGGGTTCGCTGAACGTAACGGGCCCGGTCGACCGCTTCACTGAGGACAAGGTCCGGGTATACAGCCAGCTGCTCCGGCAGGCCTGTGATAGGATTTCGGGATCTTTGGGAAGCGACAAGAACCACAGGAGGTGACTGCAGCATGAGAATAAACAAGGAGTTGTGCATCGAGTGCATGGCCTGTTACAGGAACTGCCCGATCGGTGCGATCCAGTCCGGCCCCGACGGCGTCGTCATACCCGACGACGACTGTGTGGAGTGCGGAGCCTGTCTCAAGGTATCCAACTGCCCGACCGGCGCGCTCTATGAACAGGAAGAGGTAGCCTCTTTGCCTCGTGCGATCCGCAAGGTATTCTCTAACCCGACCGCTCCTCATACTGGCACTGGTGTCTTCGGGAGAGGAACTGAGGAGGTCAAGACCAACGATGTCACAGGCCGTGTCCGGCACGGGCAGGTAGGGGTGGCCCTCGAGATAGGACGGCCCGGTGTCGGGGCGAGACTCTCGGAGGCTGAGAAGTTCACGACTGTCCTGGTGAACCTGGGCGTCACCTTCGAGCCGAAGAATCCACTGTCACAGATCATGGACCTGAGCACCGGTAAGATACGCGCCGACGTCGCAAACGAGAAGGTCCTGTCAGCCATAGTCGAGTTCAGCATCCCGCTGAGGCGGCTGGATACGATCGCCGCTGCCATCAAAGACATCGCGAAGACACTGGACAGCCCCTTTTCGTGGGGAGTCATCACGAGAACCGACACCAGCGGGTATTCGCCCGTTCTTGATCATCTTGCCAGGCTCAGCCTCGACCCCAGGCCCTGCGCGAAAGTCAACCTGGGAATGGGCCGGCCGCTGGCCGAGAAATAGGGGGGGTCACGTTGACACATTCGTTGCATAGACGAGGCACTGAGGAAAACCTCAAGAACGACTTGGCGGTCATAGTCCGCCCGGCTATGGGCGTCAACCATGAAGGAGCAGCGCCCAAGCTCCGGCGGGTGATGCAGATCATATATGAAGAAGGGCCCAGCAACATAGGGTGCGTGCCGAAAGGCCAGAACCTCGTCATCGGGTACGACCTGGACAATCTTCTACCCCAGGTCAAAGACAACTGGCCCGTGTTCTCGGTTTTCTCAGATCCCGAGAAAGTCCTGCGTGTCCTCAGGCGGCTGAAGGAAGAGGACCTCGGCCTCTCGGTCGTGGTCAGCGGCCTGACCCAGGATGTCTACGAGCTTGCGGCCAAAGAAAACCTCGCCCCGCACTCTGTCCACTTCTCTCTAGGCATACACGGCAATCTGGACCGTGTCGCCGATGAGAATGACCTTGCGGTCACGACGATGTGTGGCCACGGGCTGGTGGCCGCCCGTCTTGTCCAGTACGTGCGGGAAGAAGTGGCGGCTGGGAGGATGACGCCGCGTGAGGCCGCGCTGGAAGTCGCTAGACCATGCTCATGCGGCATTTTCAATGTCGATAGGGCCGAGAATCTGTTTGCGGAAGGGGCGCCCGTCGACTGCTGTTGCGGCAAGCATCAGGCTCATTGATTCGCAAACCGGCGACCAGATGACGTGTGAGATGAGGGGGTGAAAGAGCTCTTCTCATACCGGACCTGCCAGGATTTCGCTTCTAATCTCTAATGGAAAGGGTGAGGTTTGTGACCAGGATCGCAGTTCGGACCCGTCTGCTTTTGGCAAGTATGCTGACCCTCGCTCTTCTGATGACCGGTTGCGGTGGCGCCAGTGCGCCCCCTGCCAAGCCGGCCACTCCGCCTGCAAAGACCAGCATTGTCGTATCCCTGGGCGTGGATCCCGCCATGCTCGATCCCTTCATGGATCAGGGCCGGGGCACATTGCCTGACCAGATGAAGAAGCATATCTTGGACACGATCGTCACGCGTGACGATGATATGAAGATCGTGCCCTCGCTAGCCACCGAGTGGAGCAACCCTGACCCGAACACATGGATCTTCAAGCTGAGACCCAACGTGAAGTTCACCAACGGCGAAGACTGCGATGCGAACGCCGTGAAGTATACTTTCGATACCCTTTTCAGCAAGAAACAGGGCGTCAGCGAACTCGTTCGAGGATGGTTCACTCCGGTCACCAAGGTTGAGGTCGTGGACAAAAACACTGTCAAGATGGTCACCAGCGAGCCCTATCCTGTGCTACTGGCGTATCTCGCGGGTTCGCCCTTCATTGTGCCGCCTAAGGACTATGAGGCTCGTGGCCTCAAGACAGGGCCGGATTCGTTCGGCCGTAAGCCCATAGGCTCAGGCCCGTTCAAGATGAAAGAGTGGATCCCGGACAAGCAGATCGTGCTTGAGGCAAACGAGCAGTACTGGGGCGGAGCTCCGAAGATCAAGCAGGTCACATACCGTCCCATCGCCGAGAGCGGCACCGCGCTTGCGGAGTTCCTGTCCGGAGGGATCGACCTCATCTCCGGCGTGAGCGTCGATAATGCCAAGATGGTCAAGAACAACCCGAACGGCCAGGTTGCCTTCGCAAAGACCATCAGCGTCCGTTACGTCTCGCTCCGTACAGACAAGATCACGGACAAGAGGGTCCGCCAGGCACTCTTCTATGCCACGGACGTCAAAACCATCATCGACAACCTGTTTGGCGGGTACGGCGACCCCATGAAGTGGGGAACCTGCATAACCAAGACGGAGTTCGGCTATGACCCGTCGATAACCCCCTACCCCTATGACGTCGAGAAGGCCAAAGCCCTCCTGGCAGAGGCCGGCTACAAGGACACCAACAACGATGGTATCCTCGAAAAAGGCGGCAAGCCGTTCACCCT
>JAUYEF010000437.1 GCA_030691635.1 Bacillota bacterium
AGCCACCGGCCTGGCCTTCGCCTCGGAAAATGAAGGCATTATGCACGCGTGCGGCCACGACATGCACATGGCCGCTGTTGCTGGCCTGGCTGCGGTCCTAGCCAGACTGTCTCGCGATGCCTCCGACCGACCCGCAGGAGCCCCGCCCGCCGGTGCCGTGCGCTTCATCTTCCAGCCTGCTGAGGAAGGCAGCGCGGTCAGGGCCGATTCCGACGACTTGTTCAAGCCGCGGCCGCGCGGGCGCCGCGGGGCGGAGGTCATGATGGACGAAGGCGCGCTCCGCGATGTGGATGCGATCGTTGGGCTCCATTGCTGGCCTGACCTTCCCGCCGGCACCATCGGCGTCGACCCGAAGATCGCGATGGCCGGCAACGCGTCGCTTTACGTCAGGATCCGCGGCAAGGGCGGGCACGGGGCGACCCCGCACAAGACGATTGACCCGGTTCCTGTCGCGGCCACGCTCATCCTCGCTTTGCAGACGATCGCGAGTCGCCGCTCGAACCCGTCGAACCCCTTCGTGCTGTCGGTCTGCTCGATGCACGCAGGCACGACCGGCAACGTGATCCCTGATAAAGCGGAGTTGATCGCGACGCTCCGGAGTTCGACCCCGGGCTTCCTGGATAAGGAAATGCCCGCCATGCTCGCTGATATGGTCAATGGCATCGTCAGGGCGTACGGCGCCGAGGCCGAGATGGCCTACACGCCGGGCCTCCCGCCTGTGGTGAACGATGCGGCGCTGGTGCGGCAGTTTGTTGAGTCGGGTAATCGTGCGCTGGGTGACGGCAAGGTGGTCGTGCTCAATGAAGCCGCGATGACATCCGAAGACTATGCGTACTACGCTGAAGCAGTGCCGGGCGTCTATGTGAAGGTCGGCGTGGCCGGCGCCGGTGGTTGCGCGCCGCTGCACAGCCCGTTGTTCAGCCCAGACGAAAGCGCGCTCGAAACCGCGATACGAGCGATTGGGGCATTTGTCTACGACGTGCTGGCCGTGCGTGCTGTGGGACGTTAACTTGTTGGGCGCAGGGTCTCCTCGGTGCTGACATGCTTGGGCGCGGGTCGAACGCCGATTTTCTGCGCGCCGCTTCTCTTGCCTGAATACCAGTTTTCTTCCTCCGCCAAGCTAAGGTAAAGCATCGGTGGTTCTCAGGCGGAGGTGCAGGCGGATGTCCACGGGCGGCGGAATCGGCGGCATGGGAGGTCAGCAGGACACAATACCGTTGTGGCTCGATGTCATCAGGATAATCGGCCGCACGGTATTCTTGTTCTTCTTAACGCTTCTTGCCATTCGAATCATGGGGAAGCGGTCGATCGCCAACCTGGCGCCATTCGACCTCGTCGTCATCATCATCATCGGCTCGGTCGCGGCGATCCCCATACAAGAGCACACCAGGCTGGTCCACGGCATTGTGCCCATCCTGATGCTGGCCGGCCTGCAGTGGATCATGGCCTGGGTCAGCATGCGCTGGCGTGTCGTTGAGCGCATAACCCAGGGCGTGTCCCGCATTCTCGTCAAGGACGGGAAGATCCTGCACGCGAACATGCGCGCGGAAAGGGTGAGCATGGCAGACCTGTGGATCGAGCTCCGGGTTGCAGGCGTAGACGACATCTCGGAAGTCAAGCAGGCCACGCTTGAGCCGGATGGCCTGGTGAGCGTGATCAAGACTGAGGAGTCCTCCCCGTTGACACCTAAGGACACCTACGCGCTCACGCAGAAGCGCATCGACACGATAGCCGCCGAGAACGCGCAGAGGCTCCGCCTGTACCTTGGCGACGTGCTTGAGCGGCGCAAGAGGACCCGGGTCTGACGCGATGGCCAGCGCCCTTGCTCCTTACCTGTGTACGCGATAGCACGCTCCCCCGCCCCCTGCCGTTGTCTTCGCCTTTCATACGGTCGGATAAGGTGAAGGGGAAATCCGCCCCTGCCTCGAATGACGTAGCGTATGGTCGCACAAATGCCGGTTTTCTGACGCAGGCCGGTCGTGAGCAGGCAAAGAGGTGTTTCCGATGGCCTCAGTGCCCCAAAAGCCCCGGCGGCCGAAAAGGACGCATGCGCCTCGAGCGGACAGAAGCCGTTCCAGCGTGCCGGAGCAAACGGCCCGGACGCAGGCTGCCCAAGCGCGAACGCCCGGGGCGAAGGCAAGCCAGGCGGCGGTGACCCAGGCGCAGGCCCCTCAGGCCCAGGTACGCCAGTCCCAGCCCCCCCAGGTTCAGGCGCGTACAGTTGAAGCGCCATCTGTCCCGGAAAGGCCCCCAGCATCCCATGGCGTTGTGCAGAGGCGGTTGATAGGCGCGGGAGACGCGGTATACCTGACAGGCGTTGTGACAGCGGCTATAGTATCGGGAATAATCCTGCTCCTGTGGCTTGTCGGCAAGTATCTCACGTGCGAAAAGTGAACGTGCGAAAGGATGCAACGGGCGCTAAGGAGCGCCCTCAGTCTGCTCTACATCGGTGAACATGCGGTCCAGCCTCCGGTTCAGCGCGTCGAGGATAGCTTTCACCACTGCCGTTTCCGGGTTGTCGCTCGTCAGCACAGCCCCCGTCAACACGTCCTCCGACGCCGGGCTGGCGATTCTCACGACCGCGGTTACGATCCTGCGAGATCCCAGTTTTAGGGCCGAGACTGACTCCACGGCCAGGGTGTAACCTGGCTGAAGGCACGGCCCCAGTGCGTGCACAGTCGCCTGGCCGATCGCACGCCTCAGGCTTGCCGGCCCTTTGCCTTCATCTATCCAGGAGGCTTCAATCTTTTCCCCTGACGGCCCGGTGAGAACCACCCTCGCTATCTTGCCTCCGCCATCAGCGCCACCGCTGACTCTAACCGAGACTATCCTAGGCCTCCATCCCATGTTGGCAGCATCTGCCCCCTTCCCGTTGCCAAATGCTTTATCGTGCAAGAGCCGCATTTTGTTTATACCGCCTGTGGCATTTCCGGTTGGGAATCTTGCATCAAACCACTTACTCATAGGGATTACTCGCCGCGCCGGCGTAAGAGACGCCTCAATCCTGCCCTACGAGTGTTTCCGAAGGGAAATGCTACCGCCATATTGAAGAACGAGAAGCCAGTTACTGCCGGTGAGGCTCGAGGATTAGAGTGAGGTCCCACTTGGCAGACCAGACAATCACTTGTTACCCAAAACCGACGCTTGGAGGAGGCAAATGCCGTGGGAATCGCAGGCCATATCCATCAGGCCGACTGGAAAACTGAGAAGCATGTGCCGGTGATTACGTGCGCGGACACAGTGGCCAAAGGCCAGCCCCTTGAGATCGAGATAGCGGTGGGCAAGAACGTCACGCACCCCAACACCACGGAGCACCACATCAGGTGGATCCAGCTGTTCTTCAAACCCGCCGGTGGGAAGTTCATCTTCGACCTGGGCAGGTTCGATTTCCCCTCACACGGCGAATCGCCGGCAGGCACGAACCAGGGCCCCATCCACGCGGATCCTGTCGCCAGTGTCCACGTGCGTTTTGAGGAGTCTGGGACGCTCCATGCTGTCAGCTACTGCAACATCCATGGGCTGTGGGAAAGCGAGAAAGAGCTTGCCGTACAATGATGTGAGTGCTCAGGCAGCATAGGTAGGCGTGCATGGATTCTCGAAACTTGCTGATGGCCATTGCGCTGACCCTGTTCGCCGGTCTTTCGACCGGCATCGGCAGCACCTTGGCCTTCTTCACCAAGGAGACCAACACCCGTTTTCTCTCTGCCAGCCTCGCTTTTCGGCAGGCGTTATGATCTACGTTTCCATGATCGAGATCTTCGCCAAGGTGAAGATCGCTCTTGTGGAAGCGATGGGGCCGACGATGGGGGCCTGGGCCACGGCCGGAGGTTTCCTGGCGGGAATGGTGCTGATGGCGGCCATAGACAGGTTTGTGCCGTCGTCGGACAATCCGCATGAAATCCGGCGGCTCGAGGAAATGACCGAGGGCAACAGGCACGCCGCTTCCAACGGCAAACTCATGCGCATGGGCATGTTCACGGCCATGGCCATAGCTGTGCACCGCGGGCGCGACATGCGACTGGTCATCGTCCGGCCTCTGTCGTACCGCCCGGCCGTCGGCAGGCATCTGCTCTACCGTGATCCGGTCTACCTTATCTGTACCGATCCAGAACTGCCGCCTACAGCTTCACGCATCTGGCGCTGACTAAGGATTCGCCTGACGGCAACAGCGTCGGTCATCTGCCCCGGCAACGGTGGCAGGGGCCACGCCCAGACCAGCGATGTACCACCCAACAGGCGATCAACACCATGCGAGTGCAGCTCTGGGGACGCGCTCTTGGTGTAAGGAATTGCGTGGACTTCATTAAGCGCCGTCAGATACTAACGAAGTCGCAGAGACTTTTCCATGACCCCGCTCGCGCGGTCTTCTATGCTGGAGGATAGCCAAATCGGTCGCGCATCCAGCACGCAGAGAACAGACTTCCAGGCAGCCGGTTTTTAACTAGAACGGACTGCCCGGAGGTCACATCAGCGTCACAGTTTGCCTAGACTACCGATTGCCAGCGGATCGGACTGATGGGCAGCCGGTTTTCCGCAGGACGGACTGCCGATCAGTGACGTCAGCCTCAAACGTTCGCCTAGACTACCGGTTGCCAGCGGATCGGACTGATAGGCAGCCGGTTTTCCGCTAGAACGGACTGCCGATCAGTCACGTCAGCCTCAAGGGTGTCTGGCCTTTCGGGACAGCCCCCTTCTCACGGAACCGTGCGTACGGGCCTCGTACACGGCTCTTCGCAGACTGACCCATCTTCATGGCATGGATCTTCACGAGCGAGACAAGGCTCAGCGAAGTGAACAGGGCCTGAGGTATGGCCGTATTGGCCATCCAGTGGATGGATGACGGCCAGCGATTCATACGCAGGGAGGGCAGCCTGTCGGCCTGCACCCCGCCGCTATGCCATTCAGAAATGGATAAGAGTGTTCCGGGCTACAATGTGAGAAGAAAACCCTTTCTACTCAGACCACAGAGCATTTTTGGAAAATCGCGAGGACATCGGCAGGAAAACCATGACCTGAGGCGAATTGAAAAGTTGGAAGTCCGTCTCTGGCCGCGCTGCAGTGGGTCCGATCTTCCCCGAGCGCGGCTCCTTTTTTGCGTCTGTCTAGGGTATCTCATACTGGTCCACTGCCATGACGATGCCCCCGGCCTGCATGATCAGGTATTCATCGTCAAACAACAACCGTGCGTCATCCGGATTGCTCACGAAACCCCTTTCAACGATGACCGGCGCCTCAATCCCGCGCTGGATAGCGTGGCGAATGACGCTGTGGTAATCCAGCCACGGAAGCACCAGACTCCGCCTGGTCCACACAGGTCCGCCGGACCTTGCGAAAGGTGGCCTGCCCGTGGCGTCCGCAATGCCCCGCACCAGTAGCCAGGCGAGCCTGTCGCCACGCTCCCCCCGCTTATCCGTTATTGAATGGATGACGTGATGCCCAGAGGGGGCCGGGCTGCCCGCGCCATCAATGTGCAGGCTGATGAGCAGGTCTGTCCCCCATTCCCAGGCCCGTTTCACCCGTTCGGACAGGCTTAGCATGACATCTTCTTCCCGCGAAAGCCTGACCGAATGGCCCGCGGCCAGGAGCATGGGCGCCAGGATGAGTGCGAGGCGGAGATTGCCGTCGGCTTCGCGCTTTCCGTCCGCTGTGACGGCGCCCGGCTCGGTTCCACCATGTCCCGGGTCAAGGAACACTGCCGCCATGTGGGTCCTCATCTCCCGCCGGCACGCGGATGCGCGTGCCCCATCCGTCTCGGGGTGCTTGAGACGCTTCTGCATCATACGCTGCAGAGCAGGTCTCGGTGCGACGGGAAGATGGGACAAACGAAGCGGTTCCGGCAGAAGAGCAAAACAGGAGCCCGGTCAGGGGCTCCTGCGGCGGCATACACTTCAGCAAGCTACGGTCGTGAAGCCCGACGCAAACATGTCACAAACACTGTCGCAAATCTGTCGTAAACATCAACCGGTTTGCGCCAAGCGATAGACCAGTTGGTGGGTTTCGCCTTCAGCGACCACCAACCCGCGATCCACCATAGCTTTCAGGTCGCGCTGAAGAGTCCTCCGGTTGACCTCGGGACAGAGCCGCCCGAAGTCCTGGATGGTCAGACTGCCGTGGTCCAGTATATGACTGAGCGCCTTAGCCTGGCGATCCGAAAGCCCATGCTCCTTTATGATCAGATCTCTGCGGATGGCCTGCTCCCCGCGCTCTCGAACCTCGGTAAGCTGGGAGGTCAGCCCCTCGACAAAGTACTCCAGCCAGCCGGTCATGTCCATCGCGCTCTCGCGGACGCTCTGGATGGCACGGTAGAAGGCGGACCGGTCCCTGTCGTAGTATTCGCTGATCGTGAACAGCCGCTTGAAGTCGTATCCAGCCAGGTAGAGGCAAATGGTTGACAGCAGCCGGGACGTTCGACCATTGCCGTCCAGGAACGGGTGGACATGAACCAGCTGGAATTGGGCGATGCCGCTTACCAGCACCGGATGGACCTCCTGTTCGCGGTTAAGCCAGTCCACCAGCTCCGCCATCATGATCGGCACATCATGCGCTGGCGGCGGCGTGTAGACTATCTCGCCAGTGGCGGAGTTGACCACGTAGTTCTGGGTTTTTCGGTAATCGCCCGGAGATGCAACCCTCCCTCGGACACCTTCGACGAGACGCTTGTGGATTTCCCGGATCAGGCCCTCGGTGATTGGACCGTCACGAGCAAGGTACTCGGAGACAAACTCGAACGCCTTCCTGTAGTTCAGCAGCTCCCTCACGTCGTCCGGATCGGCCTCGGGAACAAGGTTCCCCTCCAGCAATCTCTCGGCCTGCTCCAGCGTCAGGCGCGTCCCTTCGATGTGCGTCGTGTGATGGGCTTCCAGGATCAAAGCGCGGCGGCCCATCTCACGTACCCAAGCATCGGACAAGGTCGCAGCCTCCAGGAACCCACGGGCCCGCTCGATGTGGGTCAGTCCGCCGGTGATCCGGTTGGTGATCGTGAATGTGGGTATGAATCCCGTGCTCAACTCGCTTCACTTCCATTCTCGGGAACACTGGAAGGCTCTGGAGCATGGCTTCGCCTATCCATACTTCAGCAACACAGAATGATATCCTCCACTGTCTCAGGTTAGCCAGGCACTTCACTGGCTCTGCGACATTCATACCGCCGGATCTGGCAACAAAAAACGCCCGCCAAAACCGGCGGACAAAAAACTGGCTCCTCGACCTGGACTCGAACCAGGAACCCTCCGGTTAACAGCCGGATGCTCTGCCATTGAGCTATCGAGGAGCGCAAGTTGATATTCACTTAGATGAGTCGAAACCCATTATACATTGCACGCTGCATCGAGTCAACTTCCGGCCTGGCAGCGCGCACGCGCGGTCGCATTTCGGAATCCACACTGGCATGCTGCGAATTCATCCGCGCGTCGTTCATGGCGCGCCCAACTATCTAATCCAGGTAATCCTTCAGCTTCTTGCTTCTCGAAGGATGCCTCAGTTTCCGCAGCGCTTTCGCTTCTATTTGCCTGATGCGCTCGCGAGTCACGCCGAAAACCTGGCCGACTTCTTCCAGAGTCCGAGCGCGGCCATCGTCAAGGCCGAATCTCAGCCTCAGCACCTGCTGCTCGCGGCTGGTCAGCGTGTCGAGCACGTCTTCCAGCTGCTCCTTCAGCAGCGTGAACGAGGCGGCCTCGGCCGGCGCGGGCGCGTCCTGGTCCTCTATGAAATCGCCAAGATGGCTGTCTTCTTCCTCGCCGATCGGAGTTTCGAGCGAAACCGGCTCCTGGGCGATCTTCATTATCTCACGCACACGCTCGACCGGGAAATCCATCTTCTCGGCGACTTCCTGCGGCGTCGGCTCGCGGCCGTTCTCCTGCAGCAACTGCCTCGAAACACGGATCAGCTTGTTGATCGTCTCAACCATGTGCACCGGTATGCGGATCGTGCGCGCCTGGTCCGCGATGGCCCTCGTAATGGCCTGTCTGATCCACCATGTCGCGTACGTGCTGAACTTGTAGCCTTTTCGGTAGTCAAACTTCTCGACGGCCTTGATCAGCCCGAGATTGCCCTCCTGGATCAAGTCGAGGAAAAGCATCCCCCTGCCCACATATCTCTTCGCAATACTCACCACGAGCCGCAGGTTTGCCTCGGCCAGCCTTCGCCTGGCCTCTTCATCACCCTGCTCTATCCGCTTGGCGAGTTCGATCTCATCGACTGCGGTCAGGAGCGGCACACGGCCGATCTCTTTCAGGTACATCCTGACCGGGTCGTCAATCGCTATGCCTTCCGGGACGCTGATATCGGCTTCCGCCTCAGTTTCTTGGCTCTCCCGGTCCTCAGGTCTGGCAGTCGGCCCGTCGTCTTTAGCATCGTCAATAACCTCGATGCCCATCTCAGAGAGTGACTCATATACATCGTCGATCTGATCGGGGGTGAGCTCAACGCCCTGTAGAGTATCCATTACTTCGCCATAGGTAATGGTACCGCGTTTCTTACCGAGTTTGGCCAGCTCTTCTATAGCTTCGATCTTTGCGTCTTTCACTTCCACGTCTATCCCCCCTTCCTCGACGAGCTACGACGGGCTCTTTCCTGCTCGATCACTTCTTGATTTCCTGCAAGAGACCTTGGTATTCGCCGAACAGTTGCTCACAACCTTCTGCGCCCGGCTCCAATGACTGGATTTCCGCGTACAATCTGCGCAAGCGCCGCCGCTTCAAGACCAGCGCACAGTCCTTGTATAGTCTAACCTGCTCATCTTCCGCCTGCGGCTGGTCAGCCAGTGCGACTTCGGCGATCAAGTCCTTGTGCTTATCCCCAGTAATAATATTTAACCTGGAGAAGTCAACTTCCTTGTCGAACTGGTCATTTCCTAGCGCGGCAAAAACGCCTGCAAAACCGCTGGAGAACAGACCTTCCCCGAGTTCCTCAAGGGCTTTCTTCCTACGTTCGGGGGAAGAAATCATGAGGCCCAGGATCCGGCGCTGCGCCTGGACCTCGGCCGGGGTGTCCTTGGAGGCAACATCTTCCAGATTGTCCGCATCCGTCTTAGTATTGCGGCTTTGGGCCGTTTTATGCCCTCTAGCGGCTGCGCGGCGCCGCGCGGTCGCCGTGGCCTGCTGTCGCACCGCTTCCTCGGTGAGCCCCAGGCGCCCGGCGACCAGCTTCACGGATTCAGACAGTTCCACGGGATCGTCCAGGCCTTCGAGCACCGGGACCATCGCCGATGCGGTGCGGATCCTCCCCGCACGCGAGTCGCCGTACTTCGCCCGGTAGAGCCCGAGGAAGAACTCGACAAGAGTCGGCGCCTCTTTGAGCACCTGGGAAAACACTTCGGCCCCTTTCGACCGGATCAGGTCGTCAGGGTCCTTGCCCTCAGGGATTTCACACACTCTGACGGACGCCCCGGCCTGCCTCAACACGTCCAGTCCCCGTAGCGTGGCCGCCTGGCCTGCGGCGTCGCTATCGTACGCTATGACAACGTTCTGTGATATGTGCACCAGCTGCCTGGCCTGCTCCTGGGTCAGCGACGTCCCCAGCGAGGCGACGACGTTCCGAACACCAGCCTGGTGCGCCGCGATGGCGTCCATGTAGCCTTCGACCACAGCCATGAAGCCTTCGTCCCGCGCAGCGTCACGAGAGAGGTTCAGGGCGAAAAGCCCTCTCCCCTTGCTGAAGACCTCGGTCTCCGGCGAGTTGATGTACTTCGGCTGCGAGTCATCCAGAGCCCGCGCGCCGAAGCCTATGGTGCGGCCCCTCGCGTCGCGGATTGGGAAGATCACCCGGTTCCTGAACCGATCGTAGACTCCCGAGCCGCCGGGCCTGGGAAGACAGAGCCCTGCCGCCACCAGGATTTCCTCCGAGGCTCCCTGCTGCCGCAGCGCGTTGGCCATCTCGTCCCACGCATCTGGCGCGTACCCGAGGCCGAACCTCTCGATCGTCTCGATACTGAGCCCGCGGCCCCGCAGGTAGCTCAGTGCATGCTTGCCCCTCTCCTGCTGCAGCCATGAGCTGTACAGGCTCGATGCGCGTGAAAGCGCGTCGTATATGGCCTGCCTTCTGCGGAAACCTGCCGCCTCCGCGGGCGGCAGTTCTTTCTGCGGCAGCACCATGCCGACTCTGTCGGCGAGAGTCTTCAGCGCTTCGTAGAACCCCTTGTTTTCCCGCTTCATCACGAAACTGATGACATCCCCGCTCTCGTGGCAGCCGAAGCAGTAGAACATCTGCTTCTCGCGAGAAACGGTGAAGGACGGGGTCTTCTCCGAATGAAACGGGCACAGGCCCGAGTGGTTCCGCCCCGCCCGCTTGAGCGTGACGTATTCGGACACGACATCCGCGATGTCGTTCCTCGCCTTGACCTCGTCTATGAGATTGGGATCCACCTGCATGGACAAGGTATCATCCATCCGGGGCGGGCCACATTGGGCCGGGCTCCTTTGCCCGGCCGGCTCAGCGAGCCTGCAGCATTCTCGGGCCACAACTAAACCCCGTCAAGCCTTGACGGGGTATGCCTGCTGACCTACCGCTCAACAGTTCGCCCAGTCCCCATACCGCTATTTCTGTAGATTCGCCAAGACTCCTTCTCAGAACTCAAGTCTCCAGGGCCTGGGCATGAAATGCTCCTTGTACTGCGCCACCGCAAACCGGTCGGTCATGCCGGCGATGTAGTCCGCCACCGCCTGGCCGGTCTCGGTCCCCGGCGGAACACCCTTACCTTCATATAGTTCGCAGGGGTGCGCCGTGTAATAGGCGTGGAGCTTCCTTATGATATCCATCGCCTTGTCCTCTTCTCTCTTGGCGTCAGAGTCGATGTAGACCTCGTCAAAGAGGAACTGGCGGAGATGCATGGTCGCTTCGCCTATCTCGGTGCTCATGCGTATCTCCGGGCGGTCATGGCTGGTCCATATGACGTCCCTGACCATCGTGTTGATCCGCTCGGAGTGGGTCTCGCCCAGCACGGACGCACATTCACGGGGCACGTCGCCCGGCTTCAGGATGCCACCTCTGATGGCGTCATCAATGTCGTGGTTGATGTACGCCATCTTGTCCGAAAGCTTAACAACCTGCCCTTCCATGGTGGAAGGCTCGCGAACGTCGCAGTGGTTCAGGATGCCATCCCTTACCTCCCACGTCAGGTTCAGGCCTCCTGGCCCCTCAAGCACATCCACCACCCGCAGGCTCTGCTCGTTGTGCTCGAACCCCCCGGGAAGTATCTCGCGTAGCACCTGCTCACCGGCATGCCCGAAAGGCGTGTGCCCGAGGTCGTGACCCAGGGCGATGGCCTCGGTCAGGTCTTCGTTCAGCCTGAGCCCTCGTGCGATCGTGCGCGCGATCTGGGCGACCTCAAGCGTGTGCGTCAGCCGGGTGCGGTAATGGTCGCCCTCAGGTATCAGGAAGACCTGCGTCTTGTGCTTGAGCCGCCTGAATGCCTTCGAGTGGATTATCCGGTCACGGTCGCGCTGAAAAGCCGTGCGGATAGCACACGGCTTCTCAGCCACCGTCCGGCCCTTCGAATCACGGGACTTCTGCGCGTACCGTGACAGAGTCCTGTACTCGAGCTCTTCAGTTACGAGCCTCGGGTCCTGCATTGCTGCCTCAGTCCTGGTACTTCTTGCCCAGGGCGGCCTGCGCGGCGGCCAGCCGTGCCACCGGCACTCTGAACGCTGAGCAGCTGACGTAGGTCAGGTTTGCGTCGTGGCAGAAGTGGATGGACTCGGGGTCCCCACCATGCTCGCCGCATATGCCTATCTTCAGGTCCGGCCTGGTCTTCCTGCCCAGCTCGACGGCCATGCGCACGAGCTTGCCCACGCCGATCGGGTCGAGCACCTGGAACGGGTTGTACTTGATGACCTTCCTGTCAACGTAATCCTTGAGGAACTTGCCCTCAGCGTCATCGCGGCTGAAGCCGTAGGTCATCTGCGTCAGGTCGTTGGTGCCGAACGAGAAGAACTCTGCGTACACCGCTATCTCGTCCGCCGTCAGGGCGCCTCGGGGCACCTCTATCATGGTGCCGAACTTATACTCGACACTTATGCCGGTCTGCTCCTTGATCTCCTTCTCGACCTTTAGCACGAGCTCTTTCATCAGCCTGAGCTCCTCCGCGATTCCGACCAGCGGGATCATGATCTCGGGCTTGATGTCGTTATAGCCCTGCTTGATGAGCTCCACCGTGGCGCCGAGTATCGCCCGGACCTGCATCTCGTAGATCTCCGGGTAGACAACGCCGAGCCTGGTGCCCCTGAAGCCCATCATCGGGTTGGACTCGTGCAGCTGGCGAGTCTTCGCAAGAAGATCTTCTTTCTCGGTCAACTCCTTGGACGGCCCGGCCTTCCGCAGCTCCTTGACCTCATCCGTGAGTTCCTCAACGTTGGGCAAGAACTCATGGAGAGGCGGGTCCAGGGTACGGATCGTGACCGAATAGCCGTGCATGGCCTTGAGAATGCCGACGAAGTCACTCTGCTGCATGGGCAGAAGCTTGTCCAGCGCGGCCTTGCGCTCTTCGACGGTCGTGGCCAGGATCATCTCCTGCACCACGGGCAGGCGCTCTTTCTGCATGAACATGTGCTCCGTGCGGCAGAGGCCGATGCCGGTGGCGCCCAGGTCGCGCGCCTTCTGAGCATCGGTCGGGGTGTCCGCATTGGCCTGGACACCGAGCCTCTTGACCTCGTCCGCCCAGCCCAGCAATTCCTCGAAGTCGCCGCCGATGGTCGGATCGACCAGCGGCACCGGTCCTTCGATGACCCGTCCCGTCGCGCCGTCGATCGAGATGATCGCGCCTTCTTTGAAAGTCTTGCCCGCGATGGTCATTGTCCGCTTGTCCAGGTCGATCCTGAGGGCCTCGCAGCCCACGACGCAGGGCTTGCCCATGTGCCGCGCCACGATGGCGGCATGGCAGGTCATCCCGCCGCGGCTGGTAAGGACGCCCTGGGCTTTGACGATGCCGTGCATGTCGTCCGGTGAGGTTTCCGGCCTGACCAGGATCACTTTAACCTTTTCGCTGGCTTCCTCAGCCGTGTCTGCATCGAACACGACCTGCCCGGTAGCCGCGCCGGGTGACGCCGGAAGACCCTTGGCCAGGACAGTCACCTTGGCCTTAGGGTCGACGCCCCTGTGCATCAGCCGCTCAAGCTGCTCCGGCTCGACGATCAGCAGCGCCTTGTCCTTCCCGATCTTGCCTTCGTGGACGAGGTCCACCGCGATCTTGACGGCGGCCCTGGCGCCGCGCTTGCCGGAACGGGTCTGCAGGACATACAGCTTTCCACGCTCCATCGTGAACTCGATGTCCTGCATATCCCTGTAGTGGTTCTCGAGAAGCGCGCAGAGCTCGGTTATCTGCTTGTGGATGGCCGGATACTCGGCTGCCATCTCGCTGAAGTGCTTTGGAGTCCTTGTGCCTGCGACCACGTCTTCGCCCTGCGCGTTGGTGAGGTACTCACCGTAGATGACCTTCTCCCCGGTGTTCGGGTCGCGGGTGAACAGCACTCCGGTGGCGGAATCCGATCCCATGTTGCCGAACACCATCGCCTGGATGCTTACCGCGGTCCCGAGGTCGTCGCGGATCCTGTTCACCCGCCTGTACACGATGGCACGCGGGTTGTCCCAGGATTCGAAGACCGCTCCCACCGAAAGGTTGAGCTGCTCCACGGGGTCGCTAGGGAATGCCTTGCCGGTCTTCTCCAGGACCAAAGCCTTGTACTTCTTCACGATCGACTGCAGGTGCTCGGGGCTGAGCTCGTTGTCGAAACGCATACCGGCCTGCTGTTTTGTGGCCTCGAGCACATGCTCGAAGAGCGATATGTCGAACCTGAGCACCACGTTGGAGAACATCTGGATGAAGCGGCGGTAGCAATCGTAGGCGAAACGCTTATCGTTTGTCAGGGCGGCAAGGCCTTCGACCGTCGTTTCGTTGAGGCCGAGGTTGAGGACCGTGTCCATCATCCCGGGCATGGAAACCGCCGCGCCTGACCTGACCGAAACCAGGAGCGGGTTCTTTGCGTCCCCAAACTTCTTGCCGGTGACGGCTTCAAGCTCCTGCATGCGGAGTTTGATCTCTTCCGGCAGGCCTTCGCCCATCGTCTTCTTGTTGGAATACTCGATGCACGCCTTCGCGCCAATGGTGAACCCCTGGGGCACCGGCAGCCCCAGCCTGGTCATCTCTGCCAGGTTGGCGCCCTTGCCTCCGAGGATGTCCTTCATTCCCGCATTGCCTTCTTT
>JAUYEF010000403.1 GCA_030691635.1 Bacillota bacterium
TACGTCGGCATTGAGGAAGAGAGACTCAAGAGATTAAGACAACCGACCAGAACTCTACCTCTTGATAGCTCAAATCCCTTTTTCGAGAGGGACCCCAACAAGTGCGTTCTTTGTGGCATCTGCGTGCGAACCTGCGATGAGATCCGCGGGGTTGGTGCCATTGACTTTGCCTTCCGGGGTTATGCTACAGCCATCACCACCTTCGCCAACAAGCCACTGATAGAGTCCAGATGTGAGTCTTGCGGTGAATGCGTGGTTAGATGCCCGGTCGGTGCTCTGACACCCAAGAATGGCCAGCGCCCGGCCCGTGAAGTCAAGACCATCTGCCCTTACTGCGGCTGTGGCTGTGGCATCTATTTGGGCGTTCGCGGCGGTGCCATCGTTAGCGTGCGGGGCGATCCCGATAACCCGGTCAACAAGGGCAATCTTTGTGTTAAAGGCCGTTTCGGCCACGACTTTGTCAATCACCCAGAGCGGCTGACCTCACCGCTCATAAAGCGAGATGGAAAGCTGGTTGAGACAACCTGGGAAGAGGCTTTGAGCCTGGTCGCCAGCCAACTGTCTGACTATGGGGGACAGCAGTTTGCCGCAATTGCCTCTGCCAAGTGCACGAACGAGGAAAACTATCTCATCCAAAAGTTCACCCGGGCGGTGATGGGTACCAACAATGTAGACCACTGTGCCCGACTCTGCCATGCCCCCTCTGTGGCCGGGCTTGCGCAAAGCCTCGGCAGTGGTGCGATGACCAACTCCATCAACGAGATTGGCGATGCCGCCTGTGTCTTTGCCATAGGTACCAACACCACAGCCGCTCATCCCATCATCGCACTGCAGATAAGAAAGGCGCTGCAAAGCGGCGCCAAGCTCATTGTTGCTGACCCGAGAGAAGTCGATCTCTGTCGCTTTGCCAGCTTCTTTCTGCAACACCGCCCCGGCACCGACGTAGCCCTGCTTATGGGCATCATGCGAGTGATTGTCGATGAGGGCTTGTTCGATTCGTCATTCGTTGAGGGGCGTTGCGAGAACTGGCAAGCGTTCAAGAGGTCGCTTGAGAGCTTTGACCTGGACTTTGTCCAGCAGACTACGGGAGTATCGCGGGAAAGCATAGTCGAGGCTGCCCGCGTCTATGCCACTAACAAACCCGCAGCCATCCTTTATGCTATGGGCATCACGCAACATAGTCATGGGACTGATAATGTCCTGGCAGTCAGCAATCTGGCGCTTCTAACAGGGAACATCGGCAAGCCGTCGGCAGGGATTAACCCGCTGCGGGGGCAGAACAACGTCCAGGGCGCCTGTGACGTGGGTGCACTGCCCGATGTCTACCCTGGCTACCAGCGGGTAGATAGTCCAGAGATAAGAAGGAGATTCGAGCTGGCCTGGGGCAGCAGCCTGAGCGATTCTGCGGGGTTGACACACACCGAGATCTTTGGAGCCATCCATGAGGGCAAGATAAAAGCGCTCTACCTGGTTGGCGAAAACCCGATTCTAAGCGAGGCCAACGCCAGGCACGTTGAGGCAAGCATCAAGAGACTGGAGTTTCTCCTAGTTCAAGATATATTCCTCACCGAAACCGCCCAACTCGCTCATGTCGTCTTGCCGGCGGCGAGCTTTGCCGAGAAGGATGGAACTTTCACCAACACCGAGCGGCGAGTTCAACGTGTTCGCAAAGCGATAGAACCCGTCGGCAATTCACGACCCGACTGGCAGATTACCTGCCAGATCGCGAAAAGGATGGGCGCTCGCGGTTTTGAATTCAACGGCCCTGCTGCTATCATGGAGGAAATCGCGTCGCTCACGTCTATCTACGGTGGCGTTTCCTACGACCGACTGGAGAAGGAAGGGCTGCAGTGGCCTTGTCCCACTCGAGAGCACCCTGGGACTCCAATCCTGCACACGCAACAGTTCCCTACGAGCACGGGAAAAGGCAAGCTCATGCCCCTCGTATACAGACCGTCTGTAGAAGTTCCAGATGACGCGTACCCCTTGCTCCTTACGACTGACCGGAGCCTTTACCAGTACCACACTGGTACTATGACGCGCAAGGTGAGCGGTCTCAATGTATTGAGGGGACAAGAGTTAGTGGAGATTAACCCAAAGGATGCTACCAGGCTAGCGGTTGCCAATGGCGAGACGGTGCGGGTGATCTCGCGCCGGGGAGAGATAACGGCTCAGGTGAAAGTGACCGGAGTTTCCCCACCGGGCGTAATCTGCATGACCTTCCACTTTGCCGAAAGTCCGACCAACGTGCTCACCAGCCCTGCCGTGGACCCGGTGGCCAAGACTCCTGAGACGAAAGTCTGTGCGGTGCGAATCGAGAAACTGCATCCACTCTAGGAACCCAATAAACACCCCCCCCCCCCCCGGTTTTGGGGGCTGGTGCCCTCAGCGCCTTTTGACTTCCACCAGGAGCTGTATTATAATCCTGTCGACGATGGGGGCTAGCAACACCTCCTGAGAGGCATGTTTCCCATGAGCCCAGTTCTGTTCTCTCGCAAGCAGGACAAGCGCGGCAAGAAGCCGGACCACTGGTCTGGATATTTGCGCTTCCCTCCAGCGACGTAGAGCAGCGGCCAGCCTCCCAGACCAGACAAGGTCGGGGAGCTTTTTTTGTGCTTCGAGCAATGGGTTTTCGAGGGCCAGGTGGCCCCGGTACGCCGTGCGCTGACGCAGGGCACCGTCTGCAGTCAGGCACGGCGTTTTTCATGGCCGGGCCGTCAGCTACCAGCTATCAGCTTTCTGACACGGGCTGACGGCCGAGTGCTCAGACCAGGTGCGCAACCCGGAGCGCACGTTCGGCAGCCGGGCCCTGCGAGGTAAGACGGCCGCCTGCGAGGCGTGGCCAGTAGCTGATAGCTGGCTGCTG
>JAUYEF010000408.1 GCA_030691635.1 Bacillota bacterium
CGCTGGAGCGCCTGGAGAGACTGCTCGTGGAGCTTTAGACTCGGATTCTCTCATGGAGCTTTAGACACGGATTCTCAAGACCCTCGAGTGGGCCGCGGCCCACTTGTTGTTGAGTCGTCGGAATATGGGTTTCCCCCCGCCCGGCACTACCGGCCGGCCTTAGGCCTTCGCCGCCTCATCGATGATGGCGGCCGCCGTCCGGATTCCGTTGAAGTATCCTTCGAGAATCATGTTCTCGTTCGGGGCGTGGTTCGCCTGATCGTGCGCCGCGAAAGGCACCAGCACGCACGGCATGCCCAGCGTGCCCGTGAAAACGTAGTTCGGCCCGCTGCCCCCGATACCAGGGTAGATGACCGGCTCCATGCTGTACGCCTTCCTGACCGCCCTCACCGCCACCGCCACCCAGGGATTGTCCAGCGGAGTGCGTGACGGCTCCAGTTCGCCGTGGACCTCTATTCGCACGTCATTGTACCCGAGATCATCCAGGTAGTCGCGCAAGTTATTAAGCACACGCTTAGGCTTCTGGTCAGGCACCAGCCTGAGGTCGAGCTTCGCATGGGCCTCTGCGGGAAGGACGGTCTTGGACCCTTTGCCCTGGTATCCTGAGAAGATGCCGGCGATGTTGGCAGTGGGCTCGAACGTCAGGTTGTAGTAGTAGTGATCGGTCGTCCGGCCCTGTATCAGGTGGCTCGCCCCGTGGTCGCGCATGATGGCCACCTTCTCATACGGGATGGCCTCGACTGCCCGGATTTCCTCGGCGGTCGGCCTCCGGACGTCATCGTAGTACCCGGGTATCTTCACGACGCCGTCCTCGCCCTTTATGTGAGACAGAAGCGTCACAAGGCGCCAGACCGGGCTGGGCAGCGAAGCCGCCTTGAGGGAGTGCATATCCTGCTTGATCGTCTTGACCACGAGTTCGATGTAGAGCATGCCCTTGAGGCCAAGGATCACTGTCGGGAAACCCGACTCATGGACATGGCTGTCTGAGAAAATCGCAGCATCCGCTTTCAACAAGTCCTTGTGCGCGGCGGCGAACCCCTCCAGGTTCGGACTGCTTATTTCCTCTTCGCCCTCGAATATGTACTTCATCTTGAGACCTCTGGGCAGGCCACCCCTGGCCTCGAGATAAGACTGGAGCCCCTTCACGTGGGCGAACAACTGGCCCTTGTTGTCCGACGAGCCCCTGCCGTATATCTTCCCGTCCCGCACTGAAGGCTCGAAGGGCGGCGACAGCCATTCCGCCAGAGGTTCGGGCGGCTGCACATCGTAGTGCCCGTAGACCAGGATGGCTTTCTCCGCGTCCGGCTCACCGGCCTCACCGTACACGACCGGATGGCGCGCCGTCTCGAATATGCGCGTCCGGATGCCTGCTTCCTCCATCAGGCCTTGTAGCAGGCGCGCGCATTCCCGCACTCCAGTGTCCTGCGCGCTTATGCTGGGCTGCCTCAACAGCGTGAACAGGTCATCAAGATACCGCTGCCTGTTCCGCTCGATCACTCTGTTGATATCGTCCACACCGTCGACCTCCTCAGTCGCAACCTCCCGCACGGGAGCGCGCCTTGGCACACCCGGGCCTTGCCTGGGGCGCCGTGGTGTTCAGACCCGTCAGACCCAGACCTCAGCAAAAACCCTCAGGAAGTTCTCGCCCAGTATGTTCGCGACATCCTGTGGGCCGTATCCCCGCGCGAGCAGCCTGTCGATGAAGTTCACAACCTGGGGGTAGCTGTTCCAGTCCCTGAGAGCCCGTCTTGGCGACCTGATGTCGCTCGTGACGGTCCTGTCGTACCTCTCGCTGGGGCTGGGGTAATCAGGCTCGCCCCAAGGGTCGTGCACGTGGTCAGGATAGGTGCCGATACTCATGTCGGTCCCTATCCCGATGTGCCTTGTCGAGCCGGTCAGCCCGGCAACATGGTCGACGTGGTCGATGAAATCATCGATCGCCGGCCACTCGGAACTGGTCTCCTTCAGCACAAGCGGCCCCCACGGCGCGAGGCCGATGACCCCGCCGCGCTCGGCGCACGCCTTGATCTGCTCGTCGTCGATGTTCCGCGGGTTATCCACGATGGCCTTCGCGTTTGAGTGTGTGAAGACCACGGGCTTTTCGCTCTCCGCGATGATATCGAGGCTCGACCGTTTGGCAAGGTGCGAGCAGTCGAGCAGCATGCCGACGCGGTTGGATTCCTTCACGACGAGCGTGCCGAACCTCGTGAGCCCGCCCTGCGTCCTGTCCAGGCAGCCTGAACAGATCATGTTCGCGGTGTTGTACGCCGGCAACAGGATCCTGAGTCCGAGGCGGTACAGGGCCTCCACACGGTGCAGCTTGTTGCTGATGAAGTCACCGTCCTGCGCAGCGAGTATGAAGACGGACTTGCCTTCCTGCTTGGCGCGCCGGATGTCGCCCGCCTGGGCCGCAATGGAAAGCGCCGGATTCTTCCGGGCGATGAGGTGCCAGAACATGATGCCCTCCACCGCCTGCTCAAGCGTGGCGTGGGGCATCCACGACGTGACGTTGTAGGCCGTGACGCCGTGCTTGTGCGCTATGTGGTATTCCGCATCCGGCCATGCCTGCATGCAGGCATCGATGAAGATATACGGGTGGTCCTTCTCGGAAATAGGGTGAAACCCGGAGTCTGGCCTTAGATCCTGCATTAATCCTACCTCCTTCAAGTATCTGAAGCCCGGCGCGTCGCCACCAGGTGCTAGCACCTGGCGGCGCGTCTCGTGCCAGGCCCGCCGCGTAAACGCCGGTGCTAGCACCTGCGCCCAAGCCCGACGTTCACCTTCGACTCAGCCCGCGCGGGGTGGCCGAGTCGTTCGAGCTCCGCGAGTACGGGTATGGACCAGTCGTCCCGTACCCGGCTTATGATCCCGACGGAGAATACTGTGTCCACCTGACCGGCAACCCCCCGGATGGCATCGAGCACCCTGGCCAGGCCGGACTCGTCCACCGTGAACTCGATGACCGCCGACATAACTCTCTCGTCGAGCACATCCGGCCTCAACCTGCCGGCCGGCACATCTTCCATCAGGAAGGTGACCGGGTTCTTTGGCTCAAAGTCGACCCCGGCCTGCGCGACCGCTGCCGTGATCTTGCCGATAGCCCGCATCGTTGTGCCGGCATTCGGCCTGCCTACGTCCATCGCCACGCCCAGGATTCCGGCCGGGAATCGCCCCGTGACATCGTTGGTCTTCATCTCTTCGGTGCCCCTGCCCGTGACGCCAGTTTCCTTGAACTCGGTCAGCGGATTTGACAGTATGCTCCTCACCGATCGCGGCCACGGGAGCTCGGCCGGCGCCTCAAACGCGCCGCTCCTGCATACGCCGCTTCTCTCGCATACCCCGCATTCGAAACACTGGGATTCGTCAATCGTCGCTTTTCGCGCCACAACCGTAATAGCGCGGGCAGGGCATTGCCTTGCGCACAAGCCGCAGCCGGTGCATAGATCAGCGTTGACCCTCATCTGTGGCACACCGCCCTGATCACATGCTCCGCGCGGGTAGGGTTGAACATGGCGCAAGTGCACGGCCGGGCAAGGTCTTCTGCGGCCCGGGAAGGGGTCATCCTTCCGGCCCTCACCTGCTCCATGACGTGCCTCGCGTGATCGGGGCAGACCATACCGTGCCCGCACATGCTCGTTATGTCAAGAACCTCTGGCTCTGGCGCGCTTTCAGTCTTCCCGAATGTGCCGATCGACAGGTTCACGGTGTGCGGCTTGAGTCCAACGCGCCTGAGCATGGCGAAGACCTGCTCGCGGTGTCCGGTGACGACGACCGGCATACCGAGGTCGGCCTGCTTGAGATCGCGTAGCGCATCTTCGGCTTGCCTCTGGTCGGTGTAGACCGCTGCCATGTAGGATGTCGGGCCGGCGCCCGCCATGATGTTCTCCGGCGTCTCACCTGTCAGCAGCCCCCCGCGGTTGTCGTCGCCGGCATTGACCGGGGCGTGCCTGAGCAGGATTTCGAATATGGCCGCCAACTTGGGGCCTGCGTTCACGTCATTGAAACCCCGCGCTATCATGGAAAACACGATCAGGTCGTCCGGTCCTCCTGGGATGTTGTGCGTCCTGTGCAGCGTGTGTGTCACGAATATTCACCCGGTCGCGGCACTGCCAGGTCGGCCGTGCCGGGAAGGCTCACCCGCACCTCTGGTCCATACGTGTCTATCAGTTCCATGACGATGGCGGCATAGCGGACCTTTTCCTTGACAAGGTGACGGTGGAAGTCCTCTGTGTTCCATGGCGCGTAGATCTCGTCCTCGGAGGGGCCGGGTTCAAACTTGAAATAGCAGGGGGAACATATCCTCGCCATTTCGCCCGCCTCGTAGAAGCGGTTGAAACCTCCCATGGCGTTCACAAGGATGATGTAGACGTCCATCGGGATGGTTATAGCTGCTCTGATAGAGGCCAGCATGGGCAGAGTCAGGTCGGCAAGTGGGTTGAAGCTGTTGGCGCCGATGCTCTGGACGAGTCTAGCGCCTGCTGCGCTGCCGTGACCCGCAAAGACCGATACCTTGAAGACGGTCTCCGGTGGTATGGCGCCCTTGGCGCGGAGGTCATCATAGAGTTTCATCATGCCTTCGTCCGGCGCGAGGAACCCCCGGAAGCCGGCGCGGAGGCACCGGTCGAGGTCCCGCAGCAGGAACTGGATGTTATCGCTGCCCCGGGCTCGCATTCCCGAAACGAGCCCCTCGCGGGTCGTGATCTGCCGCCCAGAGTCCCAGGCGCGCCGGGGGCCGAGTGTTATGATCACCTCAACCCTACTCTGCTTCGCCATCTTGGCGAAGTCGCAGAGTTCGGCCCAGTCAAGGTACGTCGCGCCACCCACTGTCGCGATGACGCGGTGAACCGGGACTTTGCGCCGGGACGCCTCTTCGAGCATCGCCTCGAACGTCGAAGCGCGCTCGACCCCGGCGATCTCGATGCGGTAGTTCGCCCCGTCCGGGAAGGCCAGCGGCGACGAGGGCAGGTCGTACCTGTCCCGCTCAGGCAACCCGAGCTCCCGGAGCGCCTTGTTGATCTTCTCCATGCTGCTTCGCTCCTGTTCCGTGCCCATATGTTGAAGGACCCGCGTCGGTCGCGGTGTTTACGGAGTTAGGTGCCGCATGGTGTTCTTCCTTCATGGAGCGGAGCCGGGGGCCGGTCCGCGGTTGGCCGCACGCGCCCCGCCGGCCCCCGCCTACAGCAGCCCCACGAATCTCATCGTGGCCTTGAGCTCACGCTGCATCACATCGTCAAGCTGCACAAGCGGCTTGCGCACGACCGGTGTTTCGATAATGCCCATCCAGTACAGGCACAGCTTGTACGCCGCGATGTAGTCCAGCACTGTGTAGAACGCCACCGCATTCAGGGGCGATACCTTCGACAGGAAGATCTGCCTTGCTTCGTCCAACTTGCCCGCCCGGACCAGGTCGAACATCAGGCTATTCTCCCCCGGCAACACACAGCTCGCCGCCGACGTCATGCCCGTTGCGCCATACAGCAGCATCAGGTACGTCAGCCGGTCATGACCGGCCCACGGCTCGATCCTGCCCTCAGTGGCCTCGGTGATCTGGGCCATCTTCTCCGGCTTTTCCAAATAGACTTTGCAGTATTTGACGTTGTGCAGGGTCTGGCTAATCTTGCGTAGGAGGTCGAGCCCGAACTCGACCCCTGCGCCGCCGTCGTATATGGAGACCGGCAGGCTGGTGGCGTCGTTTATGGCCTTGAAGTGCTCGTAGATGCCTGGTCCCTTGTGCGGGTGCCTGTAGGGCGCCGTTGTGAAGACGTAGTCCACACCCACCTTCTGTGCGTGGCGCGCCAGGTCGACCGAAATCGCCGTAGCGGGCGACTCCACGCTGAACCCAACCGGAACCCTGCCTGCGACATGGTCCACGACCAGCTCCATGAACTGCTTGCGCTCCTCCGTCGTGAAAAGGAAGCCCTCACCCGTGCTGCCATGGGCGAGGACTCCGTGCGCGCCACCGTTGATAACGTGGTCCA
>JAUYEF010000068.1 GCA_030691635.1 Bacillota bacterium
GGCGGTCTCCTGAATCCTCGTCCTGCGGTCTCCCTTCACTATGCCAAAGAGCAGGCCGCCGTCCACGGTGACCGTGAACGCCTCTACGTCGTCCGGGGCCGAAACTGACACCACAACCGAGTAGGCCTGGCGAATCGCTTCAGGTATCTTCCTGCGGGCAGCATCTATGTGCTTGTCCAAAGCGGACGCCTGGGTGGGATCCAGTTCTTTGCCCCTTAGTTCAGCCGCTACTCTCTCCCACCCCAGGTACTCCTGGACACACCGCCTCGCGAGGCGCACCCCGTCGTGGGATGGGGCAACAAGGACAACCGCGTTGCGGTAGACGCGTGGACGATCCGGGGTGGTTGTTTCCTGCAGAAACCTGGCAGCGTCCGAGCTGGGGTTTCCAGGGTCCGATGCCGACCTGGGCCCAAGTACCGCGTAGTGGAATTCCCCGTCGTCGCCTACGGCGCCCGGGTGGGCAGGGAGGGTGTGAACCTTGATCCCTAGTGGCGCCGTGCCTGTTGTCAGGCTCTTCTCTTTCGATATCTCGTCCAGGAGTCGTGCTTCTACGTCCTCGCTGCGTATGGACCGGCAGGCCTGGTCGTGCATCTGCCGTAGATTGGGTCTGGAGCCGAGGCGCCACTGCACGGGGAGTGAAATGCCGCCATCACTCGTCCCGGGTTGTTCCTGAGTCATCGCCTCGTCCAGGAACCAGGATGTGTCGGCCCATTCCCGGAGCCCTTTCTCCAGCTCGATCCTGTCCGGGCGTGTCTGTCCGAGCATGACTATCAGGTCGTGGGTGCTCGCTTTCTGGCCGACCGGCTGCGAGTGGAGAAAGGTGCAGAAAACGGCCTGCTCGAGCTCGCGGAACTGAAGGGCCGGTCGCTGGCGTTGTATGGCCTGAGCCTTCGCCAGCTCTCCCTCGAGAATAGCGGTCCACTCCTGACGCCTGCCCTCGTACTCCTCTGCACCGGCAACCTTGGTCAGCTCTCGGGCTGCATCTGAAATGGCCGCTCCATCCGGCGACCCCAGGAAGGCGCCGGTTCCCACCAGGGGAGACCTGTCCCAGCGTTCCGCATCCCGCAGGGCCAAAGCGAAGGTGCGAAGGACCCCGCGGGTGCGTTGAAACCCCTCCATGTTCGTCCACTTGCCGTAGAAGATCTCGGTCAGGTCGGGGTGAAACGGGTAGCTCTTCTGGAACCGCTCCTCCGCAAGTTGCCCTTCCCTTCGGGTATGCTCGTCCAGGTCCGCGATGCCCTTAAGGGCTGCAACCACATGTCTCCGGAATCCAGACTGGTCCCGAATCGAGTCCGGGGTAAAGAAACGGCGCCGGAGGATTTCTGCCGCGTCCTCTTTTAGGACTGGCTGTATCCCCTCTTCACTCCCGCGCTTGAACACCGCGTACAGCTCGCGCACGATCTGTTTGCCCGGGGTATCGCCGAGTTTTGGGTCCGAAGCAAGGAGCGAGGCCACGATTACGCAGGAGTGAACCTTGGTAGCCGCCTGGGTGAGGAACTGAAAGAAACTCATCAGGCGTCCGATCCAGTTGGGGTCCAATCCCACCTTGGCCCGTGCGTAGGTTAGAACCTCGTCGATCAGCACCAGAGTCGAAAGCCCTTCCTCGCGGGGGACGGCCAGAAGACCACTCAACAGATTCTCTGCCGGGGGGCTGTCCCGCTCGACCTCAAGGTCATCCGGATGCAGCATGCGCAGGCCTCGCGGGCCCGCCAGCTGATAGGCCAGTATGCTCCAGGGGTGTTTGAGCCAGCGGCGCTCGCCGGAAGGGCTATTGATCTCTGTGCCCTTCTCGGGGTCGATCTTGTCGAAGGCCAAGACGGCGATACGCGCTTTGGGCGGCCGCATCCCCGCATGCTCTATGAACTCCTGGACGCTGGGCAGGTCCGGAAGGGAGTCCGGGTCTTTGGTCAGGTGATATAGGGTCATGAGAGCATGCGTTTTTCCGCCGCCATACGTCAACTCAAGCTGGCGTACCGCCTTGTCGTTGCGTCCGGCAAGCCGCAACAGGATATCCTTCGCCAATTCCCGCAGGTTGAACGTCGGATAGGTGAGCGCGAAGAACTCCTCGGGGTTTTGGTAGATGCTCCGCGCCCTGCCAACCACAACGTCGTAAAGGTCGGCGGCGAAAGCGTGGAGCGGTAGTTCCCCCGTCCTCACGTCCTCGCGAACTCGAACGACTTCATGCCAGCTGGCCCAAGCGAGTCCCGGCATGGCCCTACCCCCTCATGCTGTCGGTGTCTTCTGCGCCTAAACAGTCTCATTTGGGAACAAGGTCGGAGGCTTCACCGCTCGTGAGCCTAGGTGATTGCTGATGCTCTCCAACAATGACCGTTCGCTGCTGCCCCCGGACGCGAGTTCGATCAGGGCCTGTAGAACCTGATGGAAGAGCGTTTGCCGCCGCAGCCCCATGGTTTCGACATAGTCGTCAACCTGGGAGGAGTCACCGGCCTTCCATAGGTGCATAAGGCGATGAACCTGATCAATCAGAGGCGCAGGACGACCTCCAGGCGATTCCTGTCCGAGCAGTCGTCCGCGCCGTTGCGACCAGGGCTTGAGCCTAAAGCTGGCACCGCTCCCCGCGGGCCTGGTCTCATCTTCGGTGTCAGTGCTCTCCTTCTCGTCGTCATCCTCGTCCTCTCCACCTCGCGGGGTTCCGCCCGAGCGGGAGAGTACGTCCAACTGCCCGGCTAGGTCGCTGTCTGAGAGCCCGGACGAGATGGCGTAGAGGATGCACGCGCCGGCGGGCGCATCCTCAAGGCCGAAGGTATGGCGGTGTAAGAGGTAATAGGTCGTGACGTCGTCGAGCCCGGTCACACCGTCGCCGCCGTTTCCGGAGAGCAGCCTGCCGACGACAAAGTCCACCACCATGCGCCGGACGCTGGCCAGGAACTCGCTGACCTCCACAATCTTGCCGGGCTCGTTGGCCCTCTTGACCACGGGGTATTGGCTATACGCCTCCAGAGCAGGCCCCGTCGCTGACCATACGAAGTCCGGTCCACGGATCCCGGCATCCCAGAACTGATGCAGTCTGGGCTCAAGTGCCCATTTGCCACCCGGGTCGTGCTTGCCGTACAGCCTATCCCTCATCGCCTCCAGAACACGGTTGTCCCAGCCGGGCCGGGCATCCGCCGGACGCTTCGCGCACACCAGCCACACGGAGGAGGACAGGGCAGCGGAGGACAACGCACGGGTCCGGTTGCCCAACTCGGTCTGCAACGGCCAGCTCGCTCGAACCACGAAACCTGCCCGGATGATCGCTCCGACCAGCGCCTGCCAGGCGTCGGGATGCTTGTGGGCGAAGACAACGACCATGCGGCCATCGGGCCGGAGTGCCTTGTGGCATGCTGCGAACGAGCGGAACATGCCTTCCTCATAGGCGGCCCTCGACTTCGCGGAGTCCCCACCGAAGCGGCTTGAGTCGTCGATCAGCTCACCGTCCCCGGCGGCGTGATCCCACTTGGGCGAGAGCGGAGACGAGAAGACCTGGTCGATCTCAGGCGAGAGGCCATGCAGGCTACGCCTGAGCCAGACATAGAAGAAGTCCATCAGATCCGAGTAGGGGATGGCATCGTAGTAGGGAGGGTCCGTGAGCACGAGATCCACGAGGGCGTTGGGCGGAGCCGTGGCAGATCGGAAGAGGACCACAGGAACAGGCCGCTCTAGTGCTGTTTGTGTCACATGGTTAATGACTCCCGCGATCCAATCTATGCAGGCAGCGTAATTTGCGGTGGAATCCGAGAACAGGTTAGATTCACAGTAGTCCCAAACAATGGGCAAGGCGAACCGGGTGAACACGTTTCTAACTGTCTGCCGAGAGACATCCCACGTGGAAAGGGACGAGTTGCGGTCCGCCGATTTGTCAATCGCCAGGACAAGGTAGGCCGCAAGCGCCTCCACCCATTCACGGGGGTAGCCATGGCCCTGGATTGCGTCCCTCGCCGCAAGCGTGTACTTCGTCAGGGAAGCGAGGGCCAGCAGTTGCCGGGGGTTGAAGAGCTTATTCCATCGGTCGAGACCGTACAGAGGAACCCGGATCCCGAGCGCCTCCTTGCTCGGCAGTGGTTCGTCTGGCAAGCTCAACGGCAGACCCCGAAAGGCCTCTGCGATACGTTCTTCGGAGACCTCGGCAAGCTTCAACTCGTCTTCAGTTGCTAACCGGAAACACCTGCCAGTCTTGCAGCCAGCGACTACTGCTGTCAACACTGCCCCCAGCCGCCCTGCCAGTCCCTCCTGGCGTATGTCCTCCATCGTCATGGCCACTGTCCCCGGTTTGCCGCAACAGGGACACCAGGCGCCGGCACGGCTCATCGTGCCGCCGCCAATCTGCTTGTCGTGAGACGCGCGCTCGGCACGTGACTCTCCCACCACTGGCCCGCCCGGTTGAACGGCAAACACTACGCCTGTTTCATCCGGCTTCGCAGCCATAGCCAGCAGGACCCGATTGTTTTCTTTACGGCTTAGCCACCGGGTCTTCAGGAGCGGAATTGTGGCTCTACAGTTCTTGCACCTGACGGTCCTCGCCCATAAGTAGGCTATGGTCGTCTTGCCTTCAACCACAGGGTAGTACTTGCCCAGCTCTCCTCTGACGCCGTCAATAACCCACTGGCCCCAAGCGCGAACATGCCAGGCCAGGTCAGCATGCTCGGCCTGCGGCTTGGGGAAGAGTTGCGGACCTTGAACGGGCTCGGCCTTCCGAGTGCCCCCTTTTCGCCGTTTCCGAAAGGCATCCGTGAATTCGCTGGATTCCAAAGCGAAGCTCGGCAGAGGCCACACCTGGCCAGCCAAGCGATGCGGGTACTCAAGTGTGCACTTGAGGATCAACCAGGCTACAGGATTCAGATCGCCGGCGACGGCCTCGCACCCGAGCCTCATGGCCTCCAGCGGAATGGCCCCGCCTCCCGCAAAGGGGTCGAGCACCCTTGGAGCCCTGCCTCCAAAGGCCTCCCTTATCCGGTCCCGGAACCACGCTACGTCGCTGTTTGATTCCCTGCCCCAATGTAGGATGCCGCCCACGGTCTGACGGACCACCCGATCCTCGCCGCCGCCTTCGGACCCTGACTGTCGCTTGGAGCTTTCGACGACCCTCCCGCCCAACCGCTCAACCAAAGCCTTGCGCTCGGCTTCGTTACCCGGATCGGGCAGCAACGTGGCCACCAGGGCTGCGCGGCAAGCAGCGAGAGGCCGGCGTGCCGGCCAGATGTGCAGTGTTGAAATATGCCCGTGCCGGACACTTTTTTCATGCACAGAGTCCAAGGATGTCTGCTCGAGGGGAAAGGCCACCTCGATGAGCCGCCGATCCTCGCTCACGAAACGTCAACACCACCCGATACTCGCATCATCTTCGCACATGGGGCGAAAGGCCCCTATGCTTCTGCAGCCCGGACGATCTCTCCATGGCCAATAAGGACTGCCCCCCGGGCCCGGACAAGCAGCGAACCAAACGGGTCCTGAACTCTGAACAGCCGTGGCCGGGGACCTGCGCAGTCGTACACCACGTACAGCCAATACCTGTCCCTCAGGTTGCATGCCCTTGCCCACTCGTTGTCCTTGAGCTCCACGTCCCCCACCCCGGCCCTACCCTTGACCTCGATGGCCAGCTCTCTCCCGTCAGGCTGCACCGACAACAGGTCAAAGCCAGGATATTGTTCGAGGCCGGCGGCAGCGGCGCCTGGCGGAGTTGAAACGTCGCGCACTGCCGCCCCTGAGGCCTCCTCATACGCCCTGGCTACGTCAACTGCGATCAACTCGGTCTGCCTGTCGTGGCGTTCCATTTCCTCAGGGTCCGAGGATGGAACCACCAGAGCATGGGCAATAAGCCTTACAGTACCTGCCTCTACCAGCGCCGGTTCGCGATGAACCGCCGCGAGAGCCTCCGTCCGCTGTAAGGCCAGCTTGCGCTGCGCGTCCTTAACCCGCGCGAGATGAACTGCGGCCTGCGGGTCCCCCCTCCGCGCCCTCCCGGAAAGGTCAGTGCGAGCCGCGAGTAATTCAGCTTCCTGGTAGTCGAAACCACGCAAGAGGATTGCGTGCCGCTCGGCCGCAGTGCCGGTCAGCCGTTTCCGGTGAGACTCGACCATATCTCGCGCGATCCTGGCCGAGGCGTAGGCTTGGGCTTCTGTGATCATCTCCTGCGCACTCGACGCAAGGGCCCGCGCGCCAGCTGGTATGCCTGTTCCTCCCCGGAGAAGCAACAGGTGCTCGACGGGGCACAACTCGATCTGGCCGCTCTCATCCTGCCGCAGGCCGACGAGCCGGTACTCCAAGGACTCATCGAGAGCCAACGATGGGAACGCAGGGTCGCCCTTTCTCTCTACGCCCACCAGGGCGAGGTGAAAGAGATATGGGCTCATTGCACCGGGGTCCACGAACACGGCTCCACGCAAAGCGGCGTGACGGTGGGTTTCTACTACGTGATGCCGGAAGCGGTCGAATAGGCACTCACCAGGACGCAAGTAGATAGCCTCCGATGGATCTTGAGTCCTGCGAACGGTAAGATGCTCTGTAGCGCTCGGGGGATAGCTTTCGAGGGCCCCCAGTAGTGGATCCAGCGCACCAGCTTTGAGCGGGCTGAACCTGAAGAACCCGTCCAGATCGCCGTCGATCCGGAGGTCAACCAGGGGTGCGGTGCGCCCAACGAACCGCCTCACGTAGCCGGGGAGGAGCCGCCTGTACGTATCACGACCGAGAGCCTCTCTGAGGCGGGCCAAGTGGGGTCGCACGTCGCCGCCCTCACCGAACAGACGACGCTCCCGCTGCTCGATGGCCTTGACCTGCGCATCGGTCAGCAGGCCCTCAATCTGTGCCGTGATCCGATCAGAATCCTCACCGACGACCGCCGACTCCATATATTCGCTGATTGACACGCCCGCAAAAAGGCGCCCGACAACGTCAAAGACCTTATCGGATTTCATCTCCCGGCGGATGCGCTCCAGTTTGTCCAACAACACCTTCATGACGTGCCCCTCGCGCGTTTCGGCTGCAAGGAGGTTGATGATCACGACCGGGTCATGCTGCTGACCGTAGCGGTGAATGCGGCCCAGCCTCTGCTCCAGACGAGCCGGATTCCAGGGGAGGTCGTAGTTGACCATCAGCCAGCAAAACTGCATGTTTAGGCCCTCGCCGGCAGCTTCCGTCGCGACCATGTAGGTGGCCCCGCCGTCGGCTACGGGTTTCTTGAAGAAGTCAACCTGGGCCTCACGTTCGTCGAAAGGCATGCCGCCGTGTATTTGCGCCACCCGGCCCGTGTAGCCCATGGCCTCAAGCCTGCGAACGAGGAATTCCAGGGTATCGCGATGCTCGGTGAAGATCAGGAGCTTCCTGTCGCGGTATTCTGGGGCACTGAGCAGATCGGAAAGCCGGTTGAGTTTCGACTCGTCTCCACGCTGGTACACGGCCCGTGCGAGTTCAACAAGACCCTTCACCTCCAACCGCTCCTGCTCCAACTCGTAGACCGTGCCAGGTACGGTCGCGCGGAGGACCTCCTGTTGAGCCAGCTCCCCTTGCTCTCGACCTTGCTCCGCAGACTCCTCATCGGCAGGACGCGTGTCGATCACCTCAAGAAGCTTGCGCGACTGGTCCAGGCTACGCTGCCCCGCGGCAAACTCTGCGGGGCTGAGCCTACCCGATCTCAGTCCGTCGATCCACTCATCAAGAGCCTCGAGACGGCGCTCCAGAGAGCGTAATAGAGCGTATGTGGAGCTGGCCAGACGGCGCTGGAAGACGCTCATCGCCAGGCGGACCGCAGACCTGTTGAGGGCTCTCGCGCGGCTGAAGTTGGTGGTGATGTAGTGCGTGGTCCGGTCGTACAGGGTCTGCTCGCTGACCTCCCCGGTGCTCAGCTGGTAGCTGAGAGTGTCGGAGACACGCGAGGGGTAGATAGGGGTGCCGTCGTAGAGGACCATTTCCTCCTTGACCCGCCGGATGAAATGGTTTCGGCGCTCGAACTCTGGATAGCTAAAGAAAGCCTCCTGCGTGGGCAGTGCCTGGGGCTCTAGGAGGCGCCAGAGACAGAAATAGGGGTAGTCCTTGCCCATGTGCGGCGTGGCTGTTAGTAAGACGAGGTGCTTCGCACGCCAGCTGAGTTGCCAGCGCTCCTCAAGGGGCGTGACCCCGGCAATGGCTTCCGCCAGCCTGTACCGCTCCGTCTTGCGCATGCCGAAGTCTGGCTCGCGGTCAGCGGCCAGCTTGTGGGCCTCATCAAAGACCACGAGGTCGTATGGAGCAACCCCGCTATCCTGAAGGCGAGCAAAAAGCCTGTCTCCAGCCAGGGTGTCCAGGCTGACGATCAGCAGGTTGCTGTCCGGACCTGTAAACGGGTTGCCGTCCCGCGCATCACTTCCCTGTACGATGGGTGCCCGCAGGCCGAATAGCCGCCCGAGCTCCCGCCGCCAGTTCCCGACAAGGCCTGCGGGAGGAACGATCAGGACACGCCGCAACAGGCGGCGGCTCAGCATCTCGCGGACATAGAGGCCGACCATGATGGTCTTCCCGGCCCCAGCGTCATCGGCCAGGAGCAGACGCAGCCTCGGTTGTGGAAGCATCAGCTCGTACACGGCCATCCGCTGATGCGGCAGAGGATCGATCAGCGCGATCTCGGAGCCGAAGGCCGGACTTGCCTGGTGTCCCCACCCCAGCCTCTCAGCCTCCGCCACAGCCCACACGGCCTCAGTTGAAGCCGCAAAGTCAAGGAACGGGGTGACGCTGTAATCCGCCCGCTGTTCACGGAGGGTCGGGATCCCCGGCACGGACGGCTCTTCGGTCAGCCCGTCAACGCCTACCTGCTCGGCCCGGAGGATTCGTCTCCACGCCAACGGTGAGGGCCTGGATTGGGAGTTTTCCCAACGGTTGACAGTGGCGAACGAAACACCAAGCAGCTCCGCAAGGCGCACTTGTGTAAGGCCCAGTCGAGCTCTGAGGCGCCTGAGCCGGACTGCACACTCTTCGGGATCGGGAATCGCCGCGAGGGACGTCATTCTTGACCTGCCCACTGGAAAGGATGTCCTGTTCACATTGTAGGGAAGGGACGGGCCCTAGTCAAGAGCGGTATAGCATTTGTTATACGAGGCATCCTGGCGCCCACGCGCGTGATGCTGCGTCCAAACCACGGTTAAGCCTTGGCCGCTCGGGGACCCAACAATAGGGCCGGTCGGTCTCTCCCGTCACAGTGCCCTAGGTCGTGACGAGTGAGCGAATCACGGACCCCAAACTAAGAGGTCACCGCAAGCCAATTGCGCCTCGGAGGCAAGGATAAAGGCATTTCTGTGTATGTTGCTGGTCAAGAGAAGACCGGCGCGTTTGTCGATCACCTAGCTATCATAGGGCGCCAGGCCCCCCCCCAATTCCGTATTTGTTCCTTCCAACGATTACACTAGACGTGAGGTCC
>JAUYEF010000089.1 GCA_030691635.1 Bacillota bacterium
GTCATGATCCTGTCGACGCTCCGAGCGGACAGCGAGTCGATGGCTATCACAGCCTCGGGCCCAGTCTTCTCGACGATTCCCCGGATAATCTCTCCTGTCTCGATGCCTGTCAGGCCAAGCACCCCAGGCGCGATCGCGGAAACTGAACGGAGCTGGTTGATGAGTTCGGAAGGCACGTACTGCTTTAGGTGACGCGTGACGAGAAGCCTGGAGACAACCTTCGGCCCCAGTGAGTCCGCCGTTGCTCGCCAGTTGCCGAGGCCCACGACGAGGAAGCTCTGCGGGAACCTGAAGGCGAACTTCTGGTCACGCAGCAGCGCGCTCACCTCTCCCGCCAGCGCCTCACCAACCTGTTGCTGGAGATCGCGGTTTCTCTTCCTCAGGCCAGGCGCCTCGATGGTGATGTAGTTGCCCACAGGCTTTTGCATCAGCCTTCCGGCCTCCGGTGTCAGCACGGTCACGCGCGTGACGTGCACCCCGTCCTTCGATTCCTCGGTGACCCGGACACCCGGTATCTCGCGCCCACCCTCACCGCGAAGGAGCTCAGTCGACTCCAGGGCGAGATCAGAGAAGACGCTCCTGCTAAAGAACGAAAACCGCTGGTTCATGAATGCACTCCAGTGCCAGTCGTCTATGCTGTATCATGTCCTACGCCCGAGAAAGACCATACTACACGATGCACCGCTCTATGAAGATGTTGGAGGCTGACGATGACCGAGACTATTCTCGCGCTCCTTGCCGCCTGCATTTCCGGGTCGGCGATGGCGGTCCAGGGCACTCTGAACAGCGCGCTCAGCAAGATACTGGGTCTTCTGCAGGCATCCTGGATGGTCCATCTCACGGGTCTCCTTGTGCTGACTGTCCTCATATTCGTATCGAAGGCGGGGTGGCCCACAGCCCACGCGCTCACGCCCGCGCCATGGTACACTTTGCTCGGCGGCCCGTTGAACGTGGTGATAGTATACCTGGTCATCGTGAGCATCCCCCGAGTCGGTGTCGCGAGGGCCACCACGGCGATCATCGTCGGGCAAGTCGCCACCGCCGGCATCATAGACCACTTCGGCCTCTTCGGCTTGAGACCAGTGGCTTTCTCGTTGCTCAAAGGCCTCGGGCTGGCCCTGCTCGCCGCGGGGGCCAAGCTTCTGCTGAGCTGAAGGACGAACAGCGGCGCGCCCCGAATCTGGAGGAAGGGCGGCCCGACGGGAGTGGCCTGAAATGCTGACACAGGAACAGCTCGCGAGGTACGCGCGGAACATAGTCGTGGATGTCATCGGCCAGGACGGACAGCAGAGGCTGCTTCACGCGAAGGTGCTCGTCGTGGGCGCCGGCGGGCTCGGCTCGCCTGTCTGCCTCTACCTGGCCGCGGCGGGAATAGGGACGCTTGGGATAGCCGACCAGGATCGGGTCAGCCTCAGCAATCTCCAGCGGCAGATACTTTACCGGACCTCGGACATCGGTCAGGGCAAGACAGGTTGCGCCGCGCGTGAGATCCAGGCTCTCAACCCGGACGTGAGAGTCATCCCGGTCGATACGCCTGTTAACGCACGCAACGCAGACGACATCATCGCGCCCTACGATATGGTCGTGAGCGCTGTCGACAACTTCAGCTCCAGGTACGCGCTCAACGACGCCTGTGTCAGGGCCCAAAAGCCGCTTGTAGAGGCAGGAGTCTCGCGTTTCGAGGGCCTGCTGCTGACGATCAAGCCGTTCGAAGGCCCCTGTTACAGGTGTCTTTTCCCGGAGGAGCCGCCAGAGGGAGCGCTTCCGTCCCCGGCACAGACCGGGATCATCGGTGCGGTGGCCGGGGTCGCGGGGTGCCTTCAAGCACTCGAAGTGATAAAACTTGCGACAGGTGTGGGCTCTCCTCTGGTGGGCAGGATCCTGCTGTTTGACGGCCTGGAGACAAGCTTTCGCGAGATCCGGATCGAAAGGAACCACGCCTGCCCTTCCTGTGGGGACCAAAAAAAGTCGCCCCGGTGGTAATGCCCCGGGGCAGTGGGAGAGGAGAAACCGGAGGAAGAGCCTATGGGGGAGGGTTCGGAAAACACCTTCACCGGTTCCGATTTCAGTAAGTATTTTGCGCCTCAGATGGCTTTTTATGCATGTATACGGTTCTGTCCACGGGTTTTGGCCAGAATTGCGGGAAGTGACGCCTTTGAGAGTGATAGCGGGCTCGGCCAAGGGATTTCACTTGAGAAGCCTTTCGGGATACCGCACTCGTCCAACGTCTGATCGCGTCAGGGGAGCGCTGTTCAACATCCTCGGGCAGTACCTGCCTGGGGTCGCCTTTCTCGATCTTTTTGCAGGCTCAGGCGCGGTCGGCATCGAAGCGTTGTCCAGAGGCGCCGCCAGCTGCGTTTTCGTGGACTCGTCCAGGGAGGCTTGTGGCATCATCAGGCAGAACCTCGTTGCCACCGGGCTTTCCTCGCGGGCGGAGATTCACTGCAAGGTGGTCGCTGCCTCGCTGGATATCGCGGCGCGGCTCGGGAGGGTGTTCGATTTCGTTTTCGTGGACCCCCCGTACGACAGGGGTCTGGCATCGTCGACGTTTGAGCGCATAGCTTCAAGGCCGGTGCTGTCCCCGGCGGGGATGCTCGTGATCGAGCATAGCAAGAGAGAGCATCTGCCTGCCCAGATGGACAGCCTCGCCATCGTACGGTCGGAGACCTATGGAGACACGACGCTGAGTTTCTTCAAGAGAACAGCGAAAGAGGAGTCGGGGGGAGAGGCGTCCAGATGATCACAGCTGTGTATCCCGGCAGTTTTGACCCGCCCACGTGTGGCCACGAAGACATCATCAGGAGGGCTGCGGCGATTTTCGCCAAGCTTCACGTGACCGTCTTCACGAACCCGCAGAAGGCCACGTTCTTCTCGGTGAACGACAGAGTGGATATGCTTAACCACATGGTCGAAGGCATGGATAACGTCACGGTCGATTCCTGCCAGGGCTTGCTTGTGGACTATGCCACGGAGCGCAATGCCGGCATCATAGTCAGAGGCCTGAGAGCTGTGTCCGACTTTGACTACGAGTTCACGATGGCCCTGATGAACAAGAAGCTCGCGTCACACATCGAAACGGTGTTCATCATGACGAACCCTGAGTACCTCTACTTATCCTCCAGCAAGGTGAAGGAACTTGCCTCGCTGGGCGCCAACATCGGAGGATTGGTGCCGCCGTACGTAGAAACCCGCTTGAAGGATAGGTTCGGGTACCCACAAACATGAGCGCGTGGAGGGTCTAGTTTGGACGTCAATGGGCTTCTGGACAAGCTTGAAAACCTTGTGGCGTCGAGCGCGAGGATCCCGCTCACCGCAAAGGTCCTGATGGATGAGGATGCGGTCTATGAGATCATCGACGACATCAGGGCCAGCCTGCCTGAGGAACTGAAACAGGCGAAGATCATAGCCAAGGAGCGCGAGCGTCTGATCGAAGACGCCAAACATGAGGCAAACCAGGTGATCGCCGAGGCCAAGCTGAGGACATCGAAACTGGCTGAGGAATCGCACGTGGTGGAGGAAGCAAGGGTCAAGGCACAGGAGATAATCGAGAAGGCAAAGGGGATTTCCCAGGAAATTGTCGACGGCGCGAAGGGCTACGCCGACGACCTGCTCGCCGAGGTCCTCGCCAACCTGGACAAGGTCGTTTCCGGTGTCCAAAAGGGCAGGGAGGAGCTCAAGCGCAGCAGGTCGGGCCGCGATGAGCCGGCCAACGCTCCTAGTAGGGACTCCTTCTAGACACAAACGTCGTGGCCAGCAACAGCCCGCCGAGGACCGCAAGCCCGGAGACCTTCAGGAAGATGGAGGTCGCCAGACCGGTCCTCGCGAGCCAGCCTATTGAAGCGTGCTCATATGCAGATAGCGCCGGCACCGAAATGAGTGTGGCGACCTTTGAACCGGGGCCGATCAGCAGCAGGGTGAACAGGGCCGCGAGGATCGCCTGCCCCACCCTGGCGCAGATGTACGGCCCCATCGCTATGTCAGTGCCCTGCACCATGGCGGCCACCTGCATGTGAACCGAAATCCCGCTCCACGCGATGATTGCGCCTGCCGCCATGAGCTTCTGCGCCAGGCTGACCGGAGCCTGGCTTGCCATCTGGGTCCCCAGCGAAATCTCGAACAGCCCGCTGACCATCGACGAAATCGTCCCCGGGTCGACTCCCAACGGCTTGAGCAGAAACGTCAGGGCCGAAGCTATGCCCGACGTGACTCCAGCCGTGCCCAGCATCGCGATCATCGAGGAGAACAGGATGATGAAGCCTCCGATGAGGAGCAGCGAGTTCACTGACTGCCTGATGGCGTCGCCCATCAACTTGCCGAACGGCCGGTTATCGTCGTCCCGGGCCTTGACCATGGCGTTGAGCGCACGCAGGAAGATGTTGCCGCCCGACGACTCTATGCCCGGCGTCCGGTCCGTGCTCCTGCGCCTGTAGAATGCCATGATCAGCCCCATGGCTATCGCCGACAGGTAGTGGGCCCCGCATATCACCCCGCCGAGAGATGCGACGCCAAACATGCCGACGGCGACCGCCCCGGTCATGAACAGCGGGTCGGCTGTGTTGCAAAACGACATCAGCCGTTCCGCCTCCGTCTTCGAGCACAGCTTCTTCCGGCGGAGGTCGGCGGTCAGGATCGCGCCCAGTGGGTAGCCGGACGCGAGCCCCATCGCCATCACGAACGAGCCGGCGCCGGGCACGTTGAACAGGGGTCTCATGAGGGGTTCGAGCAGCACACCCATGAAATGCACCACGCCAAGCCCCATGAGAATCTCAGACCCGATGAAGAAAGGCAGCAGGGCAGGAAAGACGATATCCCACCATATCTTGAGACCCTTGACCGAAGCCTGGAAGGCGACGTCCGCTCGCACCACCATGGCGATGGTGATGAACGCGGCGACGATGGCGAACAGGTAGGTCGGGGCGCGTTTGCGCGAGCGGGTGACCAGCACGAGAAAGAAGGCCAGCAGAAGTAGCCAGAGCACCCAGGTCTTCAGGTTCAACACCCCCACGTAGTGCGTCCAGAACGGCGTCATGCCCCCGGGCAACGGTAATGTATATTCCAGTAGGCTGGGGAATTTGTCTGGGGTGCTGCCTGAGTCGTCCGTTATGAGGTTATGGTGGCGATGATTTCGGCCAGGGAGTTGACCGCATGCTCGAGAATCCTCCGCCCTTCTCCGGCCGTGCTGGCCCTAGTACTAACTTGTGGTAATTAGCGTAACGCTTTCTTTGGGACTTTCTGGTACACTACCTCTTTGGTCCAATGGAATGGCTGAGCGCTAGGATTGTACGCGTCTACAAACCGGTCAATCGCCTGGCACACCTGCTCCGACGAGGTGAAACTGGCGTTCCTCAGCGATTGGCGTGTCAGGATCGAAAACCATACCTCAATCTGGTTGAGACAGCTGGCATGAGTCGGTGTTTAATGGAAATGGACGTTCTTGTGTCGT
>JAUYEF010000121.1 GCA_030691635.1 Bacillota bacterium
TGGGCAGGCGCCTGGGGTTGCGGGACTCTATCTCGTTGGCTGTAGTCCAGCCGGGTTCGGGTTTTCGCCCATCTTTGGCAAGACGTTGGCTCGGATGATCTTGGGATTTCCCACTCCGGATTGGGTCCGGTCTTTCTCTGCCGACCGATTGATCAGCAGTGTCCAGGCTGGCTAGAGGTACCGGGTCAGTCCCGGGTGACCAAGAGACAGAACTCAAGGAGGGAACCTTAGATGCTGAAACCGCACCATCTTGGCATTGTCGTCAAAAACCTGGACAAGGCGGCCAAGTTCTACGAGGAGTACCTGGGCTTCGAACGCGTCTCCAAAGTGTTCACCGTGGATGACCCGGACTATGGGGTTCGCTACGTGTTCGTGAACGCCAACGGCATCTTGCTTGAGTTGTTGGAACCAATACGGGGCCCGTGGGTCGAGAGACTCGCCCAGCGTGGTGAAGGTGCCATCTGGGAGATCTGTTTCGCGGTGGATAGCGTCGAGGAGATGTACGACAAGTTCAAGGCGAAAGGGATTACATTGGAAGATCGTTTCGGGCGTCCTCTGATCAAACAGAAGTACGTCCACAACGTCACGTCCACAGGCAACAAATTCGCCTATGTCCCAGCTGAGGCAGCTTTCGGTACCTGGATTGAGCTGCTTGAGCAGTGTGGCACGAAACTCGTGCCGTAGGCCCGATCCCCGGCCGCACTGTGCCGCCACGGGCCCAGGGCGGCCGGTGTTCGAGTGTGCGCGTGCGGGGCTCAATATCAAGTGCCAGATGAGGGCGTCCAGCGCCCACTAGCGAGCGGCTACTCACGGGAGGGGTCCTCGTTGCATGACGGATTAGTCAAAGTCGCACCTACGCTGCAGCAGTGCGTGGTCGACCGGAATGAAGATATCGGTCGGGCCGGAAGAGATGCCTTGATCGGTATCTACCGGGGCATGGTTCGTTCGCGTTGCCTTGACGAGAAGATCGAGGAGTTGCTTGAGCAGGGTTTCTCGATCACCCAGCATTCGGCGGTCGGCCAGGAGGCAACCCCTATTGCCACCTGCGCGGCCCTATCGGCGTCCGACTACGTCATGCCCTATCATCGGGGCTGGGCTTGGGCGATTGGCAGAGGAATGCAGCCTGGTCCAATCCTGGCCGAGCTGATGGGTAAGGCAACTGGCTACTGCAAGGGCAAGGGCGGTCCTCATTTGGCCAGCTTCGAACACGGGGTTCTTGGTCGGTCCGGCATTCAGGGCGCGCACATCTCAATCGCTGCCGGTGTCGGGCTGTCGGCCAAGATGAGAGGGTCGGGCCAGGTCGTTGCGTGCTTCTTCGGCAACGGAGCTTCAAACACGGGGAGCTTCCACGAAGGGCTCAACCTGGCTGCGGTGTGGCGGGCGCCGGTCGTCTTTGTCTGCGAGAATAACCTGTACGCCCTGTATTCTACTCTGGAAGAAACCACATCCGTCAGCCAGATTGCCTATAGGGCCGCAGGCTACGGGATGACCGGGTACATCGTCGACGGCAACGACGCCATTCTTGTCCATCATGTAGCCCGTAAGGCGATCGAAGACGCGCGCGCAGGGGCAGGTCCCACTCTGATCGAGGCGATGACCTACCGCTGGTCAGGCCATACCGCTCTCGACCGCCAACACTATGGCGGCTACCGGCCCAAGGATGAGGTTGACGAGTGGAAGCGCCGCTGCCCCATCAAGCGGCTCGGCGGCGAATTGACGGAGCTGAGACTGGCTACGGAGGACGAGCTTGAGGGCATCTGGACTGCAGCCCGGGAGGAAATGGCCGCTGCGGCGCAGCTCGCGATCGAGAGCCCGTACCCGGCCCCTCAGGACTATTCGCGGGACATCTACGCCGTCTAGGGGGGAAAGCAGTGTCAACGACCCTGGGGAACGTGGAGATCGAAGAGATGACCTTTGCCGCGGCGATCAAGGCCACTTTGGCCGAAGAGATGCGCAGGGACCCTGCCGTGTTTCTGATGGGAGAGGACATCAAGTACGGTGTCTGGGGAACCACGGCGGGCCTTCAAAATGAGCAGCCAGATCGAGTACTCCATCTCCCAATATCCGAGAACGGTTTCTGCTGTGCAGCGGTTGGTGCGGCCTTGACGGGAATGCGTCCCGTGGTTGAGCTGATGTTCGCCGACTTCGCCCTGCTGGCACTTGATGCCCTGGGTAACCAGGCGGCGAAGTACCGGTACATGTGTGGCGGCGATCCGTTCAAAGTACCAATGGTGGTCAAGCTAGCCGGCTCAGGCATTGGTTCCGGCTCAGGATGCCATCACTCACAGACCACGGAAGCCCTTTTTATGCATTTCCCCGGCCTCAAGGTAGTCACACCCTCCACGCCGGCCGAGGCGAAAGGGCTTCTAGCATCGGCCATTCGGGACGACAATCCTGTCGTTTTCGTTGAAGCCAAGTTGCTTTATCCGGAGACCGGTCCTGTCCCCAAGGGGGACTACACGATCCCTCTTGGCCAAGCGCACATTGCACGGGAGGGCACCGACATCACCCTTGTTTCGCATTCGTATGCGCTGGTCAAGACACTGGCGGCTGCAGAGAGCCTCGCTGGCGAGGGCATTTCCGCCGAAGTGATCAGTCTCAGGACCCTGGTCCCACTGGACAAGGCTGCTGTCTTGGAGTCGGTGGCC
>JAUYEF010000181.1 GCA_030691635.1 Bacillota bacterium
GTCATGAGGGAATTCGCGTGCACGAGCTCTTGCTGAGGGACGCGACGACAGGTATGTGCCAGGCCTGGAGAAGCCCCTGCGCTCTGATGACAGGAACCATCCCGACGACCAGCGCTTGGGTGAGACTTACCGCAATTTTCACTAGAATGGACTGCCCGGCGGTCACATCAGCGTCACAGTTCGCCTAGACTACCGGTTGCCGGTGGATCGGACTGATGGGCAGCCGGTTTTCCGCAGAACGGACTGCCGATCAGTCACGTCAGCCTCAAACGTTCGCCTAGACTACCGGTTGCCAGCGGATCGGACTGATAGGCAGCCGGTTTTCCGCAGAACGGACTGCCGATCAGTCACGTTAGCCTCAAGGGTGTCTGGCCTTTCGGGACAGCCCCGGTCGCGGCTCGCATAGGTGCACTGTTACACTTCTTGCTCAAACTCCATGCTCAGCACTCCATGCCTGGCCGGTTCCTCTGCCCATGATGCCTCAAGAGCCAGGGAGCCCACCAGAATCACTTCTTCGGCCGCATGACGATCTCGCAGAAGCTGTCACCGTCGAGAACATTGTGCACGTGCACACACTCAAGGCAGGGGTTATAGGCCTCGGTCTTGGCCTGGTCCACGAAGCAGTAGATCCTGCCGAGGGCGTCTTCACGCAGTTCCTTCCACGTGACGGCGAGAGGGCAGAGGACCGTCCGGTGCTGGGGTTTCCCGTCAGGGCCGGATCCAACCTCGCTGCGCCAGCCCCTCGACGGCAGATCGGGCACCTTGCGGAAGTTCTCCGCAGTCCGTGGCAGCCCTTGAGCATCGACGCCCTTTCCGACAGCATCGCCGCAATGCCGGCCGTATTTCCAGATCGCATCCTTGATGATCTCTTTCCCGCGGGCCTCGCCGGCCTCATCGATGATCGCCTTTGCCATGTAGTGATAAAGCAACGCCATACGACGACCCATCAACCATACATCATGTTCCCATTGATCCTGGGGTTCGGGCTTGTTGCTCTCAGCGGCCATTTTTCAAACCTCCCGGTATGATTTGGGTTACACTTTCTTTCGCGCCCTTGGATTTCCTTGTGGACCATTGATTGACAACGCCAGGGCCTTCGGTTTACGTTAACTTTTAGCAGGAACAATGCTATTTTCGTTGAAATTATCTTAGCGTATCTTCTCTGAAGCCATGTGAGCCTCAACGGCGTCTGCCGCTGGCTCGTGGTCGGAGCCGGCACCGCACCGGTCGTGGGTGCCGGACAAGGGTTGAGGGGAAACCCGAAGGCCTCCCGCGCTCGGAAAGGAGAAGGCAGGCTGGCATGTGCTCTTGGCCGAGGCTTTCCCCGCGCGGGGGAAGCCTCTTTTGGCTGCCCCAGACATGAGGGCGCGCGGCTGCTTCTGGCGGTACGAACGCAAACGGCAACGCAAGAACTTGGTAAGGCCGGGTGAACTGCAGTTTGAGCCTTGTCGCTGAAGGATTCAAGAAGGCGTTCTTGATGTTGGTCCAGGGTGATCCGGAACTCTGGAGGGTCACGCTGCTCACGCTACGGGTGTCCGGGACAGCCACTCTTGTGTCGCTGGCCGCCGGCGTGCCGCTCGGCGTGCTCCTGGGCCTTGCGCGCTTCCGTGGCAGGAACGTTGTGGTTTCGGCCGTGAACACGGGCATGGGACTGCCGCCTGTGGTCGTCGGCGTGGCGGTGAGCCTGATGCTGTGGAGAAGCGGCCCGGCTGGGGCGTTCGGCATGATGTACACGCCTGGCGCCATGGTCGTGGCGCAGTGCATCATCGCCCTTCCTCAGGTGGTGGGGCTTACGATGGCCGGGATAATGCAGCTCGACCCACGTCTGGCTCTCCAGATCATGGCGCTCGGGGCATCCCGGATCCAGCTGTACGCGCTGCTCGTCCGAGAAGCAAGGCTTTCCATCCTGGCGGCGATAATGGCTGGCTTCGGCGCCGTGGTATCGGAGGTAGGCGCATCCATGATGGTCGGAGGGAACATCGGCGGCCAGACGAGGGTCTTGACGACAGCCATCGTGCTGGAGGTAAACAAGGGCAACTTCGATGTCGCGATAGCGTTGAGCGTCGTGCTGATGCTGCTCGCGTACAGCGTCACGGCAGTGCTCACTGTGCTCCAGCAGAAGGGAAGGCACGCATGAGCGCTGGCGATGCGGGCAAAGGGTTGTTGGGAACGGCTCCGCCCATCATCGAGGTGCGGGACCTATCGGTGGTCCGCGGCGGGAAACAGAGGGCGCGCGTACCGTGCTTTGACCTGCGGGACGGCGAAGTCCTGGCGATCATGGGCCCCAATGGCGCGGGCAAGTCCAGCCTGCTGCTGGCCCTCGCGCTCCTTATCCCGTCGGCCTGGGAGTCGTACCGGTTCTTGGGCAGGGAAGTGAGCGTCAGGAACGCGCTCAGCTTCAGGAGGTCGATGGCGGTGGTCTTCCAGGACCCGCTGCTCCTGGATACGACCGTATCGGGAAACGTGCTGATGGGCCTGCTCATGCGAGGCATGCCCAGAGAAGAGGCTCAGGTGAAGGTTCACCATTGGCTGGAGAGGTTGGGAGTAGCGCATCTTGAATCGCAGAAGGCGAGAACGCTGTCCGGCGGCGAAGCTCAGCGAGTCAGCCTGGCTCGCGCGCTGGCGCTCGAGCCTGCAGTGCTCTTGCTGGATGAGCCGTTTTCGAGTCTTGATGTGGTATCGCGCATGGGCCTGATGAAGGAGATAAGGCCGCTCCTGCGTCAGACATCTACGTCAGCCGTGCTGGTCACTCACGAATTCGCCGAAGCCGCGGTGGTGGCCGACAGGGTGATGGTCATGGAATCCGGCAGAGTGGTCCAGGAAGGCACACCCAAGCAGGTGCTTGCGGCGCCAGCCAGTCCACTGGTTGCGACCCTGGTTGAGTTCGCGCGAGTCATGGCCGGTATGGTGAGGCAGTAGGAGGAGATCAGTTGGAGTTCTTCAGTCTTTCCAAGCCTGCGGACGCGCTAGACAAGTACCTCGGACTCTGGGCTCCTGCGGAAAGGCCGCAGGAGGTCCAGGACATCTTCGCGGCTGCGGGTCGAGTGCTTGCGAGGGACATTGCGGTGGAGGTCGATGTGCCTTCATTCGACCGTTCGACCGTGGACGGCTTCGCCGTGAGGGCAAAGGACACGTTCGGCGCGACAGAGACCACTCCGGCGCTGTTCATCGTTGTGGGCGAAGTCGCCATGGGGCAAAGCGCAGAGGGTCGCATAGATGCGGGCCAGGCGTTCCGCATACCGACGGGCGGGATGTTGCCGGACGGCGCGGACGCGGTTGTGATGGTGGAATACACGGAGGAGCTCGCGGAGGCGACCATCGCTATCGTGAAGGACGTCGCTCCCGGGGAGAACGTCATCCACCGGGGCGAGGACCTGGCGCGTGGCGAACTGCTGCTGGAGCAGGGCCGCAGGCTGAACGCACACGATGTTGGCGCTCTATCGTCCGTCGGCATGTCAGCGGTACCGGTGTTCGAGCGGCCGGTGGTCAGTGTGGTCTCGACGGGTGACGAGATCGTGCCGCCGGGTGCCATGCCTGGCCCTGGTCAGGTGCCGGACATCAACGGCCCGGCTCTCATAGCGGCGGCCTCGATGTCGGGCTGCCGGGCGCGTTTTGTGGGCGTGTTCCGGGATGACTATGGGACCCTGCTGCGCGCCTGCCAGGACGAACTGCACGCCGGTGCGGACGCTATCATAATGTCCGGCGGCAGCTCGGTCGGTCCGCTGGACCTCACTCCCAAAGTGCTCAACGCGCTTGGCGAGCCGGGGGTGCTGGTCCACGGGCTGGCGCTGCGGCCGGGCAAACCCACGATCCTTGGGCTGGCAGGGGGCGTTCCCGTTTTCGGGCTGCCCGGCCACCCGGCATCCGCCCTGGTGGCCTTCGAAGCGGTGGTCAAGCCCCTGCTCAGGGTGTTGAGCGGCGAGCGCGCCACGACCGTCCTCGCTTCTGAACGGGCGCGGCCTTCTGTAAGGGCGGTGCTCGAGCGCAACCTTTCGTCAGGGCCCGGCAGAGAGGAGCGCGTCAGGGTCAGGCTTGTCATCAAGGAAGGCAGGCTCTATGCGAGGCCGGTGTTCGGCAAGTCCGGCCTCATATCGACGCTTGTCCGGGCAGACGGCACCGTGAGAATCCCAGAGGAATCGGGCGGCTATGAGGCCGGCCAGGTGGTGGACGTATACCTCTGGGGATTCTAGGCGCCCGGCCGGGGCGGGTAACGTGCCGGTGCCGGGCGCGATACTGGTGGCAGGCGCCCGGCCGGCGGAACGCAAGTCATTCGATCTTTCTGCGGAGGTTTCACCGTGAGATCGTTAAGGAGATACCTGGATTCGGTTCCAATAGAGGACGCGCTCGCGAAGTGGCTCTCTTCGCTCAAGATCAGACCTCTTGAGGCAGAGAGCGCGAGCGTTCCGGACAGCACCGGAAGAGTGCTGGCAGAGGCGGTTTTCGCCAGGGTTTCGTCGCCGCACTACCACGCGGCGGCCATGGACGGGATCGCCGTAGACGCACAGACGACTTTCATGGCCGGCGAAACAAGGCCCGTGGTTCTCGAGCCCGGCAGGGACTTCGACTGGGTGGACACAGGAGACCCCATGCCGGCAGGCAGGAACGCTGTGATAATGTCTGAGGACGTCAGCTGGCTCGACTCAGGGGCTGCCGAGATCATCGCCCCGGCCTCCCCGTGGCAGCATGTCAGGGCGATAGGCGAAGACATTGTCGCCACTGAGCTGCTGTTTCCCGAGGGGCATGTGTTGCGGCCCGCGGATGCCGGCGCGCTGCTGGCCGCCGGCATCTGGGAAGTCAAGGTCCGCCGCAAGCCTGTCGTGGCGCTCATCCCGACCGGCGACGAGATCGTCGAGCCATCGGAGAGGCTGGCAGGGAGCAAGCCGCTTCTCCGTGAGGGCGACATCATCGAGTCCAACACATACGTCCAGTCCGCGCTTGTTGCAGAATGGGGCGGCGTGCCCCTCCGGACGGCTGTGGTGCCGGACGACGCGTCTGCGCTCAAGAGTGCGCTACGCAAAGCGCTTGAGCAGGCTGACATCATCGCCATCAACGCCGGCTCATCCGCCGGGTCCGAAGACTTCACCGTCGAGGTGATCGAGTCTGCCGGTGAGGTGCTTGTGCACGGCGTGGCGCAGAGGCCGGGCAAGCCCGTCGTCCTGGGCCGGGTCGGTCACGGCGGGCGCCAAAAGCCGGTGATCGGGGTGCCTGGGTATCCGGCATCCGCGTTTCTCACCTTCTCCACATTCGTCGAACCAGTCCTGAAGGCAATGCTGGGCTTACGCCCCGCGGAGCCGGAGACCGTCGAGGCCACCCTGGCGCGCAAGGTCGCCTCACCGGCGGGCGTCGAGGAATACCTCAGGGTGAAGGTCGGGCGTGTGGGCGATAGGCTTGTCGCCTCACCGATTTCCCGCGGCGCTGGTGTGATTACTTCTATCGTCCGGGCCGACGGCATCGTGCGCATCCCCCGGATGTCTGAGGGAATCGCAGAGGGGTCCAGAGTGCGCGTCGCGCTTTTGAGGCCCAGATCAGAGATCGAGAACACGGTCGTTGTCATTGGAAGCCACGACCCAGGCCTCGACCTGCTCGGTTCCATAATGCGGCGCCGGTCGGGAACGGGCCTGGCCTCGTCCCATGCGGGGAGTCTCGGGGGCCTGATGTCGTTGCGACGGAACGAAGCTCATGCCTCCGGCACGCATCTCATTGATGAGACCACAGGCGAGTACAACACCTCCTACCTGGCCAGGATCATGCCGGGCGAGAGGGTCCTCCTGGTGGCTGTCGCAAACCGGGACCAGGGCCTGATCGTCCCCAAGGGCAATCCGAAGCAGATCAAAGGGCTTGAGTCGCTTGCGTCCGGGCAGGTCAGGATGGTGAACCGGCAGCGCGGCGCCGGCACGAGGGTGCTCTTGGACCTCCTGCTCAGACGGCTTGGGATCGCACCCGAGGCAATACCCGGTTACGACCATGAGGAATACACGCACACGGCGGTCGCATCGGCCGTCGCGACCGGGCTGGCGGATTGCGGCCTTGGCGTGCTGGCCGCGGCGCGGGCCCTCGGGCTTGACTTCGTGCCGGTGGCTAAGGAACTGTACGAGCTCGCGATTCCCGAGAGAAACGTGAGTGACCGGCGCGTCCAGGCAATGCTCGAATCCCTGAGGTCAGAGGAGTTCAAGGCATCTCTCAACGAAATGGGTGGTTACGATATAAGCGCCACCGGTTGCGAGCGGTGGTGGCCCAAGTGATAGACAAGTATGGCAGAGAGATCACATACCTGCGGATATCGGTGACGGACAGGTGCAACTTCCGGTGCGTGTACTGCATGCCCGAGGAAGGAGTGCCGCCGAAGCCACACGCATCCATCCTGAGGTATGAGGAGATAACGAGGATCGCGCGCCTGGCGATCTCGCTCGGAATCCGGTCGATCCGCGTGACTGGCGGCGAGCCACTTGTGAGGAAGGGCCTGGGCGGGCTGGTCGCCGCCCTCAACGGCCTCAGGAGCCTAGGGCTTCGCGATCTCTCGATGACGACAAACGCATCGCTGCTCGCGCCCGTGGCCGGCGACCTCAAGGCAGCCGGGCTGGACAGGGTGAACATCAGCCTGGACACGCTGCGCAGTGACCGGTTCAGAAGCGTCACCCGTGGAGGCGACCTGACCGCCGTGCTCGAAGGGGCAGGCGCGGCGCTGGCTGCGGGGCTTTGGCCCGTGAAGATGAACGTGGTCGTCACACGCGACAACATTGATGAGGTCCAGGATTTTGCGCTTTTCGGGATGATGACAGGGCTGGTCGTACGGTTCATCGAGCTGATGCCTCTTGGATGCGCCGGGAGCATCCAGCCCGCGTCGTTTGTGGACACCGCAGAGATGATGGAGAGGCTTGAGCCAGACGGTGGTGTGGCTGAGGTTATGGGGGTGGGGCCCGGCTCTGGCCCGGCCCGCTACCATACTTGGCCGCTGCGCTCGGGTCTTGAGCCTTCAGCCCACGCGGCGGGCGCCATTCACACTGTGCGCGATGCCTGTGGCGGCCGGCCGGTAGGTGGGCGGCCAGGCGCGCCGGCGGGTGGGCAGGCAGGCGCGCCCGTCGGCGGGCAGGGCATGGCCATAACCACACCGGATAAGGCCCTGGTCGGGTTCATCACATCTGTGTCGAGGCACTCCTGCCCGGGATGCAACAGGCTGCGGCTTACAGCGGATGGGCGGATAGCTCCCTGCCTGTGGTCTTCGGACGAAATCGACCTCGGGGCCGCAATGCGCGCGGGCGCCTCCGACGCGGAACTCACCAGAGTCATCGGAGCGGCAGTCATGGCCAAGCCACTCGAGTGCGGTGCATCGCGCGATGTCTCGAAACGCCGCATGTCCAGGCTGGGGGGTTGACCTGTGGCAGAACTTTCGCATGTGGATGAGAAGGGCAGGGCGCGCATGGTGGACATAGGCGACAAGCCGGACACCGACCGGGTGGCCGTCGCCCGCGCACGAGTGCTCATGAAGCCCGAGACTCTCGCGATGATCGTCTCGGGTTCTGCGCCAAAGGGCGACGTGTTTGCGGTCGCGAGAGTCGCAGGCATCATGGCAGCCAAGAGGACACCAGAACTGATTCCGCTTTGCCACAGCATCCCACTTGCTTCGGTGGAAATCCGCCTGGATGCGGTGCCCGGCGGATCTTGCGGCGATCATAGCGTTGCGGCGGTGGAGATAGAGGTCGCAGCCAGGAGCACCGGGAAGACCGGTGTGGAGATGGAAGCTTTGACGGCGGCATCCGTGGCCGCGCTCACCATATACGACATGTGCAAGGCTGTTGACCGAGAGATGCGAGTAGACGACATCAGGCTTGTGTATAAGGCGGGCGGCAAGAGTGGTGAGTTCGTCCGAAAGGACCAGGGGGCGACCTTATGAGCCAGCGCGAGAGACAGGGGCAGCCGAGCGCTTCCCCAGGCATCGAAGGCAGGATCGTCGCGGTTTGCGTCAGCGAGCGCAAGGGCACGTCGAAGACACCTGTCCCTGAAGCCACTCTGGTGGCGGGATATGGGCTTGAGGGAGACGCCCACGCCGGGGGCTGGCACAGGCAGGTGAGCCTGCTCGCCGTGTCGAGCATAGATAAGATGCGCGCCAAAGGGCTCGATCTCGTCTGCGGCGACTTCGCCGAGAACCTGACCGTCGAAGGGATCGACCTGCCGGGACTGCCTGTCGGGACCAGGTTTGTCGTCACATCTCCTGGCGTCGCCGGCGGCCCTTTGCTGGAGGTCACCCAGATCGGGAAACAGTGCCACCAGGGCTGCGCCATCTTCCAGCAGGTCGGGGATTGCGTCATGCCTCGCGAGGGCATCTTCGCGCGGGTGATGAAGGGAGGGACCGTACGGCCGGGCGACCTGTTCTCTGAGTTCGACCCGGACATCTACCTTGTCGGCATCCTGACGGCGAGCGACAAGGGTTCGCGCGGCGAGCGCAGCGATGTATCGGGCAAGGTCGCAACTCAGATGGTTGAGGACGCGGGCGGCCTTGTGGTGTCCTACGAGGTGGTCCCTGACGAGAAGGACCTCATCAAGCAGCGTCTGCTGCGTCTCTGTGATGAGGTGGGCCTCGATCTCGTGCTCACCTCTGGCGGCACCGGCCTGGGTCCCAGGGACGTCACCCCGGACGCCACGCTGGACATCATCGAGAAGCAGGTCCCAGGCATCGCCGAGGCCATGAGAATCGAGAGCCTGAAGAAGACCCCCCGGGCGATGCTGTCACGCGCTGTGGCGGGGATAAGGGGACGCACACTCGTGATCAACCTTCCCGGGAGCCCGCGGGCCGTCGAGGAATGCCTGCAGGCCATTCTGCCTGCTCTGGGGCACGGTATCCAGATCCTGCGCGCCCATGCCGCAGAGTGCGCGAGGCCGTAGAAACCCAGCAGGAGAACGAGCTCGCTCACGCCAATTCGCACAATGGTTGCCACATCAGGCGGGTGTCGGGGTAGCGCAGTGAGAGACTTAATCCTCGGGGTCGTCGGTGGTACTGCCCTGCTCATGTTCGGGTTGAGCATGATGGGCGATGGGCTGAAGCGCTACGCGGGCAACGCCGTCAAGAGGATCCTCGGGGCGCTCACCGGGAACACCTATCTCGCTGTGATCGTGAGCGCGGTGCTGACCGCGCTGATGCAGAGCAGCACCGCCATCACAGTGCTGGCCGTCGGTTTCGTGAACGCCGGTCTCATGACCCTCACTCAGGCCGTCGGAGTCATCTACGGAGCCAACATAGGGACTACGGTCACCGCCCAGCTGATGGCGTTCAGGCTCACAGACTATGCCCTGCTGTTTGTCGCGATCGGCTTCGCCGTCCGGTTCGGCGGTGCGTCCGACCGCGCGAGAAACCTCGGCTCGGCCGTCCTTGGCTTCGGCCTTATGTTCATCGGGCTCAACAGCCTCAGCGGTGGCGTCGGGTTCTTGCAGCGTAATGAGGCTTTCAGCCGCATCGTCATGGACCTTGGCCAGATGCCGCTCACGGCGGTGCTCGTCGGGGCGCTGGGAGCCATGCTGGTGCACTCGAGCTCGGCGATAATCGCTATCGCTATGGTCCTGGCGGAAGCAGGGCTACTCAGCCTGTCCGGAGCGGTCTGTATCGTTTTCGGCACCAACATAGGCACGTCCGTGACAGCGCAGCTCGCCAGCATCGGCACCAGTGTGAACGCCCGCAGGACAGCATGGGCACATACGATGTTCAACGTCTCAGGCACCATATTCTCCTTCTTGGTTTTCCCATATTTTATCAACTTCGTCCGGGCAACGTCCCCCAGTGTGCAGCGCCAGATCGCCAACTCTCACACGCTGTTCAACGTCGCCAACACCCTGGTCTTTTTGCCGCTGACCACCAGGTATGTGCGAATGCTCGAACGGCTCTTACCCGAACGATCAAAGGGCCAGGGCCCTACGACCTTCCTTGATGACCGTCTCATCCGGACGCCGCCGGCAGCCCTCAACGCGTGCCGTGAGGAGATCAAGGAATGCTCGAAACTGGTCAACGACATGATGGAGCAGAGCATGAAGATGATGGTCCGTTGGGATGAGAGGCTTGGGTCCATGCTGGCGGAAAAGGAGAAATGCCTGAACGACGCGCAGAAAGACGTAACGAAGTATCTTATGAGCTTGACTCAACAGAGGTTGATCGAGGCCGAATCCCGGCAGGCCGCGGACCTCATACACGCCGTCAACGACCTGGAGCGCATGGGTCACCACCTCGATGAGATCGCGCGGTTGGCGGCGAGGAAATACGACGAAGGCGCCGAATTCAGCGAGGCAGCTGTATCAGAGCTGGAGAAGCTGCGCAAAGCCCTGGGTGCGGTTCTCACACAGCTCCCCTCCGTGATAGACGATCCGACATTGTACATGGCCGAGATGATAGACGAGGTGCTCGTCATGGCCTCCGTGCTCAGGCAGAATCACATCATAAGGCTTCGCCAGGGAAGATGCTCGGTTGACGCTGGCGTCATATTCTTCGATGTCATCAACCACGTGGAGTCGGTCACCGGATTCGTGAAAGACATGCTGTCGGTGCTTGCATCGTACAGGAGGTAAGTGAGCAGCAGGAAAGATCTTGAGCCCCAGCACGAATCCCTCTCTCACGCATCTCTTACCGCCCAGGGAGGTGCTCTGTTTGGTGAAGTTCGTCCATACTGCCGACTGGCAGCTCGGCATGGGGTTTGCGGGACGGTCGAGACCCGAGGAACTGCGCAAGGAGCGGCTTTCGGCAATCGGCCGCGTGCTTGACGTGGCCAGACAGGAGGACGCCGGCTTCATCATTGTCGCCGGAGACTGCTTTGAGACAAACCGCATCTCCAGGACTCTGCTCTATGAAGCCAGAGAAGCGCTGCGAAACGCGCCCTGCCCAGTGTTCATACTTCCCGGAAACCATGATCCCCTTTCACAGGACAGCATCTACACCGGGAGAGACGAGTGGCGGAACCTTCCCCCGACGATCCGCGTGCTGACGGAACCACGCCCCGTGACTGTGGGAGGCGTGACGCTGTATCCCTGCCCGTGCGCAGGCAAGACAAGCGCGCAAGACCCCACGGCCTGGATTCCGGCCCGGAGGCCTGAAGACGGCGTGAGGATCGGCGTGGCCCATGGCTCATGGCAGGTGCTGCCAGAGCTGCCGGCTGATGACCATCCTGTGCCTTCTGCCGCCGCTCAAGAGCGTGATCTTGACTACTTGGCGCTCGGCCACTGGCATTCAACGTTCCCCGACGCCGGCGCCGGTCGTGACGGGCGCCATGCGGAGGGCCGCACGTTCTACTCCGGTACCCACGAGCAGGCGGGTTTCGGCGAACGCGACTCGGGCAACGTGCTCATCGTGGAGATCGACGGGCCTACAGAGACTCCGGTAGTGCGGAAGCGCCGGACGAGCCGTTTCGTGTGGAGACAGGAAGAGTTTGAGGTCAGGGACGAAACGTCTGTCAGGGCGCTTCAGGACAGCGTCCAGAATATGGACGAGCCCGGCCAGTCGCTTGTCAGGATAACGCTCAAGGGAGTCGTGCCACCCACCATCAAAGAGGAGACGGCCCGGGTGCTCGACGAGATCAGACCTCGTTTCTTCTCGCTTGAGGTCGACGACAAGGATCTGGTGACAACCCTGGCCGAGATGGACGCAGGCGAACTGCCGTCGGGCCTGTTGAGGCGAGTGGCTGCCAGGCTCATTGCCTATGCCACGGGTGATACAGGGTGCCCACCCGCAGGGTGGAGCCCTGGTCCGGCACTCGGCAGGGATGCCGGCGGCCGCATCCCTGAAGAGACGGCCAGGAGAGCCCTTCAACTACTCTTTGGGCGCTTTGACCTCCTGAAAAGGGGGGGACAGCAGTGATACTCAGGCGTCTTACAGTCAGGTTCTGGCGGGGCCTGCTCAGCCCGATCGAACTCGAGCCCGCGGACGGGCTGACGGTCGTTGTGGGGCCGAACGAGACCGGCAAGTCGACTCTCATGGAGGCCATCCACCACGCGCTATTCGAGCGCCCAGACACCACCAGCCGCGACATCCTTGCCATAACCCCGAAAGGCCGGCGGCTTCTGCCCCAGGTGTCACTCGAGTTCGAGGCGCGCGGGTCCACCTACCGGGTGGAGAAGACCTTCTTCGCCCGCCGTGAACACACACTACTGTCGCGTGAGGAGAAAGGCGACTGGCGGCCGCTGGCACAGGACAGGGAAGCGGGCGAGATGATCGCACGCATCCTTGAAGAGGACGGTGTCGCCCAGTATGCAGGGACACTCTGGTCGTCCCAGGGCAGCTCCCCAGGAGTGCTCACTGAGGGGGTCCCGCAGCCGCTTAGGAGCCGGCTATCGGACACGCTGGCAGGAATGCTCGTGACAGAGGACGACCAGCGGCTCATCAACGATGTGAGCCGGGAGTGGCGCGGGCGGTTTACGCCGGGTGGGCGCATGCTGACGGGTTCTGCCTGGCAGCGCGCGACCGCCGAAGCGACCGCCACCGAGCGCAAGCTCGCTGAGGAGCGCCAGACGGAAGCCCAGCATGAGGACACCGTGAGACAGTGCGAGAGCGCGGGTCAGGCCGCTCGAGCGACTCTTTTGGAGTATGAGGCGGCGAAGGCCGCCGGGGCGGCGCTCCGGGAGCGGCGGAAGGCATGGGATGGCTACGCCACGATGGACGCCAAGGCGCGTGCCGGCGAGCAGGCCGCCGAAGGCCTCGCCAAGATCAAGCGGCAGTGGACCGAATACATAGAGGACATCAGTACAATCCAGACCCGTCTTGATGCGTCGTGGCTGAAGGCGGCCGGAGGTCGGACGGAGCACGAACATGCGGCAGCAGCCCGGTCATTAAAGGCACGCTCCGTACAGGACCTGGACCAGCAGGCCCAGCGCCTGAGCGTCCTGCGCCGCTACATCTGGTTGCTGAAGGCTTCCAGGGAACTCCGTCGGTTGCGAGACCTGCGGTCCGGCGAAATCGCCGCCCCTACCAGCGCCCAGATGAAGTCTCTTCGAAGCGCGTGGACGGCGGCCACAAACGCCAAAGCCAGGCTCGACGCGATGGCGATGAAACTCAAGATAGTGGCCGAGGTGTCTTTGTGCGGTGCGGTCTCCGCGGACCAGGGTCCTGAGGCGAGGTTTGCGGTCCAACCTGGCAGTTCGGAGACCTGGGATGCGGCGCACTCGTTCGAGCTCGGCATTGACGGGACCGCCAAGATCAGTGTCAGCACAGGCATGAAGGACGCCCGAGGGGCTAAGGAGCAGCTGGACAGGCTGCTCGAACAGCTCGTGCACGATATGGGTATGAGCTCCCGGACCAGTGCCGTCCAGTTCGAGAACGTGGACGCCGCGTGGAGGGAACTCGAACAGCAGTATGAGCAGGCCGAGGCACTGCGCAAGAGAATCGGCGACGCAGAGACTGCCGCCAGGGTCCGGCTGGGCGACATGACTGAAGAGAGCACCGGCCTCTCCCTGCTTGAACTCCGGTCGCAGCATGCGGAGGCCCTTTCCGTCGCGAGAGAGGAGGGATGGGAGAGTCTAGATGAAAGCGCCCTTGGCCGAAAGGACGTGGACCTATCCGAGACAGGGCGCGCCTGCTTGGAATCGCTAAAAGAGGCTCGCGCGGCCCTGGAGCGCGTTGAGCAGGTTGTACGGGCTAAGCAGGAGGCGCTTCGTGACGCTGAGGCCGAGACGCAGGTGTTGTCCGCCAGGAAAGCCGCGGGGCTCAAAGAGCTTCACCGTGTCCACAGGCTGGCATCGGGCTCTCATCAAGCCCTTGCCGCCATCACGACAAGAGTCTGGGCTGAGGGCGAGCGGTTCGAACCCGCTGTCGAACAGGCGGGTGAGATGTTCGTGCTTCTCGGGAGCCTGGCCGAACAGGAGCTGGCCGCAGCGACCCAGTTGAGGCGAGACGCCCTGGCCATCAAGCCGGAGGGTGAGCATGTGACCAACGACCAGGTGAAGCGGCTGGAAGCACGGGCAGCGGAACTGGAGTCGCGCCACTGGGATAGCCAGGCCAAGTTCAACAAACTGCTCGGGCAGGTCCTGAATTCTGCAGACGGCCTCTCCGAACGCGTCCACGAGCATGAGGAAGAGCTGTTCCAGAAAAGGCGTGAGGAAGAGTCGCTGGGCCGCGAGGCCATGGCCTGGGACCTTCTGAAAGCTGTCCTTGATGAGGAACACGCAAAGATGGTTGATGCGGTGATCGAGCCTCTGCAGAAGAAGGTCGAGCCCTGGATTGCGCGCCTCACCGGTGGCAGGCACACGTCCGTGGAGCTGGACCCCAAAGGGCTGCAGCCGAGGGCGATATCCGGCGACTATGAGAGCCTGCGTCTGGACGCAAAGACAAAGGAAGTCTCATTCGGCACGACAGAACAGGTCGCCTTCGTCGCGCGCCTGGCGCTGGCGACTTTGCTGGCAGGAGACGGCGGGAAAAGAGACACCAGGGACAAGCAGGTGGTCCTGCTCGACGACGTCCTGGTGAACTCGGACCCTGGCCGCCAGGCCAGGGCGTGGGAGCTGCTGCTGGAGAATACCGGAGCGTTGCAGATCGTCTTCTTCACCTGCCACCCGGTGCCGGACGCCGTAAGGCAACGGGCGAAGGTGATAGAACTCGGGTAGGGCGATGGTGGTCGGACCCGAGCAGAGAGACACTGTGCCGTGGGATACAGACGCCCCGCCCGCTGTGCTCTGGGCACAGGCAAGAGGAGAAGATGTGCCCTGCAGCACAGGTGACGACCGGCTCGCCGGCCCCCGCACACAACCTTGCGCGAGCAACTCGCGGAACGCAGAGGCCGCCCGCACTCTCGGGACGGCCCCTGACCTGACTCGAATCCCAGTGCCTGCATCTCAGCCCCTGCATCCTACTCCACGCATCTTCGCGACCGCGAAGGATCAGAGCTCTACGATCACTTCTTCAGCAGCGCGTTCCAGGCTTCTGCCAGTACAGCCACCGTCTTCGGGCCCGCTATCCCGTCCACCACGAGCTTCTGTTTCTCCTGGAACGCCCTGACCGCTGTCTCGGTGTCGTCGCCGAAGTATCCGTCAACCGCGCCAGAGTAGAAGCCCAGGTCGCGCAGCATGACCTGCATGTCCTGTACGTCCGTGCCTCTCTGGTTCAGGGAGACATACCTGTATCCCATCTGAGGAGCAAGGGAAGTGGTCGCCTTTACGACGGCCGACCAGATGTCGAGCTGCCGCCTGAGTTCGACGAGCGGCTCGGGATGGTCGTCGACCCTGACGTCAATGTATGGCATCCAGCCGGGCTTCACGACCTTGAGCGCCGCGGACTGCTTGCCTCGGGAATCGCCGCCCGCTGCCTGTCCGGCGTCCATGGCCGCAAGGAGCCTGTAAGCCAGCGCCCCTGTCGACTTCTCGAAAGTGGCGGCAGTGTTCTCGATCACGGCCCTGGAGGCCAAAATGTTGCCTGCCGCCGCGAAGTTCTTCCCGAGGTGGTGCAGCTTGAAGTCCTGGGGCTTTGTCCCGGTGAAGGCCGCGACGTTGCCCCAGTGGTCGACCACAATGATCTGCCTTGCCTGCATATCGAGGTCTTCGCCGACGACGTGGTCCAGCGCGGTCTTGGCGTCATATCCTCTGCTGAGACAATCGAGCACCCTGAACGCGAGATGCGGGTTGGTCGAAGCCTGGGTCGAAACCGCGCCGACCCCGGATACGGCCCAAGGGCACCGGTTGCCGACCGCCGGTCTCCTGGTCGTCACAATCACCCCGATCTCGCGGGTCGCGGGATCATAGGCCACGATCGACCAGGTGGCGTCAGTCGGTTCTGGAGACGGAACATAAGGCACGAAACCATCTGCGAGGGCAGTGCCGCACATGTACCAGAGGAAAGCGCATGCCAGGAAAACCACTGTCATAACCCTACTCATGCCTGTGTGCCTCCTTTGACATGATGGAAGAGATTTCCATGACCTATCGCAACTATTCCTTCCTTCACGGGTCGAGACTTCGAGATGTGGAACACATGGGTTCCGTGACGCGTCGAGGTCAACGATTGGACTTGCGGTCGGGTTTGACGCGATCGGACTGGAGTCAAGCCTGAGCGGCTCGTCGCGACAAATATCAGTCGTCGCACCCGCCCCGACTGGAGTGGAGGCTCGATGAAGAGGAATCTCGCATCCGTGCTCACCAGTGCGCTCGTCTTCTGCGCCTATCTGCTGTGTCTCCCGGTGCCGGTTCTGGCCGACGACGCCGCGCTCGGGAGAGCCGGCAGTGGGCCTTAAGCCAGATACCAGAACACCCGGCGCGATGCGGCGGCAGGCCGCCCGTCAGGCCTGCGTCCCCTGTGGCAGAAGCTTCTTGCGCTTTTCCGGCAGCCTGATACAGACCTCGTCTCAGTCTACCGCCTCGCTGATGCGGAGGAGCTGTACCTCAGGGAAGGCCAGGACCACGCACGGACTGCTTGGAGGCAGCACGACATGGAGCTCGTCCGCGCGCTGGACGGCCTCGCGCATTCCCGCAAAGCTCGAATCCCACCAGATGGGGAGCGGCTGTACCGGGTCGTGCTGGGTCCGTCGCTCGAACTCGAGCTGAAGGGAGACCTCGTGCGCGCGGTGCTGTGGCCAGGGCACGGGCCGGATCCGAGCGGCAAAGACCCGACGCCCTCCCCCTGGTACAGGCCCGGCCAGGCGTTCACGGACACTGTCGACCGCCTTAAAGGCGTGCTTGAGCGCTCGTCGCGGCCATAGCGCCCGCAAGGACGTGGCGTCCGCAGGGACGCGGCGCCGGCCCATCGAACCCAAACGCAAAGCACAGAACAGAAAGGGCGTGCATTGCGTGTCCGGACGTTGGTTACAGGAGTTGACATGGGAGGAGTTCAGGGAAGCAAAGGAAAGCGCGAAGGTGGTCATCGTGCCCGTGGGCAGCACCGAGCAGCACGGCCCGCACCTTCCGCTTGGTTCAGACTCGATGGTCGCCATGACCCTTGCTGAGGATGTATCGTGCCAGACGGGGGCACTGATCGCCCCACCCCTGTGGTATGGCTGGTCGCCGCACCATATGGCGCTCGACGGCACAATCAGCATCCGGGCGGAGGTCCTCGCTGAGCTCCTGTACGATGTGACGGAATCCCTCTCCCGCCACGGCGTGAAGAGGTTTGTCTATCTGAACGGGCACCGTATCGTGAATATCACGTGGATGCAGATCGCGGCAGAGCGAGCGCAACGCCTCCTTGGCGTGGAAGTTGTGATTTTCGACCCCGGCTACATGTCCAAGGAGATCGTGAGTGACCTGGGGTTCGGCCCGCTCGGCCACGCAGACGAGATCGAGACCTCGCACATGTACCACCGGTACCCGGCGTTGTGCAAACCCGAGCGTGCCCGCGATTTCCCGCCTCCGCCGGCCCCGCTCTACAGCGTGGACCCTCGTTACCCTCTGGACACGCTCTGCTACGTTCCGTCCACCGCCGCCAGGCTGGCGGAAGCTGCTCCGATATCCAAAGGTGTCTCCGGCCGCCCCACGCTGGCCTCCGCAGAGAAGGGCCGCGTATACCACGATCACCTGGTCGGACGGCTCGTCGCGGTCATAAACAGGCTGCAGCAGGCGTAGCCCTGCGCGGCCATGCACTTTGCAGCAAGCCCGGCCCGGCTCGTGCACGCGCGGCCTGCGCAGGAATATCGCGCTTACTGCATGAATCAGAGTAGTCATTGCGCCACGACTGGAGGTTCGAGCGATGCACGAGATAGAGTTGAGGAGCGACACAACCACACAGCCCACCGAGGCGATGCGGCGTGCCATGCACGACGCGGTGGTGGGCGACGAAGGATACGGCGGATGATCCCACGGTCCGCCGTCTCGAAGAGCTTGCCGCGGAAATAGTGGGCAAGGAAGCGTCGGTTTTCTGCGTCTCCGGAACACTGGCCAACCTGCTCGGTGTCATGTGCCATACCATTCACGGCGACGAGATCATATGTGAGGACGAGTCACACATTTTCTGGTATGAATCGGCCGGGCTCGCCCTGCTCCCGGCGGTACAGCCCTTCCTGATGACTGGCGATAGGTTCCGCGCGCTCGACCCGGAGCACGTCAAGGCTGCTCTGAAGCCCCTGAGCTCCGGCCCGTCACGGCGCCTCCTGTGCCTTGAGAACACTCACAACCGCGCCGGCGGCACTGTCATGCCGGTCGAGACGATGAAACGGCTGTATGACGTCGCCCACGCCGGTGGCCTCAAGGTGCACCTGGACGGAGCGCGTGTCTTCAACGCGGCACATGCGCTGGGGGTCCCGGTAACAGACATCACCAGGCATTGCGACTCGCTGATGTTCTGCCTGTCGAAAGGCCTGTCCGCGCCCATGGGCTCCATGTTGTGCGGCTCGAAGGAGTTCATCGACCAGGCACGCAAGTTCAGGAAGGCGGTGGGCGGCGGGTTGAGGCAATCGGGCGTCGTCGCTGCGGCGGGTATCGTGGCGCTTGAGACGATGGTCTCAAGGCTCCCCGAAGACCACAAGACGGCACAGGTGCTCGCGGAAGGACTGGCCGAGATTCCCGGGATAGACATAGATCTCGAGAGCGTGCAGACCAACATAGTGGCCTACGACGTCAGCGGGACCGGTATGGACGCCGCGACGTATGTCAAGAAGCTTGCGGCCAAAGGCGTCAAGTGCACCTCGCACACCCAGACACGGATCCGGATGGTCACGCACAAGGACGTAACTCAGGCAGATGCGAAGCAGGCTCTAATGATAGTGCGGCAGGTTATCGAAGAATCTAGGTGATGCTTCCGGCGGTGAACACAACGAGTCTGAGGTGAACAGATGGGCCAGATGTGGGGAAGAATCGGGGGAGAAATCGGTGGGTTCGACATCGAGTGCTCGTGTTCGGGCGGCCTCATCGAGGGCCGGATAGGAGGCCTGATTCAGGGTGGCGACATCCGTCTCAACCATGATTCCACGGGTATCCTCTCTGGACGGATAGGCGGGGATCTCTTCGGGAAGGATGTCAACCTTCACTGCACGGAACACACCATCAAAGGTCGGATAGGCGGTCCGGTGATAGGGATAGACGTGTCTCTGCACTGCGATGAGGAGAACTGGGTGTTCCACGGAC